>NC_016604.1:611022-916534 GCF_000230895.2 Mycolicibacterium rhodesiae NBB3
TCCGTACGACGCGGCCGCGTGGGCTCGTGACGACTTCGTAGGTGATGGTGCCGAGCAGTTCCGCCCAGTCCTGCGCGGTGGGTTCACCGTCGGTGCCCGGTCCGAACAGGATCGCGTCATCACCCTCACGCACATCGCCGTCGGAGCCCACGTCGACGACGAGTTGATCCATGCAAACGCGTCCGACCGCGGGCCGCAGTCTGCCGTTGATCAGCACGTCGATGCGGCCGCTGAGGTTGCGGAAGACACCGTCGGCATAGCCGATCGGCAGCAGCGCCAGGGTGGTGTCGCGATCGGAGATCCATGTGTGGCCATAGGACACACCCTCGCCCGCTTGCACCGGGCGCACCAGGGCCACCGGACATTTCAGTGTCATCGCCGGTTTCAACCCCATGTCGCCACGTTCGGGTATCGGGGTCTGCCCGTACACGGCGATGCCGGGGCGGACCATGTCGAACCCGAGATCCGGCCGTGTCAGCAGCGAGGGCGAGTTGCTCAGATGCACCACCTCGTACCGCAGACCCTGGTCGCGCGCCTGCCCGTGCATCTCCCTGAGCCGTTGCGCCTGAAGGTCATTGAGCGGATCGTCGGGTAGGTCGCCGTGCACCAGATGCGACATGAGGCCACGCAACGTGAACGCTTCCTCGGCCAGCGCGCGCTTCAGTTCGGGCAGCATCGCCGTGTACTCCGCACGGCTGGCGCCATTGCGATTCAGGCCCGTGTCGACCTTGACGGTGACTTTCGCGGTGCGTCCCGTCCGCTCGGCCGCGTCGCGCAGTTCACCGATCTGGCGCACCGACGACACCGCGATCTGCACATCGGCTTCGAGCGCGGGGGCGAAGTCGGTCCCCGGCGGATGCAGCCACGCCAGCACGGGAGCGGTGATGCCGTCGCGCCGGAGCCTGATCGCCTCGTCGACGGTGGCGACACCCAGCTCCGCGGCGCCTGCAGCCAGCGCCGCGCGGCCGGTCTGCGTCGCACCGTGGCCGTACCCGTCCGCCTTGACGACGGCCATCACCTGCGCCAGGCCTGCGCGCTCCCGCAGCAGCCTCACGTTGTGGGCCACGGCGTCGAGGTCGACGACCGCCTCAGGGGACGGCGGTGCGGCCGTCGCCGGTGTGGTCGCTCTGGTCGATTGCATCGTCATGTCACCAGAGCCGATTGTCCCAGACCATCGACAGTGGCCGCCCTACCGGTGTGCAAGCCGACTCAGTGCGCGAACGGCTCCAGCTGGTCGAAGTGGCCCTGCGGCTTCAACGCATCGAGGTGGGACAACGCGGTCTTGACGTCGTCATACAACGCCCTGGCCAGGTCCGCAGAGAACCCCTCGCGGACCACGATACGCAGCATCGTGACGTCCTCAGCTCCATCCGGCATGGTGTAGGCGGGCACCTGCCAGCCGTAAGAACGTAAGGCATGCGACACGTCGAACTCCGTGTAGCCGAAATCACCCTTGAGCCGGAAGCTGACCACCGGGATCGCCGAACCGTCCGCGACGACCTCGAAATGCTCACTTTCTCCGAGCTGATCTCCGAGCCAGCGCGCGGTCGATGACAGACACTGCATCACCTTGGCGTATCCCCCACGGCCCAGCCGCAGGAAGTTGTAGTACTGGCCGACGACCTGGTTGCCCGGCCGCGAGAAGTTCAGCGTGAACGTCGGCATGTCACCGCCGAGATAGTTGACCCGGAAGACGAGATCCTCGGGCAGGTATTCCGCACTGCGCCAGACCACGAATCCGATGCCGGGGTAGGTCAGCCCATATTTGTGGCCGCTCACGTTGATCGAGACGACGCGGGGCAGCCGGAAGTCCCACTCCAGATGGGGATGCAGGAACGGCACGACGAAGCCGCCGCTGGCCGCGTCGACGTGCACCGGAATGTCCACACCGCCGTCGAGGGCCAACTTGTCCAGCGCCGCGCAGATCTCGCCGATCGGCTCGAGCTCGCCCGTATACGTCGTGCCCAGAATGGCGACCACGCCGATGGTGTCCTCGTCGATGTGCTCCAGGACCTGCTCGGCGGTGATGACATAGCGGTCCTCGGCCATCGGGAGATACCGCGGTTCGACGTCGAAGTAGCGGCAGAATTTCTCCCACACGACCTGGACGTTGGCCCCCATCACCAGGTTCGGGGTCCGGCCCTTCCAGTCCTTACCCACCTTCTCGCGCCACCGCCACTTCATCGCAAGGCCGGCGAGCATCACGGCCTCGCTCGACCCGATGGTGGATACCCCGACGGCACTGTTCGGGTCGTCGTCGCGCAAATCCTCGGCGTGGAACAGGTCGGCCACCATGCACACACACCGCTGCTCGATCGCGGCGGTCGCGGGGTACTCGTCCTTGTCGATCATGTTCTTGTCGAACGTCTCGGCCATCAGGCGTTCGGCCTGGGGATCCATCCACGTGGTGACGAACGTGGCGAGGTTCAGCCGCGAACTGCCGTCGAGCATGAGCTCGTCGTGGATGAACCTATAGGCGGCATCGGGATCCATCGGCTCGTCGGGCAGCCGCAGCGAAGGAACGGGCGACATCTCCATCCGGCACGTGTACGCCGGGGTGATGTGTTGTCCGCGGCTGTGGCTGTGCTTGCGCGTCATGGCAAGTCCTTTCGTTTTCTCTAAAGAGAGGCGATGGCCGCCCGGAGATGGGCGAGGATGCGTGAAGCTGATGTCGGTGCCGGGCGCGGCCCGGGGTCGGCGGCGGACAGGTTGGCGGCGCGTGCGTGCACATGCGCAGCGCACGCGGCGGCCTGGCCGGGCGGTAGCCCTGCTGCCAGCAGCGCGCCGATGACACCGGACAGCACGTCACCGGAACCAGCTGTGGCCGCCCAGGATTGGCCCGCGGAGTTCAGGTAGACCGGCCCACCGGGTTCGGCGATGACGGTGATGTTGCCCTTCAGCAACACCGTGACACCGAGGCTGTCGGCCAGCTTGCGGGCGGCACCGACGCGGTCGTCACCGGGCGGCGAGCCCGCCAGCCTCTCGAATTCCCCCGCGTGAGGCGTCAACACGGTGGGTGCGCCGCGATTGACGACGAGGTCGGGGTGCGCGGCCAGGATCGTGAGCCCGTCGGCGTCGACGATCACGGGCAGATCGGTCTCCAGCGCGAACCAGAGCGCCGCCGCGCCGGTGTCGTCGGTACCCAGTCCTGGCCCGACCACCCACGCCTGCACCCGTCCGGCGGTGGACACACTCGGTGTGGCGATCACTTCCGGCCACTGTGAAAGAACCTGTTGTGCAGCACTTCCCGCGTAGCGCACCATGCCGGACGTCGCGGCGACCGCGGCACCGGTGCATAGCACGGCCGCACCCGGATAGGCAGCCGAACCCGCCAGGATGCCGGTGACACCCTGGGTGTACTTGTCGTCCTTGGGGCCCGGGATGGGCCACCGCGTCGCGACGTCGGCGGCCTCGAGCTCATAGACATCGGAGTGTGGCAGGTCCAGACCGATGTCAATCAGCTCGACGCGACCGCAATCGCCAAGAGCGTGAACCGGTTTGAGGCCACCGAAGGTCACGGTCAGCGCGGCATGCACATGCGGGCCGTCCGCGGCGCCGGTGTGCACGTCGATGCCGCTGGGTATGTCGACGGCGACGATGGGAGCACTCACGTGCTCGAACACCTCGGCGGCGTCGGGCCGCAGTGATCCGGAACCCGAGATCCCGACGACGCCGTCGATGACCAGATCGGTTGCCGTCGGCACACTTTCGACGATCCGACCGCCAGATGCCGTGAACGCCGCCAGCGCCTTGGCGTGCGTATGTTCCGGTTTGAGCAGGACAGCGGTGGCCGACGCGCCACGACGGCGCAGGAAGGTCGCCGCCCACAGTGCGTCGCCACCGTTGTCGCCGGAGCCGACGACCGCGCAGACCCGGCGACCGGAGACGCCGCCCAGGTAGCGGGTGATCGCGGTGGCCAAGCCGTGGGCAGCTCGACGCATCAGGGCACCGTCGGCCAGGCTCGCCAGCAGCGGCGCTTCTGCCTCGCGGATCTGGTCGGCGGTGTAGTAGTGACGCATCAGAGTCAGGATTCCATGCCGGTCGCCGTCCGCGGCCCTGGACGCCGAAAGTTCCTCGTGAGGATACTGTCGTTGGCGTGGATTCCCGGCCGCGCGGCATGGCAAGCGCCCCACTCACCTTTGTGTGGCTGCTCGTCCTGTTCGTCACCACCCGCGTTCAGCGGTCAGCCGGGCGATGGGGATCGCGACGCATCCAGCGCAGGCATTCGACCAACCTGAACCGTCTGCAGGCCGAACCGTCGCGTGTATTGACGACCAGCCTGTTCTGGCTCGACGACCACAAGTGGTGGCCGTACGTGCCGGTGTTCGTCGGAGTCGTCGCCCCGGCCGAACGTCGGTTGCATTGGTGGCGTTGGCTTCTCGTGGGGGTGGCAGCCCATGTCATCGCCACCTACGTCGGCCAGGGCTACTTGAGATATTCGATCACGAAGTCACGCGCCCCGAGGCGCTTGGTGAATGCCCGCGATGTCGGGGTGAGCTACTTCGTCTTCGGCGTGGCGGGCACCTTGACCGGGTACATCCGACGTCCCTGGCGCGCTCGTTGTCAGCTAGGGGCGGTGGGAGCTTTGACCGGCAATGCCATTCTTCGGCCGACCTTCACCGAGGTGGGCCACCTGACGGCCCTGGTCGTCGGATTGTCAGCCGTCGCGCTGGCCCCTGATCGCGACGCCACGCCCTACCCGAGCGAAGGCGTCTACTCGACGGTGACGGACTTGGCGAGGTTGCGCGGTTTGTCGACGTCGTAGCCGCGGGCCTGCGCGACACCGGCAGCGAACACCTGCAGGGGGATCGTCGACAGCAGCGGCTGGAAAAGCGTTGACACCGCGGGGATCTCGATCAGGTGATCGGCGTACGGGCGCACCGTCTCGTCGCCCTCCTCGGCGATGACGATCGTGACCGCGCCGCGGGCCTGGATCTCACGGATGTTCGAGAGCAGCTTGGCGTGCAGCGTCGGTGAGTTCTTCGGCGACGGCATGACCACGATGACCGGCAGGTTGTCCTCGATCAACGCGATCGGACCGTGCTTGAGCTCGCCGGCGGCGAAGCCCTCGGCGTGCATGTACGCCAGTTCCTTGAGCTTGAGGGCACCTTCGAGCGCGACCGGGTAGCCGACGTGACGGCCGAGGAACAACACCGTCTGCGACTGGGCGAACCGCCGGGCCAGCTCGAAGACCGGCTCCACCGAGTCGAGTACGCGCGCGACGAGGTCGGGCATCGCCTCGAGGTCGCGGTATTCGCGTTCCACCTCTTCCGGGTACTTCGTGCCGCGGGCCTGCGCAAGCGCCAGGCCGACAAGGTAATTGGCGGTGATCTGCGCGAGGAACGTCTTGGTGGACGCGACGCCGATCTCGGGCCCGGCGCGGGTGTACAGCACCGCATCGCATTCGCGCGGAATCTGCGATCCGTTGGTGTTGCAGATCGCCAGCACCTTGGCCTTCTGCTCCTTGGCGTGCCGCACCGCCTCCAGCGTGTCGGCCGTCTCGCCGGATTGGGAGATCGCGACGACCAGCGTGTGCCGGTCGAGAACCGAGTCGCGGTACCGGAATTCGCTTGCCAGCTCGACCTCGACCGGCAGCCGGGTCCAGTGTTCGATCGCGTACTTGGCCAGTAGTCCGGAGTGATACGCGGTGCCGCAGGCGACGATGAAGACCTTGTCGATCTCGCGCAGCTCCTGGTCCGAGAGCCGCTGCTCGTCGAGCACCACACGACCGTCGGAGAAATGGCCGAGAAGCGTGTCGGAGACCGCGGCCGGCTGTTCGGCGATCTCCTTGAGCATGAAGTACTCGTAGCCACCCTTCTCGGCGGCCGAGATATCCCAGTCGATATGGAATTCCCGAGCATTCGCGGAGTCATCATCGCCGTTGAAGTCGGTGATGCGGTACCCGTCTGCGGTGACGACCACCGCCTGGTTCTGACCCAGTTCCACGGCGTCACGCGTGTACTCGATGAACGCGGCAACGTCGGAGCCGACGAACATCTCACCCTCACCGACGCCGAGTACCAACGGAGTGGACCGCCGCGCGGCGACGATCGTGCCGGGATCGTCGGCGTTGGCGAACACCAGGGTGAAATGGCCCTCCAGCCGGCGCAGGACGGCCAGCACGGAGGCGGGGAAGTCTCCTGCGTTCTCTCCCTCGCGGTACTCGCGGGCGACCAGATGAACGGCGACCTCGGTGTCGGTGTCGCTGGCGAACTCGATGCCGGCGGCTTCCAACTCGACCCGCATGGCCGCGTAGTTCTCGATGATGCCGTTGTGCACGACCACGATCTTCCCGGCGGCGTCACGGTGCGGGTGCGCATTGCGATCGGTCGGCCTGCCGTGCGTCGCCCAGCGGGTGTGCCCGAGGCCGGTGCTACCCCTCAGGCTGCCAGGATCGGACTCGGCGAGGGCGCTCTCGAGGTTGGCCAGCCGACCAGCCCGACGGCGCACCGTCAGACCGCCGTGGCCGTCGAGGATGGCGACGCCTGACGAGTCGTAGCCGCGATACTCCATCCTGCGCAGCGCATCGACGACAACGTCGCAGGCAGGGCGCTGCCCGACGTATCCGACGATTCCGCACATAGCCTTTCAGGGTAGTGCAAGAGCGACCTACGGCCCGCTGCGCTACGGTCGTCTGGTGGCGCGAACAAACAAGCTGTTCAACCAGTTGAAGCGCCGAGGACCGCATCGCGTTTTGCGCGGTGACCTGGCCTTTGCCGGACTGCCCGGCGTGGTGTTCACCCCGGAGTCCGGGATGAATCTCGCTGGTGTCGCGTTCGGTCACGATTGGCTCACAAGTGACGATCGTTACTACGGAACGCTCGAACATCTGGCGTCCTGGGGAATCGTCGCCGCGGCGCCCGCCACCGAGACCAGCCTGGCACCGTCGGTGCTGAATCTCTCCTACGACCTGGGCACGACGCTCGACATCATCTCCGGGGTGCGACTGGGGCCGGGAAAGATCAGCGTGCATCCGAAGAAGCTCGGGGTCGCCGGGCACGGTTTCGGGGGCTCGGCGGCAGTGTTTGCGGCGGCCGGGATGCCCGGCCGGTTGAAGGCCGTCGTTGCTGCGTTCCCGACGATCACCAAGCCTCGCGCCGAGGAACCTGCGGAATCGCTATCCGTACCGGGCTTGATCCTGTCTGATCCCGGTGACCCGATGTCGTTGCGCTCCAACGCCGTCGAGTTGGCCCGGTCGTGGAAGACCGGGACGCTCCGGGCTGTCAGCAAGGTCAAGGCGGGTGGGCTGGTCGAGGGCCGCCGGTTGGCCAAGGTCGTCGGGCTGCCTGGCGCCGACCGTGGCACGCAGAAGATCGTGCGCGCATTGATGACCGGGTACCTGCTGCACATGCTGACCGGCGACAAGGCCTACCGCGACTTCAGCGATCCCGCGGTGGAGCTGCCAAAGGCTCCGATATTGGATCCGTTCGCCGGTGACCCGGTGGATCTGGAGAACAAAGTCGTTGCGATGTTGAAGCCCTGAGGGCAGCCAACCAACCGGTTGGGTGTATAAATCTCACATGTCCACTGCGCCGTCCATGCGAACCGGGATCTTCCTCAACTACGCGGGCGGCTTTCTGGAGGCCGTGGACCAGGTCGTCGAGCTCGAGAAGCTCGGCGTCGACATCGCGCTGGTTGCGGAGGCCTACTCCTACGACGCAATCAGTCAGCTGGGCTTCCTGGCGGCCAGGACGTCGACGATGGAGCTCGGCACAGGCGTCGTCCCCATCTACATCCGCACCCCCACGCTGCTGGCTATGACGGCAGCGGGACTCGACTACGTGTCCGATGGCCGGTTCCGGCTGGGTATCGGTACCTCCGGACCGCAGGTGATGGAGGGCTTTCACGGCGTGCCGTTCGACGCCCCGCTGGGCCGCACCCGCGAGGTCGTCGACATCTGCAGGCAGGTGTGGCGCCGCGAGCGGGTGACCTATGGCGGCAAGTACTACAAGGTCCCGCTGCCCGCCGAGCAGGGCACCGGCCTGGGTAAACCGTTGCAGCTGATCAATCACCCTGTCCGCGACAGGATTCCGATCACGATCGCCGCGCTGGGGCCAAAGAACGTCGAACTCACCGCCGAGATCGCTGAAGGTTGGCAGCCGGTGTTCTTCTACCCGGAGAAGGCCGACGAGGTCTGGGGCGACTCGCTAAGGGCCGGCTTCGCCAAGCGCGATCCCTCCTTGGGTCCACTGGACATCATGGTTAGCGCTCCCCTGGCGATCGGCGACGACGTCGATGACCGATTGAGTTGGGTGAAGCCACAATTGGCGCTCTACATCGGCGGCATGGGTGCGCGCGGGCAGAACTTCTACCACAAACTCGCCACCCGGTACGGGTTCGGCGAGGTGGCGGACCACATCCAGAATCTCTATCTGGACGGGAAGAAGGCCGAGGCGATCGCGAGCGTGCCCGACGATCTCGTGCGCTCGGTGTCACTAGTGGGACCGCGCGGTTTCGTCAAGGAGCGGCTGGCCGCCTTCCAGGAAGCCGGCGGCACCACATTGCTGCTGCAACCGCTTTCGGGCGACCGTGCCGAAACGGTGAGGTTCGTCGAGGAAGTGCGCGCACTGCTGCCGTAGCGATTCTCCGAAACGCCACCGTACCTGTAGACTGTGTGCAGCGGCATCGTCTGTTCTGCCTTTTGCCGCATCGCCAAAGGCGATAGTCGAACCCAGTTCGATCGTCATACCGAGCGCCGCGGAACGATCCGCGCCGGGCAGGACGACCACTCCTCAACTTTCGGAGCTTTAACTTTGTCTGTTCAAATCCCCGGTGGCTCAACCGTGCCCACCTTCGCCAACCTTGGCCTGCCACGGGCCGTCGTCGACGTCCTTGCCGGGAACGGCATCGACACCCCGTTCCCGATCCAGGCGGCGACGCTGCCTGATTCGTTGGCGGGCCGCGACGTTCTCGGCCGCGGCCGCACCGGATCCGGCAAGACGTACGCGTTTCTGCTGCCCATGGTGACGCGACTCACAACGAGTCCCACCAAACGACTTCCCGGCCGTCCGCGAGCACTCATCCTCGCGCCGACCCGCGAGCTGGTCGCGCAGATCGAGGCGTCGCTTGCACCGCTCGCTGTTGCAACGAATTTGCGTTCCGTCGTGGTCTTCGGCGGCGTGGGACACCAGCCGCAGATCGACAAGTTGCGCGCCGGCGTCGACATCGTCATCGCCTGCCCCGGACGCCTCGAGGATCACGTGCAGTCGGGCCATGCCGACCTGTCGGCCGTCGAAATCACCGTCCTCGACGAGGCCGACCACATGGCTGACCTCGGATTCCTTCCGCCCGTCAAGCGGCTGCTGGACAAGACGCCGCGTGACGGGCAGCGAATGCTGTTCTCCGCCACGCTGGATCGCGGTGTGGACGTTCTCGTCAAGCGCTATCTGACGGATCCGGTCGAGCACAGCGTCGACTCCGAGCAGTCGCCGGTGACGGATATGGAGCATCACGTCCTCCATGTCGAGAAGTCGTCGCGAATCAACGTGCTCGCCGACCTGGCCGCGTCGCCCGGACGGACCATCGTCTTCGCTCGCACCAAGTACGGCGCCAAGAACCTTGCCCGACAGTTGAATTCGCGCGGCGTGTCCGCTGTGGAGCTGCATGGCAACCTGTCGCAGAACGCACGCACGCGAAATCTCGCGGCGTTCTCCGAGGGGTCGGCTTCCGTGTTGGTGGCCACCGATATCGCGGCCCGTGGCATCCACGTCGACGAGGTCAGCCTGGTCGTCCACGCGGATCCGCCCGTCGAGCACAAGGCATACCTGCATCGGTCGGGCCGAACGGCGCGCGCCGGAAACGAAGGCACCGTCGTGACGCTCATGCTCGATGAGCAGGTCTCCGATGTGCGGCAGCTGACCCGTAAGGCCGGTGTGAAGCCGACGATCACGCGGTTCAGCGGCCCGTCGCATCCGGTGCTCCATGAGATCGCCCCTGGCGAGCGCACCTTCGGTAAGCCGATCGTCCCCGCCGCGGCGGCACCCAGTCGACCTGCGCCGGCCAAGCCTGCCCAGTCGCGACGTCGTCGCTCGAACAACCGTCGCAGGCGGCCCGCCAACGCCTGAGGCCTGTTCTGCGCGCGGCGGCCTGTTGCCTCATGTCAAGTATGCGCACGTAGGGCATTCGTTGCCTCACGTAATCGTGCGCGTTTGTTGAGTGGGGCTGGTTCGCCGAGCGCAGCTTTGCTGGTGGCCAGGGAGAGAAGCTGGCAGCCACGGCGTGCATCTGACGCTGGAGCTCGGAGCATCGGCGCCGGCCGTTTACCCGCCGGCATTCGTACTTCACCCCGGCTCACTCCCTGATCAGCATCGCGGCCACCCTGGAGATAGCTCAACCCCTGTCAAAAAATCGTCGGTTGTTATCTCCCAGGACATCGGTGACAGTTCTGCATCAGGACATCGGTGACAGTTCCGGTGGTCTTGGTGGTGACAGTTCTGCCCCGAGGCTCACGTGGTGGCTGCCAATGAACCCATCGATCCTCGTGTCCGGCTCGCGATCTCCCAATGGCCCGATGACGCGCCCCGCGGGGCGGTCTCGACGTTCTGCGCCGAGCACGGCATTTCTCGGAAGTCGTTCTACGCGTTGCGCAACCGCGCGAAGACCGACGGTTCGGCCGCAGTGCTCGAACCCAGGACCCGACGCCCGAAATCGAGCCCGTCGACATTGAGCGACGCGGTCAAGGAGCAGGCGGTGGCGGTGCGTGCCGCTCTGGAGGCCTCCGGCCTGGATCACGGGCCGATCAGTGTGCACGAGAAGATGCACGCGATGGGCCTGGACCAGGTCCCGTCCACGGCGTCGCTGGCACGCATCTTCCGTGAGGCCGGGGTGGCTCGACTGGAACCGAAGAAGAAGCCCCGCTCGGCGTGGAGGCGTTTCGTCTATCCGGCGCCGAACGCGTGCTGGCAACTCGACGCCACTGAGTACGTGCTCAGCCGCGGACGCACATGTGTGATCTTCCAGCTCATCGACGACCACTCCCGCTACGCCCTGGCCTCGCACGTGGCGTGGGGTGAGACCGCTGCGGCGGCGATCGTCGTCTTCGACAAGGCAGTGGCAGCTCACGGTGTGCCCCAACGGCTCCTGTCCGACAACGGGATTGCGCTGAACCCGTCGCGGCGTGGGCATCTCGGCCAACTCGTCGCCCACGTTGGTGCCCTCGGCGTGCAGGCGATCACCGGCAAGCCCTACAAGCCGACCACCCAGGGCAAAAACGAACGCTTCCACCAGACCCTGTTCCGCTATCTGGACAAACAACCACTGGCCGAAACACTCGAAGATCTGCAAACCCAGGTCGACGAGTTCGACCACGTCTACAACACCCAGCGTCCTCACCAAGGCCTGCCCGGGCGCATCACGCCACTGGCCGCATGGGAAGCCACCCCCAAAGCCGATCCACCCCGCCCCAAACTTGACAGGCCCATCTACCAGCGCGTCACGCGCCGATACCAACGCCCCCGAGCACAGGCGCCCGCGGATCTACCCGCCGGCACGTGCATCAGGACCGTGAATACATCGGGCACCATCAGCCTGGACGGCGTGCACTACAAAGTCGACGTGGACCTCGCATTCCAGCAGGTCCTCGTCATCAGCACCGGCGACAACACCGGCGACGCCATCATCATCACCGACCTGCTCGGCGAGATCCTCGCCGAGCACAGCCGACCCGCACCGGGCATCCGCTACGTCGGCAACGGCCAGCGCCCAGGAACCCGCCCCACCAACCCACCACCGTTACCGAAGTCCTGATACACCAACTGTCACCGATGTCCTGATGCAGAACTGTCACCGATGTCCTGGGAGATAACACCCCACAATTGATGCTCCTATCTCTGTTATGGGTCAAGCGGCATCGATGAGCAGGGTGTTTAGCCATTGGCGGTAGTTGGTTGCGAGGGTGTCGTCGCGTTTGAGGCCGCGTTCGAGTCGGGAGATCGTGATTGGCCAGACGTTGAAATGTGCTGCCGCAGCAGTCAATGTGATGTTGCGGGCTTGGCGGGCTGGACGTAGGTCGCTGTAGTCGTCGATGGGGCAGGGGGCGGTGAGGTGTCGGAATATCTCGCGGGCGATGGCCCGCTTGAGTAGACGTAGGACGTCGTTCTTGCTGCGCCCGGCGGCCAGTTGGCGGGCGACGTAATCACGGGTGCGCCGGTCGTGGGACCAGCGGACCAAAACGATGCGGTGCAGGGCGTTGTTGGCGGCGCGGTCTCCGCCGCGGGAAAGCCGATGCCGACTGGTTTTTCCCGATGAGGCGGGAATCGGTGCCACCCCAGCCAGCATGGCGAACGCTGCTTCGCTGCGCAGTCGGTGGCTGTTGGTGCCGGCAGTGATGAGCAGTTGGGCTGCGGTGTCGGGGCCCACTCCGTAGGCCGCCCGCAAGGCGGGGTTGATCGTGGCGGTCAGGGCGTCGAGCTCAGCGGTCAGCTCACGGTCTTGACGCTCGAGGTACCCGATGCGCTGCGCGAGCGCTTTACAGGCGATCAGCACCGACACCGTGGTGGGGTCCTCGTGTGCGCGGGGGCGGCAGCCGGCCAGCGCTTCGACCAGACGCAGGGTGGTGGGGTAACGGCGGTAACGCTCCCGCAGATCCACCGGGGCGGTCACGAGCAGGTCCTTGATCTGCTGGATAGCCGCGGTGCGGGCTTTAATTGCACCGCGACGAGCGATCAGCAGCGCTTTGAGGGCTCCGGTGTGCGGGTCTTTGGCTACGGCAAGACCGTGGCCGGCCAACACCGCACGAGCAGCGCTATAAGCATCGAGTGGATCGGACTTGCCCTGCCGGCGCCGCGCCGACCGGTCGGGACGGTTGACCTCGACGACGTGAATGTCGTTGGCCTGCATTGCTTGTGTCAACCCTGCGCCGTAGGAGCTGGTGCCCTCAACACCGACAGTGACGACCTCGCCGAAACTACGTGCCCAGCAGATCGCGGCCCAGTAGCCAGTCGGGTTGGTGCGGAATTCGGCGTCGCCGAGGGGTTGACCGGTATCGCTGATCGCCGCGAGGTGGATGGTGTCGAGGTGGGTGTCGGCGCCGATGACGACGCGGCGTGGGAATGTCACGATGGTGGTGTCCTCTCCGTGCAATGAACCGTGCGGCTAGGTGACAACCCGGTAGGGCGGGCAGACAAGACATTGATGAGGCAGCGGACAGGCTCCTGATTAAGTCATGTCCGCCCTACCAGGGCTGTTGTGGTACTTGCCCGCACGTCGCCGGTGAGACAAATCAATTGGAAGACAACCCAGCAGGGCGCCAGTCAGAGGCCGAGTCATCACCGGCGGCGAACGAGCAAGACCATCCTCACCCGAACCCGTTTAACGGAATCAATGTCGGTGGCGTCGGGTACTATCGAACATGTGTTCGAGTCCGAGTTCGCGGGGGTTGGTGACGCCGAGGTGGTCGCGGCGATCGCCGACGGTGCGCGGGCCGAGGCTGCGGCGGCGGCGCGCCGGTTGGCCGCGATCGCTGAACTCAAGCGTCGCCGGGTGCTCGATGATGACGAGCGGGCGTACTGGGCGTGTGATTGGTGGGATTGCGCGGCCGCCGAGGTCGCCGCGGCGATGAACATCACCTCGCGGAAGGCCTCGGGTCAGATGCGCATCGCGGTCGCGCTGGCTGATCACCTGCCGTCGGTGGCCGCTCTGTTCCGCCGCGGTGATCTCAGTGCGCGGGTGGTGGGGGCGATCACCTGGCGCACCCAGTTGATCACCGACGTGGCGGTGTGGACGCTGATCGACCGCGCGATCGCCACGCGGGCGGGCAAGTGGGGACCGCTGGCCGAGGACAAGTTGATCGCCGCGGTGGATGCGTTGGTGTTGGAGCACGACCCCGCCGCGCTGATCGTGAGCAAGACGCTGGCGCGCAGTTGCGACTTCGTGGTCGGCGACCTCGAGGACGAAAACGGCACGACCTCGGTATGGGGCCGCCTCAATGCTGCTGATGCTGCGGTGTTGAAGACCACGATCGCAGCGATGGCGGCCACAGTGTGCGAGGACGATCCCCGCACGGCCGGGCAGCGCCGGGCGGCCGCGCTGGCCGCACTCGGCCACGGCAATCATCACCTGCCGTGTGCGTGCGATTCGCCGAACTGCCCCGCCCGCGAGAGCCATCCGGCGCCGAAGTCTTCGATCGTCGTCACCGTGTACACCGACCAAGCCACCCTCGATGGCCTCCAGAACACCGCGCACGAGCCTGCTGCGCCCCCGATCGACGCGCCTTCCACTCCCACGCTGCCGACCCCGACTCCCGCTCCGGTGTCCTCGGGCACGGCGATCCTGTCCGGTACTGAGGTGCTGCCGACACCGCTGCTGGCCGAACTGTTGCGCAACGGCGCCACACTGCGCCCGCTGTGCACTCCGGTGGATGCGCAGCCGGAGTCGGGGTATCGGCCCTCGGCGGCGTTGGCGCGGTTCGTGCGGGGTCGGGATCTGACGTGCCGGTTCCCCGGCTGCACGACACCGGCCCAGAATTGCGACATCGACCACGTGATCCCCTACCCCGTCGGGCCTACGCATCCGTCGAACCTGGCCTGTCTGTGCCGAAAACATCACCTACTCAAAACGTTCTGGACCGGCGACTGGGAACTCACCCTGCGTCCCGACGGTGCGGCGGTGTGGACCTCGCCGACCGGCCACACCTACACAACGCATCCAGGCAGTCGAAGTTACTTCCCGGACTGGAACACCGACACCGGGCCGCTTCCACCCCCACCCACAGCCCAGAGGTTCAACACCGACCGGGGATTGATGATGCCCCAACGCCAACGCACCCGAACCCAAGAACGCGACGCACGCATCAAAGCCGAACGCGCACAGAACAACTCCGACCCACCACCGTTCTAAACGGCGACGTGCTCGGGTTTCCGTTCCTTGGCAGCGATCTCGCCGAGCATCGCGACGACGACACCGAACGCGAAATACAGTGGGACCAACCATGGTCCGACACCGAAGAGGCCGTCGGAGTCGGCGTTGTAGGCGAACACGCCGAGCTTGACGAGCACTATTTCGACGATAGGTCCGATGACCGCTGCCAATACGCCGCAGACCACCGAGGGCGTATCCCCCAGCGCGCACCAGGTGATTATCGCCATCGCGACGATGAGAGTGATGCTCGGCACCGGGGGCGCGCTGTGCACCAGGGCTGTGGTGACGTAAGTACCAACAACCGCGGCGATACCCGCGAGTCCCTGCCGTGAGGTGACAGTGGTGCGCGGGTTCGGCAGGTGCAACCGCAGTTCTGCCAATGACACTGTCGCGGCGCCGACCATGACGGGAAACCAGATCGGGCTACTCCACACGAACGGCGCCGCATCCGTGAAGTACTCCGTGGTGCCGGTGACGACGTGACTGTGATCGCCGACCAGTGACGCGGCTGCGCCGAGCAAGAACAGGACCAGTACTTCGGGCGCGTGCAACCTCACGAAGAAGAAGCTACCGCCGTCATTCGCCGACCTGGGGTAATTCGTTGGCCGCGATCTCACACGGCGTACCCGCCGCTGGTGGCGGCATCGGGGCGGCGAGCGGCTCGATCGGTGGTGGAGCCGGTGTGGGTGCCGGCTCGACGTCGGCGGGGAGTGGTTCGACAGGCGGCTCATCCGCAGGCGGCTCTACGGTGGCGTCGGCCACCGGTTCCGCCTCGGCCGGTTCGGCATCTTCCTCCACGACGTCTTCCTCGGGCTCGTCGTCGTCTTCCTCGAGCTCGTCCTCGTCGAGCTCATCTTCGTCGAGCTTGTCCAACTCGTCCGGCTCGTCCAACCCGTCGGACTCAGGAAGGTCTGACAGCGCGTCCTCCGACGTTCCGAGCAGGCCGCCCAGCATGTCGCCGAGCTGCCCACCGAATCCCGACAGCCCACTTCCGACGTCAGGCATGCCCCCGCCCATGGACGGCAATGGCGGCGGCGCCATCGCGGCGGGCTCAACGGGCGGCGCGGCGGGAAGGGGCGGCGGGGGTGGTGCCGCGAGGGGCGGAGCCGCCGGTGGCGCACCGGACCATGCGGACCAACCCGCAGGCGAGTCAGACGCCGGTGGCGGAGCACCAGACGGCGCGGGCGCAGCGGCAGCCAAACGCGTGTCCGCAACTTCCGTCGCAACGCCGTCACCCAGTGGCGCAGACCACGTCGGCCCTACATCACCTGGCACATCGAACGCGACAGGTACCTCTGAGGTGACCTCCGCAATCGCGGCATCGTAAGCGTCGGTCACCGCGGCGATCGCTGACCGTATCGCCGTCAACCACTCGGATCGAATGTCGTTGGCGACGAACGGCTTGATTTCTTGATCGACGAGTTCACTGGCCGTCGCGCGATCCCCCGCACCGCTCGTGACCGTCTGCGCCGCGGCCTGCCACTCCGGCCGCGCACCCCGCCCTTGCGTCACCATCGTCGCAGCGACCTTTGCATCGACGCTGTGCCACAACTGATCTCGCAGCGACGTCAATGACTCGGCCGCGGTACGAACCGCAGATGCCGCCGCGGAAGACACCTCACTGTGACGACGCAGAAAGTCCCGCGACGCCTGTGCACCTGGTCCCTGCCACGCGAGGGACATCAACGCAAGCTGTGCATCCTGACGCGCAAACGCCCCCTCGATCGTTGCCACGGCCGCACGCAGCGTCTCGCAATCCGCGCCGAGCGCAGACAAGTCGATTCCGTCTTCGCTGCCATACCAATCCCGTAACTGCGACGCGTGCAGAGTCAGATCCGGGTCCTGATAGCCGAGCAGATGGCAGGCCCACACATAGTCCTGCAGCGTGTCGGCAGCGGGTCGCCCCTGCGCCAATCGTGAAGCAGCATCGAACATCTCGGTCACCCCACCAGACGCCCGGCGCGAATGTCGGCCTCGTCGTAGCGCAGCGCGGTGGCACGTAGCGTGGACGCGATCTCCGCGGACGCCCGCGCCCATTCGCGCAGTCGGTCGACAATGCCATCGATCCCGACCCGCACCGCCTCGCCGCGTGCGACGTGCATCCGGCCTGCGACCGCGCCACCGAACTGCAGTCCCGCCAGGTGTGTGCGGACGACGGCGTCGATGGCGTCGGCTACAGCGTCGTATTCACCGGCGACGGCGAGCAGTGCGGCGACGTCGACGCGCGAGACGTCTCGTTCCCCCATGTAGAGCTAGGACGCACGCAAGCGCCGGCAGGTTCCCGCGGTATCAGCTCTGTTCGCTCACCGAATCCGCTACCCGCACCGCGAGCCGACGCGCGGTGTCCTCGTCGGCCGCTTCCACCATCACGCGCACCACTTGTTCAGTCCCCGAGGGCCGCAAGAGGATTCGACCGGAATCACCCAGCGCACGTTCGGCCTCCGCCACGGCGGTACGTACCGAGGGCGCCTCTGCGACCGTCGCCTTGTCCGCGACCTGGACGTTGATCAGCACCTGCGGCAGCGTCTGCATCGGCTCGGCGAGTGCGGCCAGCGAAGCATGAGTATGCGCCATCCGCGACATCAACCGCAGCCCGGTGAGAATGCCGTCCCCTGTGGTGCCGAACGCCGGCATCACAATGTGCCCGGATTGCTCACCACCAAGGGAGTATTCACCGGCGCGCAGTTCCTCGAGGACATAGCGGTCGCCGACTCCGGTGGTGCGTACGTCAATTCCGGCAGCGCGCATCGCCAAGTGCAGACCGAGGTTGCTCATGACGGTGGTGACCAGTGTGTTGGATGCGAGCTCGCCGGCGTCCTGCATCGCGAGCGCCAGAATCACCATGATCGCGTCACCGTCGATGATCTGGCCGTCCGCGTCCACGGCGAGGCACCGGTCGGCGTCTCCGTCGTGCGCGAGGCCGAGGTCAGCACCGTGGGCCACGACCGCAGCCTGCAAGGCGCCCATGTGGGTGGAGCCGCAGGCCTCGTTGATGTTCAGTCCGTTGGGTTCGGCATTGATGGCGATGACGTTGGCGCCTGCTGCGCGGTACGCACGAGGCGCGGCCGCAGAGGCGGCGCCGTGCGCGCAGTCGACGACGACGGAGAGCCCGTCGAGCCGGGTCGTGACGGCCTTGCCTACGTGGCGGAGATAGCGGTCCAACGCGTCCTCGGCGTCGACAACTCGGCCGATGCCCGCACCCGTCGGTCGGTGGCCTGGCCCCTGGTGGACCAACTCCTCGATACGGTCCTCGGCGGCATCGTCGAGCTTGTGGCCACCCGGCCCGAAGATCTTGATGCCGTTATCGGGCATCGGATTGTGCGATGCGCTGATCATCACACCGAAGTCTGCGTCGTACGCCCCTGCGAGATATGCGACCGCCGGTGTCGGCAGCACACCGACACGCAGCGCGTCCACGCCTTCACTGGCGATTCCGGCGATCACCGCCGCCTCGAGCATCTCGCCGCTGGCCCGCGGGTCACGTCCCACCACAGCCACACGGCGGGCGCGTCCACCGACACTGCCAAGCCGCCGGGCAGCTGCCGAACCCAGCGCCATCGCCAGCTCAGCAGTCAGATCCTGGTTGGCGACGCCGCGCACCCCATCGGTGCCGAACAGTCGACCCATGCCGACAAATTTCTCATAAGAGGCGCCCAAAGAGCGAACCGTGGGCTGCGACGCGCGGGCCGGCGCCGAATCGGCACCCAAACGCGACTCACCGCCCGCATCCGGACGGATGCGGGCGGTGATGGCGGTTTGCTTACCTGCCGTGCTCAGTGGACGGCTCCTGCGGGGTCGCGGGCGCCGGCGAGGAGACTGTCGGAACCTCGTCACCCGACTGGCCCGGAACGGCCTCGGCCGCATGGCCCGGGGCGCTCTCCGACTGGCCCGGACCGGTCCGCTGGATCAGGATCGACCCGAGGTTGTTGGCGCAGACCATCTGCTCCGTGCCATCGGCCACGGTGGTCTCGGCCAGCGCGGTCACCTTCTCGACGTCCACGTCGCAGACACCCGCGGCGATCTGAGCGGCGTCGACGGCCTTCACGTCCTCGAGGACTCCGGCGCTACCGAGTGTCACGTTGACCAGACCTTCCGGCACGGGCGGGGTGTTCGGCTGTGCGGCCGCGATACCCATGCCCGCGAACAGCAGCGAACCGCCGATAACGGTGCCGGCAGCGACGTTCTTCATGACGTTCCTCATCCATATCTCCCTTCAGTCGAGAGGTGGCAGTCCGATACCCAACAGCGGGGTTGGAATAGATCGGATGGCTACTACGGCCCTTCCGCGCATGCGGCGCCGCCACCTCCGTGATGCAGAGATTCACGATCAGCCCGGGATTCAAACGAGAAGCCGCAGATTGTGAGCTGGTCGACGTTGAATACAAACGGTCGAGATCGAGGAAAGACTCGCCGCCCGCATCCGGTGGATACGGGCGGCGAGTTAGGAATCAGCTAGTTACCCGCGTTGCTGGCCGGGAGCGTTTGCACCGTTCGGCGAGTTCGCTGGGCCGTTCTGTGTGATCGACAGTGGGCCGTTTTCTGCGGCGGTGTCGCAGTTGAAGGTTTCGCCGCCCTGATCCACAGCCTCGACGCTGCCCAGAATTCCAGCGGCGGCGTCAACACTCGGGCATACAGCTGCCGCGACAGCGGCTGCGACCTCGACGTTGACGTTGCGTAGGACTGTCACGTTGCCGATGCCGACGTTGACAAGGCCTTCGCCAACGTTCGTGACGGGCTGGGCACCTGCGAGACCCATACCTCCTGTGAAAAGCAACCCACCGCCCAGGATTACGCCCGCAGCTGCCTTCGTCATGATGCCTGCCATTGATCTCTCCTTTTCGTCGGGAAGCAGATCCGCCCCGACCCCGTGGCCCCGTTGACCACCTCCGGCAGGAACTGCCTGCCCAGCGCGTAAGGGTTGCGCCTCTGCTCCCCGCAGATGGAGTCCCCCGATGGACAGACAGCTAAACGCGATCGCAGAGAAATAGCTGGTACAAGATCTTTTTCTGGCATATAGCTAATTAGCTAGATTCTTTATTTACGTTACCTTCAAAGCCCAGGTGCGCGCCCTATTTGACTGTCGGCCAGACGACCCAAGATCGTTACTGACGCCGAGAAAAATTAAATGCGAGCGAACCCTATATGCCCGTCAATCACCGGTCGATAACGTCGCAGCCAACATCGAAAGGACCTTCAATGCGCAGCGACCTCTTCTCTCCCCAGAACGCCGAAGCCCGGATGCAGCAGCCGGGCATGAAGTTGCAGAACAGCAAGATGCTCAAAGTCGGTCTCAACGGCGAAATGATGGTGCGTCAGGGCGCCATGGTCGCCTACCAGGGCAATATCCAGTTTCAGGGACAGGGCGCGGGCGGCATCGGCAAGTTCGTCAAGCAGCAGCTCACCGGTGAGGGCGTGCCCCTGATGAGGTGTTCGGGCACCGGCGACCTCTTCCTCGCCGACCTGGCCTCAGACATCCATCTGCTCGACCTCGAGGGCCCCCACGACGGGCTGACGATCAACGGCAAGAACGTCCTGGCGTTCGAGCCCACGCTGTCCTTCGACATCCGGCGGGTGCAGGGGGCGGGGATGTTGTCCAACGCCGGCCTGTTCAACTGCGTGTTCTCAGGGCAGGGCCGCATCGCCATCACCACGAAGGGCACGCCGGTGGTGTTGAGCGTCGACCAGCCGACCTACGCCGACCCGCAGGCCGCCGTGTGCTGGTCGTCGTCACTACAGACCGGATTCCACAGCGCCGAACAGTTCGGCCTGGGCACGTTGATGGGCCGCACCACCGGCGAGGCGTTCACGATGTCGTTCTCGGGGCAGGGCTTCGTCGTCGTGCAGCCGTCCGAAGAGGTTCCCGGCGGCTTTGTCGGCGGGACGGGTGGCGGACAACAGGCAGGGCAATCGGGCGCCTCGGTCGCCGGGGTCCTCGGAAACTTCTTGGGCCGCTAACGCATTCCGCCCGGCGTGCAATGCGCACACCGGGCGGAATGACGAGAACAGATCAGCGCTTGCTGTACTGAGGCGCCTTGCGGGCCTTCTTGAGGCCGTACTTCTTGCGCTCGATGGCCCGCGGGTCACGGGTCAGGAAGCCGGCCTTCTTCAGTGCCGGCCGGTCCTCGGGCTGCACCAGGATCAGTGCACGGGCAATCGCCAGACGCAGCGCGCCGGCCTGCCCGGAGGGGCCGCCACCATCGAGGTGGGCGTGGATGTCGAAGGAGTCGACCCGGTCCACGGTCACCAGCGGTGCCTTGATGAGCTGCTGGTGCACCTTGTTCGGGAAGTACGCCTCCAGGGTGCGGCCGTCCAGGTGGAACTGGCCGGTGCCGGGCACCAGACGCACGCGGACCACGGCCTCCTTGCGGCGACCGACGGTCTGGATCGGACGGTCGATGATGACCGGCTCGCGCGCGGGAGCTTCTTCAGCGGCGACGGTCTCGGTCGCGGCCTCCTCCACGGGGGCCTCGGTCACTGCTTCGGTCACTTCTTCGGTCGTATCGGTCGATTCAGTCACTGGGACACCTGCTTGATCTCATACGGAATGGGCTGCTGCGCGGCGTGCGGGTGATCCGGCCCGACGTACACCTTCAGCTTCTTCTGGATCTGGTGGCCGAGCTTGGTGTGCGGGATCATGCCGAGAATCGCCTTCTCGACGACCCGGTCGGCGTGCTTCTGCATCTCGTCACCGAGCGCACGTGCCCGCAATCCGCCGGGAAAACCCGAGTGGCGGTAGGCGAACTTCTTCGTGAGTTTGTCGCCGCTGATGGCGACCTTGTCTGCATTGATGACGATGACGAAATCGCCACCGTCGACGTTCGGCGTGAATGTCGGCTTGTGCTTGCCACGCAGCAGAGTTGCTGCTGCGACGGCGAGCCGGCCGAGCACCACGTCGGTGGCGTCGATGACGTACCACGAACGTGTGGTGTCACCCGCCTTCGGCGTGTACGTAGGCACAGCGCTACCTCTCCTAAATCGGGTTGATCCCGGAATGACCCGGGGGCCGGTCTGACGCGCGGTGGGAAACCTTCGGCGACCGACGTAGACCCGAAGCCCCGGCGTACCGCATGCCAACGGTGCAGCTTACCCGCGGACGTCCGCGCAGGTCAAAACGCCTCCTGAGGGTCTGACCTGGGGGTAGTGCGCCTAGGCGACCCAAAGCATAGGGAACACCCGATATCTCCGCCCGCCGCGCCGCCGTAGCTTCGTGTTCGTCGTCTCCGGGTGTTTGCCGGGGACCGATCCAGGTATCAAGATCACAACGGAGAAAGCATGTTTCGCACTCTTATCGCTGCGTCGTTGGTTGCCGCAGCCGCTGCCGTCGGCGCTGCATCGGTCGCAAACGCCGACACCTACTACAAGAACTGCACTGCTGCCCGCGAAGCGGGCGTGACGCCGATCCTGCAGGGGCAGGACGGATACGCAGAGCATCTCGACCGCGACGGTGACGGCATCGCCTGCGAGTAACCGCAGTTCAAACCCGTTTGGGCCACCGCGGCTGTCTCTCCCACAGCCACGGTGGCCCAAACTCTTCACTGGCGAATCCCCTGGCTCCCCTCCAGTGGGACCGCACAGAACTGGTGGGCCTATCCGCCCCAGGCGTTCGCCGCCCTGTGGTCCGTCGCCGCAACCTCGTCCGAACCGTCGCGGACCGCATTGCCCAGTCGGACCAGGATGTCGTTCAACGTCGCGGCCGCCTGTTCCCAGCGTGCCTGGTCGACGCGATAGGCCTCGGCGGCTTGCCGCGTCCAGACCGCCTGCAACGGCGCGATTTGCGCACGAAGGTCGTCCAGAGCGGCGTTGAACCGCGCTGAGGTGGTGTGAATCTCCTGCCGGACGGTGTATTCGATCTCGCCGAAGTCGTACGAGAGCACGTTCTGCATGTCGGACTCCTCAAAGGTGGGTGGCTACGGCGCCGATCTGGTGCGAATGACTCTCCGTGGCGTCGAGAAGCGTCTGTTGGTTCTGACGGATCGTTTCGGCGATCCGTTGCAGCGCGGCGTGGAGTTTGACCGATTCGGTGTTCCATCGATCGACGACTTCGTGGAACCGCGAGGCGGCCACACCTCCCCAGACGGAGGCCGGTACACCGCCCATGCGCCCGATGAAGGATGACAGCATCGCGCGGATCTCCTCGTTTCTCGCATCCGTCTTCCCCGCGATGGCCGCCATCAGATCGAAGTCGGTGTTCAGCGCGCCACCTATGGGTGTTGTCATCGGTGTCCTCCCGGTCCGTTCGTGTTGATGTGACAAGTTCGACGCGATCGCGGCCGATTCGGTTCCACGCATTGTGCGACTGCTTCTAGGACACCGCGTGCGCCGATCGGATCGCCCGATCGCAGGCCTCGCGCACGAGGTCTTCGCGGCCCGGGGCGCTCTGACATCCCACAGCGATGCGCGTGGTTCCGTCGACCATCACCGTCCACGCGACGTGACGTTCCGGTCGGACCTCGCGATACGTCACCGCCTCCCTGTCCTCGCGACGATCGGACGCATTGAAGTCGACGAACGCGCCGGCAGCCGTTTCCGCCAGCGCCGCACTCAGAGCGGCCGCCGTCTCTGCGAGAGTCGACGGGCGTGGCGTCGAGGACTGTGTGAGGTGCAGGGCCACATCAGCGTCGGCCGGTGAAACCACCTGCACCCGTGCCGATCCCGGCCCCGACGTGATACGTCGCGCGGTCCAGGTCGCCGGCACCAGTACGCCGATCCTGCCTTCGACCAGCAGCGTCATCGGAGCGCCGTCGTCGGGTGACTGATGGGAGGCCGCGAAAGCCCCACACAGCACCATCACCGTCAGCACCCCGGACAGCACGGCGAAGAGCTTCCGATGAGACCGTCCAGCGGCAACGTCCTCGGACCCGACATCAGACCGCGACCGTTGGGCCGCAGACACGCGTAACACATCGTCGTCATCGGCGATCCTGACCGGGACGTCGATGGCCCGCATGCGATCCGCGATTGTGGAAGCGAGCACTGCGGCGCCGAGTACACCGACCGGAGCATCGACGACCACCGCGGCGGGCGAGCCGATTGCCGCAGCCACCGCTTCTGCGTCCAGCATTGCGTTCTTCTGCAGCGGTACGGCGGCCGCGACGGTGCCCGAGGCCGACACCACCGCAACGTCGGACGCAATCTCGACGACTGTCGCATCATCCGAGAAGAGCGCCCGCAGAATGTGTACGCGCTCGAGCAGCACAACCTCGGTTGCCGCGGTGTAGGCAGCGTGGCGGACCCTATGGATCCTCGTCGCCGGCCACCACCCGGGGCAGACGACGACTGCGGTGGCGACATGAGCACCAGCGATGGACGTCATGACGTCAGCCCATACGTCCTCTACGGACATTGGGCGGTCATCGAGCAGCGCGAACTCGTCGTCGACGCAATCGAGTGCGGCTGAAACCCATTTGGGTGGAGCATCATTGGGTCCGCGGATGGTTCCGGGTCCCGCCTCGATGACGACTTCTGTCACGGCGGGTCGGTCCAGGCGACCTGTATCAGCTGATCTGCATCACCTCGGGTTATCAACGTTCCACGGCCGGGCGGCAACGCAGATGGCCGGACGGTGCCGAGCAGCACACCCTCATCCGAGCTCGCACTCATCATCATCCCCGCGCATCCGAGTTCACGCATCCGCGCCAGGAGTGGATCGAACATCGCCCGCGCCGCACCACCGGAGCGCCGGGCGACGAGCACATGAAGTCCGACATCGTTGGCGTGCGGTAGGAAATCGGCAAGCGGTGCAAGCGGGTTACCGGTCGCGCCTGCCGCAAGGTCGTAGTCGTCGACCACGAGGTAGATGTCGGGCCCTGACCACCACGACCGGGTGCGCAACTGTTGCTGGGTGACGTTCTCGCCGGGCATACGGGCGTTCAAGCGGTCGATGACCGTCGCCACTCGCACCGTCAGCGATGCCGGTGACATCGCGTAACCGGAAAGGTGATCGGACTCTGCGACGCCGAGCAGCGTTCTCCGAAAGTCGACGATCTCGAGTTGAACCTCGTCAGCCGTATTCGCGCGAATCAACTCCCGGCACAGCAGGCGCAGGAGCGCCGTCTTCCCGCACCCTGCGTCGCCCAGTACGAGTAGGTGCGACTCTGCTGCGAAATCGATGTGGACGGGCTTCAATTCGCGATCGCCGATGCCGATCAGAACGCCACCGTCTCGAATGAGCTCATCACGCGGGACTTGTGCAGGCAGCAATCGAACGATTGGCGCGGCCCTCGGCGCCCAGCGGTCGCGTATGCGTTCGGCATCGGCGGCGACCACCTCGGCCAGCCCGATCGCCGTAGAGTTGCCGTCCCTGCGCGGTAATGCGATCGCGAATTCCCGGCGGTTCGACGAGATGCCGCGTCCCGGCGGTCGATCGGACAGGTCACGCGCGCGCTTGCGATCCATCTCCGAATCCGCGGGGTCGCCGAGCCGAAGCTCGATACGCGTCGCGATCTGGTCCTTCAAGGCGGGTCGCAACTCTGCCCAGCGCGATGCTGTGACGACCACATGGACACCGAACGAAAGGCCCTGGGCGGCAATCGCTGTGATCAACCCTTCGAGAGATTCGAAATCCTGGCGCAGCGTCGCCCAGCCATCGATCACCAGGAACACGTCGCCGAACTGATCGTCGGCGACACCCGGATCGGCTGCTGCTCGTCGGGACCGATAGCCGGCCATCGAGTCGATACCCATGCGACGAAACATCGACTCGCGAGACCGCATCACCGTACTGACCACCGAGACGGTACGGCGACACAGGTCGACGTCCTGGCGGCCGGCCATCGCGCCGACGTGCGGCAGTTGCCGCAGCGAGGACAAGGCGCCACCACCGAAGTCGAGGCAATAGAACCCCACGTCCACCGGATCGTGGTGCTCGGCGAGCGCCAGTAGCATCGTGCGCAATGCCGTCGACTTCCCCGACTGCGGAGCACCGACGATCGCGACATTCCCTGCCGCACTGTCCAATTCGATAACAAGTGGATCCCGACGCTGCTCGTACGGATTGTCGACCACCCCGATCGGGACCGTGAGGCTGCGTCGCCATCCGCCGGGCATCACGACGTCGAGAGTCGGCGAGTCACCGAGCGGCGGCAGCCACACCTGATGTGCAGCCGGGCCGCCATCACCCAGCCGGTCCAGCATTGCGTCCAGAACAGTGCGCACCGGTTGTCGCTGCTGATCCGGCTCACTGTGTGTGCCTACTCGAGCGGCCGTGAACAGCACAGGCCCGGTGAGCGTCGGCGCGGGCGCTGGGCACCGCCCGTCGGGTCCCGACACGAAGGCGGTCTGGAACCGTACGAGCTCATCCGAGGCTGACTTGAGATAGGCCGCGCCTGGTTTGCCCGGCAGGTGATAGGCGTCGGGAACGCCGAGAACCGCTCGAGATTCGCTGGCGGAGAATGTCTTCAGGCAGATCCGATACGACAGGTGCGTTTCCAGACCACGCAACCTACCCTCGTCGAGCCGTTGACTCGCAAGCAGCAGGTGCATGCCCAGGGAGCGACCCAGCCGGCCGATCGCCACGAACATCTCAGCGAAGTCAGGGTGCTGGCTCAGCAGTTCGGAGAATTCGTCGACGAGGATGAACAGCGCAGGCAGCGGCGGCAGCTTCGCGCCCTGCAATCGGGCCCGCTGGTAATCAGCGAGATTCGCAAATCCTCCGGCTGCACGAAGCAGCTCCTGACGCCTGTTCATCTCGCCGGCCAGCGCATCGTTCATCCTGCTGACGAGATGCGCTTCGTCCGCGAGGTTGGTGATGACGGCGCCGACGTGCCGAGCCCGCTCGAGTCCCAGGAACGTCGCGCCGCCCTTGAAGTCCACCAGGATGAGGTTCAACACATCCGGAGGGTGTGACGCGATCATTCCGAGCGCCAGGGTACGTAACAGCTCGGACTTGCCAGAGCCTGTCGCACCAACGCACAAACCGTGCGGTCCCATGCCATTTCGCGCCGCCTCGTTGATGTCGAGGTGCACCGGGGTGCCCTCTGGCGTGACGCCGATGGGCACCGCCCGGATACGCCCGTCACCGACTCCCTCCGAGTGGGTCTCCATCAAGTTCAGCCAGTGGTGTCTGCCCGATGCAGCCGCAAGCCGGTACGGCGCGAGGCGGCGCGCACACGTCGACGCCTCCGATCTGGTGAGGAAATCGGGCCGCGCAATCACCTGATCGTCGTCGTCCGAGAAGCCGGTCACGGTGTCGGCGCTGACCGACAGACGCAGGCTGCGCGCGTGCGCAACGTCGTTCGGCGAGGTGCCGATCTCGATGAGGGTGGTGCTATCGGACTCGAGATCGGTCGGCTCGGCGCCGTCCACGATCAGCACCGCGTGATGTGGTTCGGCGGCAGCGCCGTTCGCGGCCTCGTGATGCGGAAGCCACTTCAGCCAGTCCCACTCATCGGCGGCCTCGTGACCGGCAGCGGCACCGATCGTGATGTGGTCAGGACCGTGCAGGACCGCCAATTGACACACGATCGCCCGGACAAGCGCCCTCGCCGTGCATTCGTCACCGTCGACGGCCACCACGGAGTACGACCGCAGCGCCAGGGTGATCGGCGAATCGGTGACGATCGAACGGCATCGAATCAACCGCCGCATCGCCGACACGGTCACAGGATCGAGTTCGTCCAAGCTGCTCAGTTCGGGTGCGGCCAGCACCGTGGACAGTGGCTGGACACCGGTCCCCACCCGGACGAGGCAGAAGTCCGGATCGCCCGGCAGTCGCTCCCACATGCGCCTGCCGCCGGCCATGCTCCACAGCATTCGAGGTTCGGGGTGACACCACACCGACGATCGACGTTGAACATCGGCTGCCGTTGCGGTCTCGGCATCGAGGGTGTCGATGTAGCGCAGATATTTTCGCCGGTCCTTGTTGATGTCAGCAGTGCGGTTGGATCCTCGCGCACCGTGAATCAACGTCCCGAGTACCGATGTCAGCATCATCACCGGAAAGAACATGTACATCGGATGGCGCATCGCAGAACCTGAGGTGAGGTAGACAGCCATCATTCCTACGGCCGCGACGAGCATGGCCACCGGAAGCAAGCGGGCGAGTGGATTCACTGCCGCGGATGCCGGAATCACCGGTGGCGCATCCACGGCGACGGGGCCGAATGCCATCGGCGGCACCGGCGCCCGCGTCTCTCGGACGAAGTCCATCGAACAATGGACGCCGCTTCTGGTCAGCCGGTTCCATCCCCAGCCGAGGCAGTTGCCGCGATTCCGTTCCGGTGAACAGGGTTACGGTTGCCGAGGGGGACAGATGTCAGATTCGATATGCAGACTCACTGTCGCGGGGTGTACCGATGACGCGCATTGCGCTGTCGATCTGGTACTGCCCGCCGGCATACACGTCAATCAGCTGCTGCCCCAGATCGTGGACATTCTTCATGGTGATACCGCTCAGTCGGTGCAAGGTCGCGATTGGAGGTTGTCGCGACTGGGCGGCATTGCTATGGATGATTCGATGACCCTGAGCGACAACGGTGTTCGCGATGGCGAGGTGCTTCTACTCACGACGATCGAACCTCCTCCCGCAGAATGGGCCGATTGCGATCCGTGCCACGTCTTGCTCGCGGAAGCAACTCCTACCGGTGCGGCGGTAGAACGGACCCTTTCCACCATCTGTTGCGTGCTGCTCGGCGGATGCGGTGCGGTAGCACTCGCTTTACCAGGCGCGGGTGTCGCGAACGCTGGTCGTATCGCGACGGGCGCATGCATCGCTTTGGCCGCCGCCGTGGGTGCAGCTGTGGTCCGGCGACGTCGAGGGGACCCGCTGCTATGCGTGCCGTTGAGTTTGACTGCTGTGCTTTATGCGGGTGCCGTCGGGTATGTGGCCGTGCCGCCTGGCCCGGTTTCCTCCAGTCTGCTGCTCGCCGCTTCGGCCGTATTCGCGGCGGCGATCCTCCTGCTGCGCGCGACTGGCTGCGGCCGAACCTGTTTGATGGCCGTTGGAACATTGAGCGCACTGGTTTCAGCCGTAGCGGCTGCCGGCGCGCTGTGGGGGCTGGAACTGACCGTGGGCGGCGCGGTACTCGCGCTTCTGTCACTCGCGGTCATCGGACTCGCGCCGAGGATCGCGATGGTTCTCAGCGGTACCGGCCCGTCCACACCCGGCAACGACGCCGCGCTGTGTCACCGAACCTTGACGGGCCTGGTGATGGGAGCGTCGATCGCATCGTTCCTCGGAACCGCAACGGTCGCGGCGGGTTCGGCGCTCAGCGACATCACCTTTGCCGCGGTTCTTGCGTTGGTACTGCTGCTCCGGGCGCGCACCCACGTCGATTCACAGCGTCGCGTCAGTCTGGCCTCAGCTGGGGTGCTCACAGCCGTGACGGGTCTTATCGCCGTTGCCCTCGCGGCCCCTGCGCAGGCACATGTCGTCAGCGTGCTCGCTGCGACGGCAGGTGCCGCCGTAGTGAGCTGTTCGATGAGACCGACGGTGACGCCGATGGTGGTGCGGACTGTGGAGGTCGTCGAATACCTCGCGCTTGCGGCAGTCGTCCCGTTGGCCTGCTGGGTGGGCGGAATCTACGGGTTGGCCCGGGGAATGAGCCTGATATGACGTCGATTGCGAAAATGGTGCAACTCACCGGTGCCGGCGCACTCGCGGTCATGCCACTGTGGACAACACCGCCGGCAGCGGCGGTGACTCCGCCGGTGGTGGACATGTCGACCTTGCCGAAGCCGGGGTCGCCGGCGCCTCCTCAGCCAACCGAACAGCTGGGGCAATGCTTCGCTGCCGGCAACCAGACAGTTGAGGCCGCCGATGATCCAGTCGAACGCTATGGGCTGCAGGATGTCTGGTCGTTGACACGGGGTACCGGCCAGACGGTCGCGGTGATCGACACCGGGGTCTCACGGCACCGACTGCTCCCCCACCTTGTTCCCGGCGGTGACTACGTGTCGACCGGTGACGGCACCGCCGACTGTGACGGACACGGCACGGTTGTCGCCGGGATCATCGGTGCGTCCCCGGACCGTGGCCACACACTCACGGGTATTGCGCCCGATGCGACGATCATCGGGATCCGACAGTCCAGCAACAAGTTCCGCGCCGCAGATGACCCGTCCGGCAGCGGAGTCGGCGACGTCGAGACTCTGGCGACGGCCATCCGCACCGCGGCCGATATCGGAGCGACCGTGATCAATATGTCGACGGTCGCGTGCTTGTCGGTCAAGGACGAACTGGATGACCGTGCGCTGGGCGCTGCGCTGGCCTACGCCGTCGACGTCAAGAACGCGGTTGTGGTGACCGCCGCCGGGAACCTCGCCTCTGCGGGCCAGTGCGCCGAGCAGAATCCGACGACAGGCAAGCCGAACTGGTCTGATGTCAACACGGTGGTCACCCCGGGCTGGTACGACGATTATGTGCTGACCGTGGGTTCGATAGGTAAAGACGGCGTCCCTTCACCGTTCAGCCTCGCGGGTCCGTGGGTCGACGTCGCCGCTGTCGCCGAGGGGGTTGTCTCGTTGAACCCGGACGGCGAGGGATGGATCGACAGCCTCGAGACTGCCGATGAGACACCCATTTCCGGGACGAGTTACGCGGCACCGGTCGTCAGCGCAGTGGCGGCTCTGGTGCGGTCGCGATCGCCGGAGCTGACGGCGCGCCAGGTGATGAAGCGCATCGAAGACACTGCCCATCGGCCGCCCGCAGGTTGGGATCCCGTTGTCGGCCACGGGACCGTGGACGCGTTCGCAGCGGTGAGCGCCGGTCCCGGGTCGGCGCCCGGAAACGGCGGAGAGACATTGCGGCCGTTGCAGATTCCGGATTCCGCGCCGGTGAGTCAGGGCGGGAAGTTCGCAGTGCGGGGAGCCGCGCTGTGCGTCGCGGTGTCGCTTGCGTTGGTCGCTGCGACTACGTCGGCAAATCGGTTACGGCGTCGGACCGACGCCGTCCCGTCTGACTGACGCAGTCTGCACACTGAGTTCGGGGCCGCGCGGCAGGTGCGCGAGCAGTGGCCACGGCGCGGGCACCGGACCGCTCAGCCCGAGCCGTTCGGCCGCGTCCTCGTCACGAATTCCGAACAGCACGCCGGAGTTGTCGACGAAGTACCGCGCGCCGGTCGCAGCCCCTTCGCCGGTCACACCCACAGCGCGGACGTATGCGCTGCGTCCCGACGGCATGCCGAAGTAGTCGACATCGGGTCCTGACTCATCGGCCTGCGCCAGTGTGACGGCGCGACCGTCGTCGACCGGCGAGGATCCACCCATCAGCACAGCTCCCGATTGCGCGCAGAGAGCGGCGCTTTCGGCGACACCGCCGTGGTCGGGAAAAGTGGAGACGGGGAGTTCTTCCACGATGGGGACGTTGCCGATGAGTCCCGGCGCCACGGCGGCGATGTCCCGCCGGAGCGCGTAGGTGAACCTGATGAGGTCGGCCGCCATCTCACCGATCCGCTGCACACCGCCTGGAAGCGCGACGTAGTACTCCGCGGAGTCAGCGCGCATTAGTCGCACCACGGTTCCGGTGGGGAACCCGGGCAGCACCGAAGGCGTCCCGAACTCGGGCACTGAGGGTGCGACGATCTCGGGCGCTTCGGGCAATGCGTCGAGCAGCGTCCGTGAAACCGGCCGTGGTGTAACACCGTCGAGCTTCAGCGCGCGAACGACGGCATTGTCGCGTAGGTCCACCCTGGCTCGCTGACCGTCGTAGAGCAGGTAGGCGGTCGCGGCGCTCTCACCGCGCGGGGTGACGAGTGCACTCCGGCTGGAATCCAGATTCAAGGGCTCACCGACCAATACAGCGGTGCGGCCGTCGGCGTCATCGCACACGCTCCAGACTGATTCATCTACACCGAGCGGCGCCGCGATGATGTCGGGCGCGCCGGGAATCCCGACGAGTGATCCACGCTCGACGCGATCAAGTGCCGACATGCCGACCAGCTCAGGCTCGTCGGACATGCCGGTGATCAGACGTGCGGACGCCAGATTCATTGCGGGGTGCATCGTGTCGCCGATGCGCACGTATACCGCGCCGGATTCACGGACGATGACTATCGCGGCGGTTCCGACGTCACCCCTTGGCTGCAGAAACGCGAGCACCGCACACACCGCGACAGCGATCGCCGCCACCACGCAGCCTGCGGCGAGCGAAAGAGACTGTGCGCGTAGCGGATCGTCGAGCATCCGCACATCCCCACGCACCAGCCCATGTGCCATCCGCCGCATCAGGAATCGATGTCCGCTCACCTGGATGCCGATCGCCGTTGTTTCCGTCATCCCCTCCCCCGAGACGAGCCTAATGGCCGTTCGGACGTGGTCGCCGCACCGATTTCAGTCGGACTTCGCGCGGCGCTCCCGGTAGGCCGCGACGTGTTGACGGTTGCCGCAATTGCCTGTGTCGCAGAACTTTCCCGAACGGTTGCGCGAGAGGTCGATCAACACCGCGTCGCAATCCGAGGCCGCGCAGACTTTGAGCCGGCGCAGCTCGCCGATACGGATCAGGTCGGCCAGTGCCATGGCCATCTCCGCGCCCATCCGCTGCCAGAGCGGATCGTGTACCGACGCCAGATGCAGGTGCCACTCAGGCATCTCCTTGTGACGGGTCAGCCACGGCGCGGCCTTGGTGTCGCTCAGCAGAGCGTTGACCTGATCGACCGCCTTCTCCTCGTCGCCGGCGACAGCCCAGATCTTGGCCAGCCGCGTCCGCAGACGATGTACCGAATCCAGTTCGGCGCCGTCGTGGTCGCGCCGCCCCGTCCAGCCGAAGCCGTCCAGGTACGCGTCGAGTGCGGGCAGGTCCGGCAGCTGTTCGCCGTCCGTCCCGCTGTTGATCAACACACACGCAGCCCGCAGTGTGAGCTCGGTGTCATGACTGAAAAGCATTTGACTCATGACCCCTTCCGCAGCTAATGTCACGACCAAAGCTCATTTTACTCATTACATGTCGGAGGTGTAGTCATGGCCGCGAATTTTCGGCTCGGCCTGCTGCTCGCCGTCGGATCGGCGTTCTCGTTCGGGTCCTCGGGACCGTTCGCGAAGGCACTGATGGAGGCCGGCTGGACCCCCACCGCCGCCGTCGTCGCCCGCCTGGCCGGCGGTGCGTTGGTGATGGCCGTGTTCGCGACGATCGTGCGACCCGGCTGGATCCGCGAGGCGCTGCGCCACGGCAGGACCGTCGCCCTGTACGGCGTGATCCCGATCGCAGGCGCGCAGCTCTTCTACTACTGCGCGGTCTCGCACCTGTCCGTCGGTGTCGCGCTGCTGCTGGAGTACACCGCGCCGATCCTCGTCGTCGCATATGTATGGGCGACTACCCGGCGCAGGCCGACAAACCTGACGCTGGCAGGCGTCGCCCTCGCGCTGATCGGAATCATGTTGGTGCTCAACGTGTTCAGCGATGCCCACATCAACCTCATCGGCGTCGCCTGGGCGCTGGGTGCCGCGGTCTGTGCGGCGTGCTACTTCGTGATGTCAGCCAACGTGAGCTCCGCCGACAGCGACGGCGTCAACCCCGTCACGCTGGCGGCAGCCGGACTGGTGGTCGGCGCCGCAGCGGTCACGCTGCTGGGCGTCGTCGGCGTCATGCCGCTGACGTTCACCACCAACGACACTGTCATCGCGGGGTTGACGACGTCGTGGGCGGTGCCGGTCATCGCGCTGGGCGTGGTGGCCACCGCGATCGCCTACACACTCGGCATCATGGGCATCTCACGGCTGCGGCCGCGGTTCGCGTCGCTGGTCGGGCTGTCTGAGGTGATGTTCGCCGTGCTGGCCGCATGGGTGCTTCTCGGTGAGGCGATGACGTCGATCCAGGCGATCGGCGGAGTCATCGTGCTTGCAGGCCTGGCCTTGGCACGTCAGGGCGACCGGAGCGAGGTGTCGGTCGAGGTGACGCTGCCCGAGGGTGTGCCGGCAGCCCGCTGACCTCTAACTGACGCTGACGTCGAAACCCAGATGATTGGCCGCGGCCACTATCGATATGGAAAAATGGCCCACGTGACTTTGCTCCGGATGCCAACAGGGCTGGCCGCGGCTATTTCGGCCGTTGTCTGCGCCACGGCGCTCGTCGTCGCGCCGGTTGCGATGGCCCAGCCCGACCATCAGCCCGGAGTGCCTGGGCCGGGCCCGGCGCCGGGTCCGATCGCGGCGAACGCCCCTGGCCCGGTCGCGACCCAGTCATCGTCGTGCCCCGATATCGAGGTCATCTTCGCGCGTGGTACCGACGACACCCCGGGTCTCGGAACGCCCGGATCGGCGTTCGTCAGTGCGCTGCGCCCGCTCGTGGGCGGCCAGACCGTCAGCACCTACGCGGTCAACTACCCCGCCTCGTATGACTTCCTCGCCGCTGCCGACGGCGCCACCGACGCCCAGAACCGCATCCAACTGATGTCGACTCAGTGCCCCTCGACGAAGCTCGTGCTGGGCGGATACTCACAAGGCGCTGCGGTCGTCGACATGCTGGCCGGAGTTCCGCCGCTCGGCAACAAGATCGGTGAGATCGGCTCAGCACCGCCATTGCCCGCGAGCTTGCAGTCCAATATCGCCGCGGTGGTCGCCTTCGGTAACCCCGCAGCGAAGTTCAGCAACCCGCTGACGGGCTCGGTGTTCGGCGGTCGGGCGATCGACCTCTGCAAGGACGGCGACCCGATCTGCTCAGGCGGGAGAAACCCCTTCGCACACAACGATTACGTGTCCGCAGGCTTGACCCAGCAGGCGGCCAACTTCGTCGCTGGACGGGTCTAGTCGCGAGAGGCGCTACCCTGTTGATCTTGTGACGTTAGATCTACTCCGTAGCTGGCTCATCGCCGCCGTTTCCGTTCTCCTGATCGCCTCCACAGCGCTGATCACCCCTGCGACCGCGTCGGCGCAAGGATGTCCAGACATCGAGGTCGTGTTTGCGCGCGGCACCAACGACGCGCCAGGCCTCGGCAACGTCGGTGGCGCATTCGTCGACGCACTGCGGGGCAAGGTCGGAGGCAGGTCAGTCGGCGTCTACGCGGTCAACTATCCCGCGACGTTCGACTTTCTTCAGGCGGCCGCGGGCGCCAACGATGCCAGCGGCCACATCCAGTACATGGTCAACAACTGCCCCAACACCCGACTGGTGCTCGGCGGATACTCCCAAGGCGCCGCGGTGATCGACGTCATCAGTGCCGTGCCCGTACCGGGCATCGGCTTCGACAACCCACTGCCACCCAATGTGCCCGAACATGTCGCCGCGATCGCCGTGTTCGGCAACCCGTCGACCAAGTTGGGCCTGCCGCTGACGGCGAGCCCGGTCTGGGGTGGGCGGTCCATCGATCTCTGCAACCCGGGTGATCCGATCTGTGCCTCGGGTGGCCGGGACGTTGCCGCGCACCGGGCGTACGCGGGCGGACCGACCAATACGGCGGCGGATTTCGTTTCGGGGCTCCTCTGACCAGGCCTTCGACAGTTACTGACGGACGCGTTGATCGTTTCCACTAACATCCGTGTAGTGATCCGCCGCCACCTGCTCACCGGTCTGGTTGCCGCTCTCGTTTTCGGCGCCCTGCTCATCGCCCCGCAGACTGTCGGTTCTCTGACACCGTCGGCGAGCGCCCAATCGTGCCCCGCGGTCGAGGTGATCTTCGCCCGCGGCCGGCTGGAGTCGCCGGGGACCGGCAGGCTCGGCAATGCGTTCGTCAACGCGCTGCGTTCGAAGACGAACAAGGACGTCGACGTCTATGCCGTGCAATACCCGGCGGACAATGAGATCGATGTGGGCGCCAACGACATGAGCGGTCACATCCAGTACATGATGAACACCTGCCCGGACACCCGACTGGTGCTCGGTGGGTATTCGCTCGGCGCGGCGGTGACCGACGTCGTGCTCGCCTTGCCTTTCAACTTCTTCGGGTTCGATGCCCCGCTGCCTCCAGGTGCGGATAGGCACATCGCCGCGGTCGCGTTGTTCGGTAACGGAATCACCTGGGCCGGCCCGATCGGCAATTTCAATCCGATGTACCGCGACCGGACGATCGACCTGTGCCATGGCGCCGACCCGATCTGCAATCCGGCGGATCCGAATACGTGGGAAGACAACTGGCCCGCCCACCTCGCCGGCGCGTACATCGACGCGGGGATGGCGAATCAAGCGGCCGACTTCGTCGCCGCGCGGATCTAGTCGAGCACCCTAAGCTCGCGGGTGACCTTGGTGCGGGCCTCCAGCTCGTCGTCTGGCGGGTAGTCGACGCCCTCGAGTGTCAGTCCGTGTGGCGGCGCAGCCGCGAAGTCGCTGGAACGGCTTGTCGAGCTCAAAAGCGTCGCGCACCAGCCGGGTTCGCGACGACCCTCACCGACAGCCAGTAGCGCGCCCACCAGCGAGCGCACCATCGCCCAGCAGAACGCGTCGGCGGTGACGCCGACCGTGACGCGGTCACCCTCTCGCGAGAGCTCCAGCCTCTGCAGATCACGGATGGTCGTGGCACCATCGCGATGACGGCAGAAGGCGGCGAAATTGTGCAGCCCCACCAGATCCCGGGCGGCCTGGGCCATTGCGTCGACATCCAGCGGCCGGGGCCATGCGGTGACGAAGCGGGCCTGCTGCGGTTCCACACCGTAGGGCGCGGTCGACAACCGATACGCGTAGTGCCGGCGCAGCGCAGAGAAGCGCGCGTCGAAACCCGGTGCCGCGCGGACGATGTCGACCACACGCACGTCCTGTGGCACGAACCGCGCGAGACGTCGCACGAGCGGCAGGAACTCGCTGTGTTCGGCACGGCTCGTGCGGGGGTAGGCGTGCGGCAGCGCGTGGACCGGCACGTCGACGTGGGCGACCTGGCCGGTCGCGTGCACACCGGTGTCGGTGCGTCCGGCGGCGCGCAGCTGCACTCGGGTGCGAAACACGGTCGACAGGGCCTCGTCGAGCACACCGGCCACCGTGCGCTGCCCGGCCTGTACCGCCCAACCGGCGAATTCGGTTCCGTCGTAGGCGATATCGAGACGGAGACGAACAAGCCCGCCACCGTTGTCGATGGCGGGCGTGTTCATCGATGAGCGCTTACGCGAAGAGCGTGACGAAGCTTCGCTACTTGGCGTCGTCGGCCTTTTCGTCGGCCTCTGCTTCGGCGACCTCTTCGGCGGCCTCAGCTTCCTGAGCCTCCTCGATCGCCGAATCCTCGGCCTTGACCTCTTCGACGGACTCCTCGGCCGGAGCCTCCTCGACGGGCGCCGCCTTGGCAGGCGCAGCCTTCTGCGACGCGGCCGCCCGGCGGGCGCGGTTGGCCTCCGAGGTCACGGTCTTCTCCCGCACCAGCTCGATGACGGCCATCGGGGCGTTGTCGCCCTTACGTGCCTCCACCTTGATGATGCGGGTGTAGCCGCCCTCGCGGTCGGCGAAGAACGGACCGATCTCGGCGAACAGCGTGTGCACCACGTCCTTGTCGCGGATCTTCTTCATCACCTCACGCCGGTTGTGCAGCGTGCCCTTCTTGGCATGGGTGATGAGCTTCTCCGCGTAGGGCCGCAACGCGCGCGCCTTGGGCTCGGTCGTCTTGATCCGGCCGTGCTCGAACAGCGACGTGGCCAGGTTGGCCAGCAGCGCCTTCTGGTGCGAGGACGACCCGCCGAGGCGAGGGCCCTTGGTGGGCTTAGGCATTTTGAACCTCAGGCATTGCGACTTCTCCTAAATGGGGCCGGCCCCCGTATCAGGTAGGACCGGGACGGGTTACTTCTTAGAGCTGTTCGGTTTCTGCGTAGTCCTGGTTGTCGTCCAGGTCGTAGCTCGCATCGCTGTTCCAGGTACCGGTGGCGACGTCGTAACCGGCGACCTCGGACGGATCGAACGTGGCCGGGCTGTCCTTGAGCGAGAGACCGAGCTGGTGCAGCTTGATCTTCACCTCGTCGATGGACTTCTGGCCGAAGTTACGGATGTCCAGCAGATCGGACTCCGTGCGGGCGACGAGCTCGCCCACCGTGTGCACACCCTCGCGCTTGAGGCAGTTGTACGACCGGACCGTGAGGTCCAGGTCGTCGATCGGCAGCGCGAAGCTGGCGATGTGATCTGCCTCGGCAGGCGACGGGCCGATCTCGATGCCCTCGGCCTCGACGTTGAGTTCCCGTGCCAGACCGAACAACTCGACCAGAGTCTTGCCCGCCGACGCCAGCGCGTCGCGAGCGGTGATCGAATTCTTGGTCTCGACGTCAAGGATCAGCTTGTCGAAGTCGGTGCGCTGCTCGACGCGGGTGGCCTCCACCTTGTAGGTCACCTTGAGCACCGGCGAGTAGATGGAATCGACCGGAATACGGCCGATTTCGGCACCCGACGCCTTGTTCTGAACAGCAGGCACGTATCCGCGGCCGCGCTCGACAACGAGCTCGACCTCGAGCTTGCCTTTGTCGTTGAGGGTGGCGATGTGCATCTCGGGGTTGTGCACCGTGACACCGGCCGGCGGGACGATGTCACCGGCGGTGACCGCACCCGGGCCCTGCTTGCGCAGGTACATGGTGACCGGCTCGTCCTCCTCCGAGGACACGACCAGACCCTTGAGGTTCAGGATGATGTCGGTGACGTCTTCCTTCACACCGGGGACTGTGGTGAATTCGTGCAGCACGCCGTCGATGCGAATGCTGGTGACCGCCGCGCCCGGGATGGACGACAGCAGCGTGCGCCGAAGTGAATTGCCAAGCGTGTAACCGAATCCGGGCTCCAGGGGTTCGATGACAAACTGGGACCGGTTCTCCGACTTGACCTCTTCGGACAGTGTGGGTCGCTGAGAAATCAGCATCTATTCTTCTCCTCCTCGGCACCCGCTATTTGATGCCGTCAGGGTGTTCTCCGCAGCGGTTGCCGCGGCAGAAGTATTACTTCGAGTAGAGCTCGACGATCAGCTGCTCCTGCAGCGGGATGTCGATCTGCGCACGCTCGGGCAGCTGGTGCACCAGGATGCGCTGGCGTTCGCCGACGACCTGCAGCCAGCCCGGGATCGGGCGGTCGCCCGCGGTCTCCCGTGCGACCTCGAATGGCAGAGTGTTCAACGACTTCGGCTTGATGTCGATGATGTCGTACTGCGACACCCGGTAGCTCGGGATGTCGACCTTCACACCGTTGACGGTGAAGTGGCCGTGGCTGACCAGCTGACGCGCCATGCGACGGGTGCGGGCCAGGCCTGCGCGGTAGATGACGTTGTCCAGCCGGCTCTCGAGGATGCGCAGCAGGTTGTCACCGGTCTTGCCGGGCTGCCGGTTGGCCTCTTCGTAGTAGCGACGGAACTGCTTCTCCATCACGCCGTAGGAGAAGCGGGCCTTCTGCTTCTCCTGCAGCTGCTGACGGTATTCGCTCTCCTTGATCCGCGCGCGGCCGTGCTGGCCCGGCGGGTAGGGGCGCTTCTCGAACGACTGATCTCCGCCGACCAGGTCGACGCCGAGTCGGCGCGACTTGCGGGTCGCGGGTCCGGTGTAACGAGCCATTAGTCCTGTTCCTCCTAGACCCTGCGCCGCTTCGGCGGACGGCACCCGTTGTGCGGCTGCGGCGTGACGTCGGCGATGGCACCGACCTCGAGGCCGGCGGCCTGCAACGAGCGGATGGCGGTCTCGCGGCCCGAGCCGGGGCCCTTCACGAAGACGTCGACCTTCTTCACGCCGTGCTCCTGCGCCTTACGGGCAGCGTTCTCGGCGGCCAACTGCGCGGCGAACGGGGTCGACTTACGCGAACCCTTGAAGCCGACGTGTCCCGAGGACGCCCATGCGATGACGTTGCCCTGCGGGTCGGTGATCGACACGATCGTGTTGTTGAACGTGCTCTTGATGTGCGCAGCGCCGTGCGGGACGTTCTTCTTTTCCCTGCGGCGGGTCTTCTGACCCTTCTTGGCGGCGCCTGCAGCCTTCTTTGCGGGTGGCATTACTTGGCCTTCTTCTTACCGGCGATGGTGCGCTTCGGGCCCTTGCGGGTGCGCGCATTGGTCTTGGTCCGCTGGCCACGCACCGGCAATCCGCGACGGTGCCGCAGACCCTGGTAGCAGCCGATCTCGATCTTGCGGCGGATGTCGGACTGCACCTCGCGGCGCAGGTCGCCCTCCACCTTGAGGTTGCCCTCGATGTAGTCGCGCAGCTGGGTCACCTGATCATCGGTCAGGTCCTTGGTGCGCAGGTTCCGGTCGATGCCGGTCGCCTCCAGGATCTCCTGGGAGCGGGTACGGCCGACGCCGTAGATGTAGGTCAGCGCGATCTCCATGCGCTTGTCGCGCGGGAGGTCGACGCCCACTAGACGTGCCACAGTGGTGTGTTCCTTCTCGTTGCGGAGGTCTGTTCCCAGTCCGTTCCCGACGGCGTCGGGGTCCGGCCTCCGTGCCGGACGTTCGGATGTTGCTCTTCGCGCAAGCGCTCATCGCTGTCGAGCGGCCTATCCGCTCAGTGGTACTGGGATTGCGTCATTGAGTTGTGTGCAGCAAGCGCGCTGTATTTAGCCCTGGCGCTGCTTATGGCGCGGATCTGAGCAGATCACCATGACCCGCCCATGCCGACGGATCACCCTGCACTTGTCGCAAATGGGCTTGACGCTCGGGTTCACCTTCACGGCTGTGTCGATCCTTCTGTGCTTCTCGTCGTTACTTGTACCGGTAAACAATGCGGCCCCGGGACAGGTCGTATGGAGACAGCTCCACCACGACGCGGTCCTCGGGCAGGATGCGGATGTAGTGCTGCCGCATCTTGCCGCTGATGTGGGCGAGAACCTTGTGACCGTTCTCCAGCTCAATGCGGAACATCGCATTGGGCAGGGGCTCGACCACGCGACCCTCGACCTCTATGGCACCGTCTTTCTTGGCCATTGTTTTTCGGAGTTCCTCCGTGTCCTGTCGATCGTTGGCGCCGGTCGGCGCAGCTTTACTCCGACTGCAAAACGTGAGCCGGTAGCTAGAAATTCCAGACTGGGGCACGCAAGAGCCGGCGCGATGACCGCACCGTTGGTCCATGTTACCTGTTCGGGCGCTTCACCCAAAATCGCTGAACCCGCAGCTAGTGGACGGTTCGCTCACGGCGAACCCCGCGCCTTGACCTGATATCGGCTGGACTGCGGGCGCATAATTGTCACCGATGACCCCACCCGCCGTGGAGCCCCGTAAACCCGCCATTCTCACCGTGGACGACGACCCCGCAGTGTCGCGCGCTGTCACACGCGATCTGCGACGTCACTACGGTGAGCGCTATCGCATCGTGCGCGCCGAATCCGGCGCCGATGCGATCGCGACCCTCAAAGAGCTGAAGCTGCGTGGCGATGCCGTCGCGGTGATCGTTTCCGACTATCGGATGCCGCAGATGAGCGGCATCGACTTCCTCGAGAAGGCGATGGACATGTACCCGCTCGCCCGGCGGGTACTGCTGACCGCGTATGCCGACGTCAGTGCCGCGATCGACGCCATAAACGTCGTCGACCTGGACCATTACCTGCAGAAACCGTGGGATCCGCCGGCTGAGAAGCTCTATCCGGTGATCGACGATCTGTTGGAGAAGTGGCACGCCACGGGCGATCGCGCGATGCCATACACCAAGGTGATCGGTCATCGATACAGTGACCGCTCCTGGGAAGTGCGGCAGTTCCTGGCCCGCAATGGGTACTCGTTCCGGGCCGTCAATGCCGAGGAACCCAAGGGTCAGCAACTCCTAGAGGCCGCCGGGCTCGACGACAGCCGCCTGCCGGTCGTCATCACCGAAAAGGGTGAGACGCTCGTCGAGCCGACGGACGTCGAGCTGGCCACGCTCCTCGGCCTCTCGACAAGCCCGCAATTGGAGATGTATGACCTCGCGGTGATCGGCGGCGGCCCCGCAGGTCTGGCCGCCGCGGTGTACGGCGCATCTGAAGGCCTCAAGACAGTGCTTATCGAGAAGTCCTCCACTGGCGGCCAGGCGGGCCGTAGCTCGAAGATCGAGAACTATCTGGGCTTTCCGCGCGGAGTTTCGGGCGCCGAGCTCACGACGTCCGCGCGACTGCAGGCGGAGAAGTTCGGAGCCGAGGTCATCACCACTCAGGAGGCCGGCAAGCTCGAAGTCAACGGTGTCGGCGCGGCGCATTCGATCCAGCTCAATGAGGACCACACCATCGGAGCGCGCGCGGTCATCCTCGCCACCGGCGTCGACTACCGCCAACTGCAGATCACCGGATGCTGGGACGACCCCGACGACCCAGGCTGCAATTACATCGGCCGCGGCGTCTACTACGGCGCCTCGGTGTCGGACAACAGCGAGTGTGCCGGCGAAGACGTCTACATCGTCGGCGGCGCCAACTCAGCGGGTCAGGCGGCCATGTACATGTCGCAGACGGCCAAGTCGGTCACGATGCTGATCCGCGGTTCGTCGCTGGAAGCCGGGATGTCGCAATATTTGGTCGATCGGATTCTCAAGACGCCGAACATCACGGTCCGTACCTGCACCGAGGTCATCGACACCACTGCGGACGACGATCATTTGACCGGGCTGTTGCTGTCGGACCGGCGGACCGGCGAGACGGAAACGGTGACCTGCGACCGGATGTGCTGTTTCATCGGGGCCACTCCACGCACCGATTGGCTCGAGGAAGCGGGAATAGCCCGCGATGACCATGGTTTTGTTCTGTCGGGGCCCGATGTCATGAAAGTCAGCGGATGGATGCTGGACCGTCCGCCCCATCACTTGGAAACAAGTGTGCCCGGTGTCTTCGTTGCAGGGGATGTGCGATCGGAGTCCGCGAAGCGGGTTGCGGCGGCTGTCGGCGAAGGGTCGATGGCAGTGATGTTGGTGCATAGGTATCTGGCTGAAGCATGATCGTCGGCACCGCCGACGAAGCCTGAGAGGACCGAGACATGGGTGAGGCCACGGGCTCGAACGAACACGAGGAGTGCATCCGCGACGAGCTGCGGACGCTATTCCTGTTCGAGGAATTGACCGACGAGCAGCTGGACATCTTGTGTGAAGCGGGGCACATCGAGACCTTCCCGGCGGGCCCGCTGGTGGTCGAGGGCGACGAGGCGACGTGCTTCTACGTCATGATCGACGGTGAGCTGATCATGTCGAAGCGCACAGGGGGTGTGGATGTTCAGACCAACCGCACCTCGCAGTCCGGCGTCTACTTCGGCGCCTGGTCGGCCTACGTACCCGGCGAGGAGCACACCTACCAGGCCTCGGTCCGGCTGACCAAGCCGTCGCGCTGCTTCGTACTCGACTCCAACGCGTTTGCGAGTTTCATGCAGAAGCAGTTCCCCATGGCCGTTCATCTGCTCGAGGGCCATATGGTCGGCGGACGGCGACAGAGCCAGATCATCGGTCAGCGCGAGAAGCTGCTGGCGCTGGGCACCATCACCGCCGGTCTCACCCATCAGCTCAACAACCCGGCGGCTGCTGCTGCCCGCGCCGTTGCGGACCTGCGCGAGGGCGTCGGCAAGATGCGCCACAAGTTGGCCATGCTGGCTGACGGCAAGTTCACCCCTGACGCGCTGCGGGTGCTGGTCAGCATCCAGGACGAAGTCGCCGAACAGGTCGCCAAGTCCAAGGCGCAGGAGCTCACGGCACTGGAGTCCTCCGACCGCGAAGACCAAATGGGCGACTGGCTCGAAGCCCGCAACATCATCGGCGCCTGGGACTACGCGCCGACGTTTGTCGAGGCCGGCCTCGACGTCGACTGGCTCGAACGGGTCGAGGCCTCGATCGACGACGTGGACTGCTCGGCGACGATGCAGAGCGCTCTCGGCTGGCTGAAGTACACGATCGACACCGAACTGCGGATGAACGAGATCGCCGACGCAAGCAGTCGCATTTCTGCGCTGCTCGCGGGTACCAAGAAGTACTCGCAGATGGACAGGGCCGAGTATCAGACCGTGAACATCCACGAGTTGCTCTACAGCACCATCAAGACGCTGTTCGGCGACAAGGTCGGCCCCGACAAGCCCATCAAACTCGTCAAGGAGATGGACAAGTCCATTCCTGAGATCTCCTGCTATCCAGGCGGTTTGAACGAGGTGTGGGATGTCATCATCAACAACGCCATCCAGGCGATGGACGGCCACGGCACGTTGACGATCCGCACCGGGCTCCAGGACGACGGCATGGTCCGCGTCGAGATCGGCGATGACGGGCCGGGCATCTCCGAGGAGAACATCGGCCGCATCTTCACGGCGTTCTTCACGACCAAACCGTTCGGCCAAGGGGACGGGCTGGGGCTGGATCTCGCGCGCAGGATCGTCGTCGAGAAGCACCAGGGCGACATCCGGGTCGAGTCCAAACCCGGCGATACCCGCTTCATCGTCTGCCTGCCGCTGGTCGCCCCACCGCCCGTCGTGCCAACGCCGGGCGAGCTGTCGGCCGCGGGCACGGAATAGTTCTGAGCTCCCGCGGTTGGAGCAATCATGACGACCCCTGATCTCGGCCCGTTCGGCGTATTCGGTCACTATTCGATGTGGCGGCAGCTCTCACCTCAGCAACTCAAGGACATCGAGGCTCTCGGGTACGGCGCGATCTGGGCCGGTGGCTCACCGCCTGCCGAGCTCGACTGGGTCGACCCCATTCTCGCGGCCACGGAGTCAATGCAGCTCGCGACCGGCATCGTCAACATCTGGACCGCCGCCGCAGGTCCGGTCTCCGAATCGTTCCATCGCATCGAGACGGCGTATCCCGGCCGCTTTCTGCTGGGCATCGGGGTCGGTCATCCCGAGGCGCATCAGGAGTACAAGAAGCCGTACGACGCGCTGGGCGAGTATCTCGACAAGCTCGACGAGTACGGCGTTCCGACGGATCGCCGGGTGGTGGCCGCGCTCGGCCCTCAGGTGCTGAAGCTGTCGGCCCGCCGCAGCGCCGGGGCGCATCCCTACCTGACGACGCCCGAACACACCGCCCAGGCGCGCGAGATCGTGGGGCCGCACGCCTTCATCGCACCAGAGCACAAGGCTGTGTTGACCACGGACGCCGACAAGGCCCGGGCCGTCGGCCGCAAGGCGCTGGAGGTGTACCTCAACCTCGCCAACTATCTGAACAACTGGAAGCGGCTGGGTTTCACCGATGAGGATGTCGCCAAGCCGGGAAGCGACCGCCTCGTCGACGCCGTCGTCGCCTATGGCACTGTCGACGCCATCGCAGCGCGGTTGCGCGAGCACCTTGCCGCGGGCGCCAATCATGTTCCGATTCAGGTCCTGACGGGTACTGACAAGCTCGTGCCCGCCCTCACCGAACTGGCGGGCCCGCTCGGACTCCAGTGAAAGGGCACCATGACTGAGCTCAAACCCGATCTGGGCCGCTACGGCGTGTGGACGTTCGGCACACCCACGCCGGAACAGGCCGCCGCGATCGAGAAGCTGGGCTACGGCGCGGTGTGGATCGGCGGGTCACCGGCGGGCGATCTCGACTACGTGGAACCGCTGCTGGACGCGACCGAGTCGCTTCAGGTGGCCACTGGCATCGTCAACGTCTGGACCGCGCCGGCCGAGCAGGTCGCCGAGGCGTACCACCGCATCGAGGACAAATACCCCGGACGCTTTCTGCTCGGCATCGGGATAGGACACCCCGAGCACACCGAGGAATACCGCAAGCCCTACGACGTGCTCGTCGAGTATCTCGATGTCCTCGACGGCAAGAAGGTGCCGACGAGCCGTCGGGTCATCGCAGCGCTCGGACCGAAGGTGCTCAAACTCGCAGCGCAGCGCAGCGCGGGCGCGCACCCCTATCTGACCACGCCGCAGCACACCGGTGAGGCTCGAAACATACTGGGGCCGACGGTGTTTCTGGCGCCTGAGCACAAGGTCGTGCTGGCCCGCGACGCGGAAGCGTCCCGCAAGATCGGCCGGGAGACGGTCGATTTCTACCTCAACCTGTCGAACTACCTGAACAATTGGAAGCGGCTGGGATTTACCGACGAAGACATCGCCAAGCCCGGCAGCGATCGCCTGATCGACGCCGTCGTCGCGCACGGCACGCCCGATGACATCGCCAAGGCGCTCAACGAGCACCGCGAGGCCGGGGCCGATCACGTGGCGATACAGGTACTGGGCGGTTGGGACAACCTTCTGCCCACGCTGGAAGAGCTGGCAGGCCCGCTCGGCCTGAAGGGCTAGGCCCAGGTCCCTTTACGACGGTGAAACATCGCCTGCAGTTCGATCAAGGTCTTCGCGATGGCCGGCCGGGCCAGCTTGTAGCGGACACTGGCGACGTGCTGCCTGAACTCATCGAGCGCAGCGAGAAGCTCGGTTTCGTCTGCCCTATACGAGCCGAAGACGCGATCCAGCGTCGAGACGTCGAGCGATTCGCCGCGCGCGGCGGCGAACAACTCTTCGTAGACGGCGGGAATCCAGTCTGCGATGAAGCGCTCGGTCACCGGACCGCTGCGTCGATGTCGCCGGAGACTCGGGCTCAGGAACTCCTCAACGGCCTCTTCGTCCCCGCCGTCGAGATCGATGTCGAGCGCCACGGAGGTTCGTTTCACTTCCCTACGCCAGTCCTCGAGCAGGTTGCGATAGTCGATGAACACGCGCGGCGCGCCGCGTGTCAGCCGCTCCGCCAACAGGTTGTACTTCAGCCACAGCGCGCTTGATAGTTCCCGGGAGAATCCCCAGGACGCTGTCGCCGACGAGATGACCTCCCGCGGGTCGCGGACCGCAATCACCGCGACGGCGTCGAACCCCGCCCGATGCGCCGCCTCGAACCACAGGTCGGACAGCATCGTGATCCGGGGCTCCTTGATAACCACCACGGGCGCGTCGGACAGCGTGGACAGGTACGACGTGATCTTGACGATGCAGGCGGCCCTGCGCCCGGCGGCGAAACCATCGGCGTCCAGCAACCTCATCGAGGGGTCGAACCATGCGCTGTCGTTGCGATACAGGATTTCCTCGTTGATACCGATGGCTTTACGCGGTTCCCAACATCCCCGCGGATTCGCCGTATCGGCGCCTAACAACCCCGCAGGTAGCCTGCAACCGCACAACGAAAGGACCCGCGTTAGGGCGGATGTACCCGACCGCTGTGCACCCAACACGAACACCACGACCGGACGTGGACCGGCACCGCCACAGTCTCTCTCTTCCGAAAAATTCTCTGCTGCAACGCCTTCCGCGAATCGGTCAATCCAGCCGCCCCTCATTGCTGATCTCAGCCTTTCGATTGTCGCGCGGTCAGGCCAGCCTGCACGACGCAGTTTACTCCGGAGCAGGGCAGTAGCACGACACTGAATGACGGTGTCGGCGTTAGGTTTTCCGCGCTTGAGCGCGCCGCTGTAGCCTCACCGACTCGCAGAAGACACCGCGACCGCAATCGAGAATTTGCTGACTTTTCGCAACAACGCAGCCGATACCTGGCGATTGCAGCTCGACGATCTCGGTTTCCAATGAACGATCTGTTGCTGAATTCGTCGGATCGCATAAGTGGTCATCGCCGCGCGCAGCTAACAGGCAAGCAGGGCCGAATCCGAATCCGGCCCGCGCTCGGATAGGGTTGACAACCATGCGGTTGTTGGTCACTGGCGGCGCGGGGTTCATCGGCGCCAACTTCGTCCACGACGCTGTCTGTGAACATGACGTGACGGTGCTCGACGCGCTCACCTACGCGGGCAGTCGTGAATCGTTGGCTCCGGTCGAGAACAAGATTCGGCTGGTCGAGGGCGACATCACCGACGCCGAGTTGGTCGGCAAACTGATCGCAGAGACCGACGCGGTTGTCCACTTCGCCGCGGAAACACATGTTGACAACTCGCTGTCCGGTCCGGAGCCCTTCCTGAATGCCAACGTCATCGGCACATTCACCATCCTGGAAGCGGTCCGCGCGCACAACGTCCGACTGCACCACATCTCCACCGACGAGGTGTACGGAGACCTAGAACTCAACAGCCCCCAGCGCTTCACCGAGTCGACTCCCTACAACCCGTCGAGCCCGTACTCGTCGACGAAGGCTGCCGCCGACATGCTGGTGCGCGCCTGGGTGCGTTCCTACGGAGTACGCGCAACGATCTCGAACTGCTCCAACAACTACGGGCCATACCAACACGTCGAGAAATTCATTCCACGCCAGATCACCAACGTGCTGACCGGTCGGCGACCCAAGCTCTATGGGGCCGGCGCCAACGTGCGTGACTGGATCCACGTGAGCGACCACAACAGCGCGGTGCGGCGCATCCTCGCCGACGGGCAGATCGGCCGCACCTATCTGATCGGAGCGGGCGGGGAACGGGACAATCTCACTGTCATGCGCACTATCCTGCGATTGATGGATCGCGATCCGGAGGACTTCGATCACGTCACCGACCGCGTCGGCCACGATCTTCGGTACGCGATCGACGCGACGATGCTCCGTGATGAATTGGGCTGGAGCCCCACGCACACCGACTTCGAGGACGGGTTGCGCGCCACCATCGACTGGTACCGCGCAAACGAATCATGGTGGGCGCCACTGAAAGACGCGGTCGAAGCCGGATATGCGGGGCGTAACCAATGACAGTCCGTGAGCTCAGTGTCCCGGGCGCGTGGGAGATCACGCCGAAGGTGCACGCGGATTCGCGCGGTGCATTCTACGAATGGTTCACGGACCGTGAGTTCACCGCATTCGCCGGGCACAGTTTCGATCTGAAGCAGGCCAACTGTTCGATCTCTGCAGCCGGCTCGCTGCGTGGATTGCACTTCTCCCAGCTGCCGCCGAGCCAGGCCAAGTACGTCGGATGCCCGCGCGGCAAGGTGCTCGACGTCGTCGTCGACATCCGCGTCGGATCACCGACATACGGGCGGTGGGACTCGGTCGTCCTCGATGACCGCGACCGCCGGTCGATCTACATCTCCGAGGGCCTCGGGCATGCGTTCTTCGCACTGGAAGACGACTCCACGGTCATGTACCTGTGCTCGGCGCCCTACAGCCCCGATCGCGAACACACCATCAACGCGCTCGACCCGGCAATCGGCATCGTCTGGCCGGAGATCGAAGGTGGACCGATTCTGTCAGAGCGGGACCGCGCGGCACCGACCTTGGCGGAGGTCGAGGCCGCCGGGTTGCTGCCGACATGGGACGAGACGCAGGCGTTCGTCGAGGAGTTGCGGCGCCGCTGATTCTGGGCCGAAATAAGGTTCCGGTACGAAAAACCACCATCTGACGTGTGATAAGTCTGATCTCGGCTGGCCCTTGCGTACGTCATCGGCGCATTACTAGGATATCCAAGTATCTATCAGCGATAGGGATGGCCATGACCACACAGATTTCCCACTTCATCGACGGCAAGCGCACCTCCGGCCAGTCGAAGCGCACGGCCGACGTGATGAATCCAAGCACCGGCGAGGTCCAGGCCCAGGTGCCGATGGCCTCACGGGCGGACGTCGACGCGGCCGTCGCCGGAGCCGCGGAGGCACAGAAGGGTTGGGCCGCGTGGAACCCCCAGCGCCGGGCCCGCGTGATGATGAAGTTCGTCGAGCTGGTCAATCAGAACGTCGAGGAACTCGCCGAACTGCTCTCCCTCGAACACGGCAAGACCGTCGCCGACTCCAAGGGCGACATCCAGCGCGGCATCGAGGTCATCGAGTTCGCGATCGGCATCCCGCACCTGATCAAGGGTGAGTACACCGAGGGCGCGGGCTCCGGCATCGACGTCTACTCGCTGCGCCAGCCCCTCGGCGTCGTCGCAGGTATCACCCCGTTCAACTTCCCCGCGATGATCCCGTTGTGGAAGGCCGGCCCGGCGCTCGCATGCGGTAACGCCTTCATCCTCAAGCCCAGCGAGCGCGACCCGTCGGTGCCTGTTCGGCTCGCGGAGCTGTTCCTCGAGGCCGGCCTGCCGCCGGGCGTCTTCCAGGTGGTCCACGGCGACAAGGAAGCCGTCGACGCCATCCTCGAGCATCCGGTCATCCAGGCCGTCGGCTTCGTCGGCAGCTCCGACATCGCGCAGTACATCTACGCAGGCGCCGCCGCCAACGGCAAGCGTGCGCAGTGTTTCGGCGGCGCGAAGAACCACATGATCGTGATGCCCGATGCCGACATGGACAACGTTGTCGACGCGTTGATCGGCGCGGGTTACGGCAGCGCCGGCGAGCGTTGCATGGCGATCAGTGTCGCTGTGCCCGTCGGTGAGCAGACCGCAGACCGGTTGCGCGCCAGGCTGATCGAACGCGTTAACGGCTTGCGCGTCGGTCACAGCCTCGACCCCAAGGCCGATTACGGTCCGCTGGTCACCGAGGCCGCGCTGGCCCGGGTCAAGGACTACATCCAGCAGGGTGTGGATGCAGGAGCCGAGGCCGTGGTCGATGGCCGCGAACGCGCGAGCGACGACCTGCAGTTCGGCGATGCCAGTCTCGAGGGCGGATACTTCATCGGGCCCACACTGTTCGACCACGTCACCCCTGACATGTCGATCTACACCGACGAGATCTTCGGCCCGGTGCTCTGCATCGTGCGGGCGAACGACTACGAGGAGGCCCTCGCGCTGCCGTCCGAGCACGAATACGGCAACGGCGTGGCGATTTTCACCCGGGACGGCGACACCGCCCGCGACTTCGTATCCCGTGTGCAGGTCGGCATGGTCGGCGTGAACGTGCCGATCCCCGTGCCGGTGTCCTACCACACCTTCGGCGGCTGGAAGCGATCTGGATTCGGTGACCTCAACCAGCACGGCCCGTCGTCGATCATCTTCTACACCAAGACCAAGACGGTGACGCAGCGTTGGCCCGCGGGCAGCCACGGCGCAGAGTTCGTCATTCCCACCATGAAGTAGGCCGCAGGCCTACAGGACAGCAGTGTGATGGACACCTTCGGGCTGGACGACGACGAGCGCGTGATCGCCGAGACGGCGGCCGCGTTCGCCGAGAAGCGCCTCGCACCAAAGGCGTTGGAATGGGATCGCTCACATCACTTTCCGGTCGACGAACTGCGTGAAGCGGCCGAGCTGGGTATGGCGGCCATCTACTGCAGCGAGGATGTCGGTGGAAGCGGCTTGCGCCGCATCGATGCGGTTCGCATCTTCGAGCAGCTGTCCGCCGCCGATCCAACGGTCGCGGCATTCCTCTCGATTCACAACATGTGCGCGTGGATGGTGGACACGTTCGGAACTCACGAACAACGAAAGTCGTGGATTCCGAGGCTGGCGTCGATGGAGGCGATCGCCAGCTACTGCCTGACCGAACCGGGCGCAGGGTCTGATGCCAGTGCGCTGAGTACCAAGGCGGTGCGCCAGGGCGATCACTACGTTCTCGACGGCGTGAAGCAGTTCATCTCAGGCGCTGGCTCCTCCGACGTGTACATCGTCATGGCCCGCACCGGGGGTGAAGGACCACGGGGTATCTCGACATTCATCGTCGAAAACGGCACGCCAGGACTGAGTTTCGGTGCCGACGAGGAAAAGTTGGGATGGCACGCGCAGCCCACCGCCCAGGTCATCTTCGAGGGTGTGCGGGTGCCTGCCGACGCGATGCTCGGCGGCGCCGACGGTGAGGGCACCGGGTTCTCCATCGCGATGAACGGACTCAACGGGGGCCGGATCAACATCGCCGCGTGCTCGCTCGGTGGCGCGCAGGCCGCCCACGACAAGGCCACCCGCTACGTGGCTGATCGCCAGGCGTTCGGAGGCGCGTTGATCGACGAGCCGACGATCCGGTTCAAGCTCGCCGATATGGCCACTGCGCTGGAGACATCGCGGGCGCTGTTGTGGCGCGCGGCAACTGCGCTCGACAACGACCATCCGAACAAGGTCGAACTGTGCGCGATGGCCAAACGGTACGTCACCGACGCGTGCTTCGAGGTGGCCGATCAGTCCCTGCAGCTGCACGGCGGCTACGGGTATCTCAACGAGTACGGGATCGAGAAGATCGTGCGCGATCTGCGGGTGCACCGAATCCTCGAGGGAACAAACGAAATCATGCGCGTGGTCATCGGCCGGGCCGAAGCAGCCCGCATTCGCGCGTCTTAACCGGGAGGGTCAATGTCGACGATCGCGTTCTTGGGGTTGGGCCACATGGGCGGTCCGATGGCGGCGAACCTCGTCGCCGCGGGGCACACCGTGCGATGCTTCGATCCTGTCGCCGCGCTATCCGACAGCGCCGCCGAGAAGGGTGCGCAGGTCTTCGACAGCGGCGCGGAGGCGGTCGCCGAAGCCGAGGTCGTCATCACCTCGCTGCCCAACGGCGGCATCGTCAAGGCGTGCTACGCCGAGGTGCTGTCGGCCGCGCCAAAGGGGACGCTGTTCATCGACACATCCACCATTTCGGTTGACGACGCCCGTGAAATCCACGCCCAAGCGGCTGAACACGGACACCCGCAGCTCGACGCTCCGGTCTCCGGCGGCGTCAAGGGTGCAGTCGCGGGCACGCTTGCGTTCATGGTCGGCGGCGAAGCCGAGGCGGTCGAACGCGCCCGACCGATCCTGGAACCGTTGGCGGGCAAGATCATCCACTGCGGCGATTCCGGCACCGGGCAGGCCGCCAAACTGTGCAACAACATGGTGCTGGCCGTGCAGCAGATCGCCGCGGGCGAAGCCTTCGTGCTTGCCGAGAAGCTGGGGCTGTCCGCCCAGTCGCTGTTCGACGTGATCACCGGCGCGACCGGCAACTGCTGGGCAATCCACACGAACTGCCCTGTGCCGGGACCGGTTCCGACCTCACCGGCCAACAACGATTTCAAGCCGGGCTTCGCGACCGCGCTGATGAACAAGGACATCGGCCTGGCGATGGACGCGGTCAAGTCGACGGGTTCGACAGCGCCGCTGGGCACTCATGCCGCCGAGATCTACGCGAAGTTCAACGAGTCCAACGCGGACAAGGACTTCAGCGCCGTCATCGAGTTGATCCGTAAGGGCTAGACCTGGGGTCTCGCCCCTAGCACGTCGCGGAACAGCGCCTGGCGCAGCGCGAGTTCTCTCGGGTCGCTGTGGGCGTGGTAGCCGAGTTTGTTCAGCACATATCCGAAGCCGACGCCGGTGTCGGGATCGGCGAACCCGAACGAGCCGCCGAGACCGTTCCAGCCGAAAGCTTTGTCGGTGGAACCGAACACGTACGTCGGCATCGGCTTGCCGAAGCCCAGCGAGAACGAAGTGTCGATGTGGATGACCTTGTCGCGTGCGCGACCGGTTGGCGGCACGGCCTCCGCCTCCAGGGCGTCGCGGATGGTGCGGCTCAACCCCAACGCCGGATCGCCGGTGGCGGCGCTTCCGTACAGTTTGGCGATCGACGCGGCGTCACCCGTGCCATTGACCGACGGCATTTCCACGACGCGGACATCGTCGCGGTTGAAGGCGCCCGCCTCGTTGACTCCGACGGCGACCAGAAACGCGCGAGACGGCAGGCTGCGTGGATTGAACAGCGACGCCGCGAACGTCGGTGGCATCGTGTGCAGATGCAGCATCATGGCGGCCTTCGAGATCGGGACCAAGCGGGCGACCCGATCACGATCGACGGACGCGGGAAGCCCAATGTGGAAGTCCAATCCGAGCGGCGTCGCAACCTCTTCGGCGAAGAACCGTCCGAGCGTGCGGCCGAGCGGGTCCACCCGGCGTGTGAGCGCGGACTGATACCAACCGAGGGTTGCGGCGTGGTAACCGTTCCTGGTTCCCGGCGCCCAGGCCGTCCGGCGCTTGCCCGGCGATCCTTGCCCCCAGCTGCTCGGGGTCCGCGATGTCGGCGAGCGTCAGCGGCGGCTCGATCGCAGCGAGCCCGGCCTGGTGGCTCAGTAATTGACGAACGGTGATCGCGTCCTTGCCGGCCTGCCCGAATTCCGGCCAGTAGTCGACGACCTTCGCGTCGTAGTCGAGTAGCCCCCGCGAGGCAACGACTGCTACCGCAAGTGAGGCAACACCTTTCGTGGTCGAGAAGACATTGACGATGCTGTCGCGCTGCCATGGCGACTGGGTGCGTTCGTTGCGGTACCCACCCCACAGGTCGACGACCTTGCGGCCGTCACGGTAGACCGCGACCGCACCGCCGATCTCCTTGCCATCGCTGAAATTTCGGCGGAACGCGTCGGCGACCTTCCCATAACCTTCGTCGACGCCACCGTCGATGCCACTCACGATTGCGGCCTCGCTCCGAGCACATCGCGGAACAGCGCCTGCCGCAGGCGGACTGCCCGCGGATCGCTGATGAAATGGAACCCCAGCTTGTTCATCAGATACGCGAACCCGACGCCGGTGTCCGGATCGGCGAAGCCGACCGACCCGCCTGCCCCCGGCGCCCCGAACGCCTGGTCCGACGAGCCGATCACATACTTGGTACGCAGTTCCGCGATCGGCCTGCCGAAGCCGAGGGAGAACAACGTGTCGACATGTAACACCTTGTCGCGCAGTCCTTTGGTCGGGCGCACGGCCGGTGCCGTAAGCGCCTCGAATACCTCCGGCGTCAAACCGATTCCGGCCCCCCCGATAGCCGCATCGCCGTAGAGCCTGGCCACCGATTCCGCGGTGCCCGTTCCATTCGCGGCGGGTATCTCGACGACACGCACTTCTTCCCTGTTGAACGTCGAAAGGCCGGTGGCCCCTTCGAAGGCGACACCGGCGCGTGCTGTCAGCGTCGTCGGGATGAACCACGCAGCGGCCAGCCGTGGCGGTATCACATGCAGGTGTAAGAGCGTGGCGATCTGGGTCGGCACGTGCAGATGCGCCACGCGGTCACGGTCGACGGACTCCGGAAGACCGATGTGAAAGTCCAGCTCGAGCGGCTCTGCGATCTCTTCGGCGAAATACCGGCCGAGTGTGCGCCGCTGAGGATCCACATGACGAATGAGCTCGGACGCGTACCACCCCAGGGTGACGCCGTGATAACCGTGCCGGGTACCCGGCTCCCAGGCCGGCACCTGCGCGGCCAGCCGCTCCGAAAGCCGCTCCGGCGCCGCGATATCGCCAAGGGTGAGCAGCGGCTTGATGACCGGCAACCCGGCCTGGTGAGCCAAGAGCCGCCGCACGGTGACCGCCTCCTTGCCGCCGTGCGCGAACTCGGGCCAATAGTCGGCGACCCGTGCGTCGTAGTCGAGCAATCCGCGGGAGACGGCGAGCGCGACCGCGAGGGCGGCGGGACCTTTCGTCGTCGAGAACGCGTTGACGACTGTGTCCTTCGTCCACGGTGCCCGGGTATCCCCATTGCGATAGCCACCCCAGAGATCAACGACTTTGCGGCCGTCGCGGTAGACCGCGACCGCGGCCCCGACTTCCTCGCCGCTGGCCAGGTTGTGCCGAAATGCGTCGGCGACCTTTCCATAGCCCTCATCGACGTCGCCGCACACGCGCTCGGGCGACACGCTTGTCCTCGCAGCCATGACCTAGTTCACCGCCTATGCGGCGGGTGCAGCCAACGACACACCGCCGTGCGCGCGAATTTTATCTGCGCAGACTGTGACCTGCTGCGGTTTCGGCTACGCGGCGGACCGCTTGTGCGTCGCCCACCAACGACCGTGCATGCGTTGGCAATCGGCGATGCGCAGCGGGGCGTTGCCATCGAAGTCTTCGCGCACGGTTACGGCGGCCGGGATATCGGGCACACCTTCGCCGGTGACGACGATGGTCGCCAGCCCGGCCTTGTTCGCGGCTCGCAGGCCGCAGGCCGAACCGCTGACCGCGATCGCATTCTCGGCGGTGATGCCGAGCTCGCAGAGTGCGAGGCGATGGGCTTCCGGATTCGGCATTGTCTTTGCGACGTCCTCGGCGGTGACCACCGTCTCGACGATGCCCTCCCCCACCAACTGACGCACCAGCGGATCCGCCCAGCTGCGCTGCCCGCTGGTCACCACGGCCACCTGAACACCCGCCGCGAACGTGTCCATGACGAAGTCGGCGAGCCCGGGGCGTGCCGCGAGGTCGCGCTCTGCGATCAGCTCGTCGAACAGCATCGTCTTGGTCGTGAAGATCTCGTCGGCGAGCAGCTTGGTCAGCACGTCGGACTCAGTTGCAACCCCTCGTTTGCGCAACTCCGCCGCGACCCGCTGACGTTCATCGGTGAGGGCCAGCAGCTGCCGGTAGCGCGTCGTCGACCACTGGAAGTCGAGACCGTGGGCGGCGAAAGCCGCGTTGTACGCGACCCGGTGACCGTCGGATTCGATGTCGGTCAAGGCATCGAGGTCGAAGATGACCGCGCGAAGCGGGCTGGCGATACCTGCCGGCGATGCGGAGTCCCACCAGAAGCGACCGGCGCGCCACGTCTTCTCATGCGTTGTCGGCATGCAGCTAGGGTGCTCTAAGTCACAGGACTTCAACCTCCCCCATTTGGGGGATCGGCGATGCCAACTTCTCCTACTGCAGAAAATGCCAGCTCTAAGGTGGTGCTCATGGCAACCGGCAGCCCTCCGGTGCGTCTTGTGCTCGTCGACGACCACGAAATGGTCATCGAGGGGCTCAAGGCGATGCTCGCCGCGTTTCGAGAGCGCGTCGAGGTCGTCGGGCAGGCCATCGGCGCTGAGCGAGCGCTCAGTGTGGTTGCCGAGCTCGACCCCGACATTGTGCTGTCTGATGTGCGCATGCACGGTTCGAGCGGGCTCGACCTGTGTATGGAACTGCGCGAACGCGACCCCGAGCGCAAGGTCGTGATGCTGTCGGTCTACGACGACGAGCAATACCTGTTCCAGGCGCTGCGGGTCGGGGCGTCCGGATACCTGCTGAAAAGCATCAGCAGCGACGAGCTGGTCCGCCAGCTCGAGTACGTACACCGCGGGGAGACGGCGATCGATCCGAGCATGGCGGCCAGGGCGGTGGACACCGCGGCGCGGATGCAGCGCGACGAGTTCTGGCCGGGCGCGCGGCACGGGTTGACGCAACGCGAGAGCGAGATCCTGTCCTATGTCGTCAACGGTCTGTCCAACCGCGCTATCGCCTCCAAGCTGGTGATCGGTGAGGAGACGGTGAAGACGCACCTGAGCTCCATCTATCGCAAGCTCGGAGTCAGCGACCGCACCGGTGCGGTGGCCACGGCGCTACGTGAGGGCATCTACCAATGACAACGCCGCCCCGGCCCCCCAACGCGGTCCGCGACGTCGTCGACGCCGACCGCGAACTCGCCCTGCTCCGGGAACTGATCCAGGCCGCGTCGAGCGGACCCGGGGTCGAACCGCTGGCCGCCGCCGCGGCGCGGATGATCACCGCCGCCACCGCCAGCGACGTGTGCTTCGTACACGTCCTCGATGACAGCGATCGGTCGCTGACGCTCGCGGGCGCGACGCCGCCGTTCGACGCCGAGGTGGGCAAGATCCGGCTGCCGTTGGGCCAGGGCATCTCCGGTTGGGTCGCCAGCCACCGCGAGCCCGTCGTGATCAGGCAGGACAAGGAGTCAGATCCGCGGTACATGCCCTTTGTGTCATTGCGCGGCAAGGACTTCACGTCGATGGTGTCGGTGCCGATGGAGACCGACCCCGGCGGCCTGGTCGGCGTGCTCAACGTGCACACCGTCGAGTACCGCGACTTCACCGCGAGCGACGTCGAGCTGCTCTTGGTGATCGGCAGGCTGATCGCAGGTGCGCTCCACCAAGCGCGGCTGCACCGTCAGCTGGTGGCTCGCGAACGGGCCCACGAGAACTTCGTCGAGCAGGTGATCGAAGCGCAGGAGATCGAGCGGCGGCGCCTGGCCGGCGACATCCACGACGGAATCTCGCAGCGGCTGATCACTCTGTCGTACCGCCTCGATGCGGCGTCGCGGGCAGTCGACGATCCGGCGGCGATGGGTGAACAGCTCGACAAGGCTCGCGAACTGGTCGACCTGACCCTGCAGGAGGCTCGCGCGGCGATCAGCGGGCTGCGGCCACCAGTGCTCGACGACCTCGGCCTGGCCGGCGGGCTCGCCAGCCTCGCACGCTCGATTCCGCACATCGGTATCGACGTCGACCTGGTGGAGACCCGGGTGCCCGACCACATCGAGCTCGCGTTGTACCGGATCGCGCAGGAATGCCTCCAGAACGTCGTCAAGCATGCGAAGGCAACCTCGGCGCGCCTCACCTTCGCGGTCGACGCGGACACCGCGCGGCTCGAAATCGTCGACGACGGAGTCGGTTTCGACACCTTCGAGAAGCCGCTGGGCAGCGACGAGATGGGCGGCTACGGCCTGCTGTCCATGGCGGAACGCGCCGAGATCGTCGGCGGCCGGCTCAATATCCGATCACGTCCGGGTGCGGGCACCACGGTGACCGCGACGATCCCGCTGCCGCGTACCTAGAAGTCGCCACAGCTGCGGAGCAGCTAGAAGTCGCCACAGCTGCGGAGCAGCTAGAAGTCGCCACAGCTGCGGAGCAGCTAGAAGTCGCCACAGCTGCGGAGCAGCTAAAAGTCGCCGGAGTGGCGGCGCAGCGTTTCGATCGAATCGGCGAGCGCGCGGGACTCTCCGTCGGACATGCCGATGTCGGCGAACACCTCGCTGTTGAGCGTGACGGTCGCGTCCTCGACCGTCGACCGACCGAGGTCGGTGATCTGCACCAGCGTGGTGCGGCCGTCCGTCGGATGTGGGATGCGCTCCACGAGGCCGTCGGCCTCCAATCGCCGGATGGCGTGCGTGACGCTGGTGACGTGCACCTGCAGCCGGTCGGACGCCTTGGTGATCGGCAACGCGCCGCCACGGCTGAACGCCAGCAGCCGAAGCAACTCGTACCGCGAAAAGCTCAGGTCGTACGGCCGCAGGGCGTTCTCGACGCGGGCCAGCAGAATCTGGTGCGCGCGCATCACCGACGTGACCGCCACCATGCCGTCGGCGACCTCGCCCCATCCGGAACGCTCCCAGTTGGCGCGCGCCAACGCGATCGGATCGCGCTTGCGCGGCCACGACGGTTGCGAGGGCACGCCTCTTCATACCGCACGCGGCGACCTTCAGACCCCGTGATGAGTTTCGCGTCTCGCCCGAGTCTGTCTCTGCGACAAGGAAGGGAAGTCGATGTCCATCGAGCATGTACTGGCAGTCGTGCCAGTATCCGACCTGCAGGCCAGCAGCCGCTGGTACGAAACCCTGTTCGGCCGCCCGGCTGACAACAACCCGATGCCGACGCTCGTCGAATGGCAGGTCGTGCCCGGCGGTTGGGTCCAGGTCTTCGCCGATGCAGAGCGCGCCGGCTCCGGGTTGCTGAACTTCGCCGTCGACGATCTCGAGACACACATCTCCGATCTCCGGCAGCGCGGGCTCGAGCCCGGTGACATCACCGGCGCCAGCAAGGGCGTTCACCTGTCGGCGATCACCGATCCCGACGGCAACACCATCAGCCTGATCGGTGGGTTCCGGGTCGAGTACTGATCGTCATTGCAGTGCGGCTCGCACGGCGCTCAGCACCGCGCGGGTGGACTGCCGGTTCCCGACGGTGATGCGCACTCCTCCGTCGGCGTAGTCACGCACCTGCAGCTCGGTGTCCGCAAACACCTCGCGCCACTGTCGACCCCACGACGGCAGGTAGACGAAGTTCGCTTGCGCATCAGTGCTGTACACGCCCATGGACCTCAGCCGCATCCGCATGTACCGCCGTTCGGCTGTGATCATCCGGATACGTTGCTGCAGCTCGCTTTCCGCGTCGTATGACGCGGCCACGGCAACCAGACCGGTGATGGCTATGCCGAACGGCGGTTGCATCGCCCACAGCCGTCGGGCCAGTTCCGGGGCGCAGAAGCCGTAACCGACCCGCAGGCCTGCCAGGCCGTAGGCCTTCGAGAAGGTCCGCACCACAACGACATTGGGATACTGAGCGACCAGCGCCGGAGCGTCGAACCGGTGATGAGGCGTGAGGAACTCCACATACGCCTCATCCAGCAGAACCACTGTGTCAACGGGGACCCGTTGCAGAAACCGCTCGATATCAGCGTACGACTCAACGGTTCCGGTCGGATTGTGTGGGCGGCAGACCACCACCACCCGGGCGTCAGCAGCGGCGTCGGCCATGGCGTCGAGATCGTGATGGCCGTGCGTGTCCAGCGGGACGGTGACCGACTCCAGCCGGGCCATCTGCGCGAAGATCGGATAGCCGTCGAATGTCGGTGACGTCATCACCATCTTGTCGCCGGGACTGGTAACCGCGCTGAGCACCTGCATGATCACACCCGTGGCACCGACCCCGATGACCACCTGCTCGTCGCGTACGCCGACGCGTTCGGCGATCAGGGCGCGAAGCTTCTGTGGCAGGAACTCCGGATAGCGGTTGCCCGAATCGATCGCGGAGACCAGGGCCGACCGCACCGTGGGCAGGGGTGCGAAAGGATTCTCGTTGAGTGACAGAGCCATTGGGTTCACCGCACTGGGTAGAGCGCCGACAGCCGCGTCGGTCACCTCGCGGTGCAGGGTGGCCATCAGTCCCGACCGCCCCAGCGGACGGCCGCGGCGCCTGCAAAATCACCGGCGTGGGCGAACGCCGACATCATCACGACGTCGCCGCGCTTGAGTTGGCCGTCGCTGATCGCGCGGTCCAGGTTGATCGGGATCCCCGCGGCGAACAGGTTTCCGCAGTCATCAAACGTGTCACGGTGCTTATCCGCGGGAAGCTCCAGCGCTTCGCGCCAGTTCCGCAGGAACGCCCGATTCGGCTGGTTGGTGACAAGCAGGTCGAGATCCTTGGGCTTCACCCCGATTCGGTCACACACCGCGTAGGACACCTCGGGCACCTGACGGTTGCCACGCGCGAGCACCTTGGTGATCTTGCTTTCGGTGAACCCGATGCACCCCTCGCCGAGACCGGGCTGCCACCACTTGCGGGGCGGATCGACCGCGAGTGTCATGTCGCCAGCGAATTCACCGTAGGTACGGCATTCGATGTCGAGGATCGGTGACTCGTCCGACAGCGTCACCAACCCGACCGCGGCACCGTCACCGGGAACCGACGACTGCGCCTTGGGGCGGATCGTCGGCTGATCGAATATCTGGCCCGCCGCGTTCTGGGCGATCGCGATGACCGCGGTACGCCCTTCCCCCGACTCGATCAGGTTGCGGGCGACCTTGAGCCCGAGCACGAATGCCGCGCATCCGCCGTTGTGCAGATCGAGCACCCAATTCGGCTTCATACCAAGGCGATGCGCCATCCCGCCGCCTCCGCCGTAGAACGGCATGTCCGGCATCTGGGTGTGGGTGATGAGGATGTCGGCACCCGCGATCATGTCCTGGCCGTGGCGTTCGATCAGCCCGGCCGTGGCACGCTCCACCATGTCGATGGCGGACTCGTCCTCGGCCACGTGATGGCGGAACTTCGGCGCCCGGAACATCACGTTGTCCCGCAAATCGTCGGACTCCGCGAACTGTGCGTAGTAGTCGGCGCTGATCGGTTCCCCGGGCAGATACGTCGACACATCGATCAAACTGACAGTCATCACTTCATCCAATCCGGTGTGATGGAAAGGCCGTTGCGGTGGCGGTATTCGGCAATCGCTTTGAGGTTCTTCAATTCCAGCAGGTGCCCGGGACCGAACATGTCCCAGAAGTCTCCGACCCAGACCGGGCGTTGCGGCGGTGCGGTCTCCGGATACGGGTTCGTGTCGTAGAACGGGTGGTGGCAGTTCGTCCACAGCACCACTGAACCCGGCTTGTCGAGCACCACCTGGGCGTCGACGATGCGCATCAGATAGATCATCCACAGGTGCTTGCCCTGATCCCACGCGCAGTGATAGTCGACCGTCCCGGATTCCTTGTTGGCCACGGTGCGGGTGAAGATCGGACTTCCGGTCTCTCCGCCGAGTTTGTCATACGCGACCCACAGGTCGGGCTCGTCGGTGGGCTCGAAACCCCGCAGGCTGTACGTCCACTCCTCCAGGCAGCGGGTATCTGCCATGTAGTCGAACAGCTCATCGGGCGGACAGTCGATGTAATCGTTGACGGTGCAGTACGTTCCGTATACCTCGTCGTGCGGATAGACCGAACGCATCATCTCCATGATGATCGGCGTGGCTTTCTCCCTCGGCGACGTCTCGACTCGGATCACTCCGTCGATCGGATCGGTGGTGCCTCGGTGGCCGGTGATGTCTTCAAGCGCGGGCAGCGACATTGCGGTGGTCCTTTTCGATGTGCGGTTGACTGACAGCATCGGCGGCATTGCCGAGAAAAGCTGCGAAGGGTGGGATTTCATCGGCAGAGCACTCGATGCTGATGACCGAGGGGCCTTGTACGTCGAGGGCGCCTGCGAGCGCAGCGGGCAGCGCGCCGATGTCGTCGACGTCGACTGACCGCAGCTCGGGGAACATCGCGGCCAGCCCTGCGCCGAGTCGGCTCGGCCCGAAGCGGTTGTAGCTGTACTGGTCGCCGTAGAACACCTGCTCCCGTGTCACACACATCGCATGCGCGTGATTGTCGAACAGCACGAAGGTGATCGGAAGGCGGTATTGCAGTGCGGTGTGAATCTCCATGCCGTGCATGAAGAATGAGCCATCTCCCGCGATGACCACGGTTCGGTCGGCAGAATCCGCGCCGCGGCCGAACGTCATGCCGATACCAGCGCCGAAGCTGTAGCCCATGCCGCCCATACCCAGCGCCACGATGAAGCGGCCGCCGCGGCGGACCGGCAGGTGATGGATCGCAGAGGCACCGATGTTGCCTGCGTCGACGACGATGTCGGTGCCATCGGGAAGCGCTCGATCCAACACGGTCAGCGCGTCGCGGTATCGGATGCCCGGGCAATCGTGCGCGGGCGGGCGCAGCTCGGATCGTCGGACCGCGTCAGGCACGCGGACACGCGCGGGACGCCCGTGACCCGACAGCGCGGAAGTGAGCAATGACAACGATGCGCGCAAGTCTTCGGTGTGCACATGGGTGCACGGCAGATACGGGGTCTCGGCACCGATCGAGTAGACACGGGCCGACCGCAGCGCATCGTCGAGCCCTCCGCGCGCCGTCACCGTCATCCGGGTGCCGACCACAAGGCACAGTGCGCTTTCGGAGATGGCGTCGGCGACACCGGGATGGCCCATCACGCCGGTCACTCCAACTGCGGACGACGATCCCATCCCTGGTGTGCCCGCAACGTCTTTGGCGTCGGGAACACATGCCACCCGCGCCCGCAACAGCGAACGCAGCCGCTCGAGTTCTGCGCGTGCATCGTCGCGCGCCACCTGTTCGCCGGCGATGATCGTGACGGGCCCGTCGACATTCTGAAGTGCCCGCGCGATCGGGTGCGGGTTGCCGACGTGGGCGTTGCGGCGGCCGACCGGCACAGCTGAACCGTTCACCACATCGAGGGTGGCCTGCTGAATGTCCTTCGGCAGCAACAACACTGCCGGACCGCCGGTGCGTGCGGCGGCAATCGCCTCTGGCAGTGCGGTGAGAATGTCTTGGGGCGTCAGCACGCGCTTGCAGTAGACCGACACCGCCGAGAACAACGCCTGCGCATCGAGGGCACCGTTGCGTCCGCTGGTGTCCTGAAACGAGCCGCGTCCGTCGAGGGACATCGGCGCCTGTCCGATCAACGCCAGCACCGGAACCCGGCTCGCGAGTGCTTCGCCGAGACCGGGCACGGTGTTCAGGCATCCACCGCCGGACGTCGCGGCCACCACGCCGAGTCCGGCACCGCTGCGGCTGTACCCGTCGGCCATTGTCGCGGCGGAGAACTCGTGCTTGGCCAGCACGGCGGTGATGTCCGCGCGGTAGTGCGCCGCATCGTAGAGGTCCTCGATGTTGGCGCCGTCGACGCCGAAGATGTGGTCGACGCCGGCGGCAGCGAGATACCCGACAATGTGGTCGACAACTCGATGCCTGGCCATATGTCTCCCCTATGCTCCTTCGCGCCGCTTTCATAGAGGACACGTACGGCTAGCGGATTCGGTTCACTCGGTGGCTCGCGTCACAATTTCTTTTCGAGCAGGACCTGACCCGAATCAGCCGAAACCAGTTGCACAGCAGCAATATCCCCCACCGGGAGCGGAGTGTTGGCGCTGGGCAACGCCGTCGCACCGGACAACCCCAGCCATGTCGCGACCTGGCTCTGACTGCCGTCGCGGCCGACGATGACCATGCCCAGATTCTGTGGCGGTGCGTCGCGCCTGCCCCAGTCGCCGTATGTGCACGCCATGTCGATGCGGGTGCCCCAGCCGTAGCCGGTCATGCTGATGGTCGCGTTGATCGGTGTCTCGGACACCTTCGTCATCTCCATCGCGGATCCGGCCTGATTCGGACCGGACTGCAACCCCATAGAGTCGGGGCGGATCGCGATCACCAGGGCGATCGCGACCACCGCGGCCGCGGCCGCCAACGCGGCGCTGGTCACCCAGCGGGATCGTCTGCGTCGCGAGTTGACCTGAAGCAGCAGCGAGTCCAGCACCTGCGGTGACGGCTGCTCACCGCCGAGTGCCTCGACGTCAGCGGCGTCGAGTTCGGCCAGCAACGGCGGGATGCCACTCAACTCCGCGACAGCGGCGCTGCACCGTGGACACGTCGACAGGTGTGCCTCGTACTCGCGGCGCTCGTCGGAAGACAACGACCCGAGGACGTAGGCCGCATCCCATGTCGCGTAGCGGTCGTCGTCCAGCTCTTCACCGCTCCTGGGTAGCCCGAACTGTGTCATCGTGTCACCCCCATCTCCTGCAACGTGAGCCGTAGGGCCCGCATCCCGTAGTGCAGTCGCGACTTCACAGTTCCCTCGGCAATCTGCAGATCGGCTGCGATCTGCGCGGTCGTGGCGCCCTGGTAGTAGGCGCGGCTGATGACCGCCCGGTGGTCGTCGGACAACTGGGCCATGGCCTCACCGAGCAACATGCGGTCCAGCGCTGTCTCCACCTCGTCAGGCCCCGCGTGGTCCGCCGCTTGTTCCATGTCGGGGGTACCCGATTCGCTGCGGAACCTCGCACTGCGTCTCTCGTCGATGACGAGATTACGCGCCACGGTGAACAGCCACGCCCGAGCGGACCTCTCGCGGTCGTCGGTCACCTCGGGATGGCGCCAAGCACGCAGTAGCGTTTCCTGCACGACATCCTCCGCCCGGGCCGTATCCCCGGTGAGCCGCACGGCATAGCGCCACAAGGCCGCGGCGTGCTCCTGATAGAGCACCCGCATGACCTGCGCTTCGGCGGTCCCCGGGTTGTCCAAGTTTCAACCTCCGTCTGTAATACGAGGTTGTGGGCGATCCGGTTCAGTGTGGCGGGCTGAGCGCGCCAGCGGTCGATTAAGAGCACCAAAAGTGCGTGCGATCGACCGCTCAGGCGAAAATCTAGGCGAGTGCAGTGAGGATCCGCGGTCCGTCGTCGGTCACCGCCACTGTGTGCTCCCAGTGCGCGGCCCGGGAGCCGTCGGCGGTGACGACGGTCCATTCGTCGGATAGGACGACCGTCTTCCTGGTGCCCAGCGTGAGCATCGGTTCGATCGCCAGCACGGATCCGGGTGCCAGGTGGGGCCCCCGGCCGGGTGCCCCTTCGTTGGGCAGGAACGGGTCCATGTGCATTTCCCTGCCGATGCCGTGTCCGCCGTAGCCGGCGACGATCCCGAACTTGCGGCCGTGCCGTGCCTCAGCGGCGCGCGTTCCGGCCTCGATCGCGTGTGACACATCGGTGAGCCGGTTGCCGGGGACCATCGCGGCGATACCGGCTTCCATGGACTCGCGGGTGGCCGCGGACAACGCTTCGTCGACGGCGATCAGGTCGCCGACGCCGAACGTGACCGCCGAGTCACCGTGCCAGCCATCGAGGATCGCCCCGCAGTCGATGGACACCAGGTCGCCCGCTGCCAGGGTCTCGTCCGCGGACGGAATACCGTGCACCACGCGGTCATTGACCGACGAGCAGATGCTGGCCGGGAAGCCGTGGTAGCCGAGGAATGACGGAACACCGCCACCGTCGCGGATCACCGACTCGGCGATCTTGTCGAGTTCGAGCGTAGAAACGCCGGGGGCGGCGGCGTCGCGGACGGCCTGCAGCGCGGAGGCGACCAACGCGCCCGCGGCCGCCATCGCATCGAGTTCAGCTGGAGTGCGCTGCGGGACGACCCGGCGGCTCCGCAGCCCTGGCAGGCCCATCGCTTACCTTCCGAGTGCGCGCAACGCCCGGGCGAAGACCTCGTCCAGCGTGCCAACCGCATCGACGCTTTGCAGGTTGTTGTGGGAGTAGTACTCCAGCAACGGCTCGGTCTCGTCGCGGTACACCTGCATCCGGTTGCGGATGACGTCTTCGGTGTCGTCCGCGCGGCCGCGGGCTTTGAGCCGCGTGAACAGCTCGTCCTCGGAGACGGCGAACTCCAGGACGGCGTCGAGTTTGGTGTTGTGGTTCTTCAGCATCTCGTCGAGGGCCTTCGCCTGTTCGACCGAGCGCGGGTAGCCATCGAGGATGAACCCGGCGGCCGCGTCGTCCTCTTCGATGCGGTCCTCGACGAGTGCGTTGGTGAGAGTGCTCGGCACCAGGTCGCCGGCGTCGAGATAGCGCTTGGCCTCGACTCCGAGCTCGGTGCCTTCGGTGATGTTCTTGCGGAACAGGTCGCCCGTGGAGATCTGCGGGATGCCGAGCTTTTCGGAGAGCTTCTGCGCCTGGGTGCCTTTGCCCGCGCCGGGCGGGCCGAGTAGAACGACTCTCACTTCAGGAACCCTTCGTAGTTGCGCTGCATCAACTGGCTCTCGATTTGTTTGACCGTATCCAAGCCGACGCCAACCATGATCAGAACCGCAGTACCGCCGAAGGGCAGGTTCTGTATCGAGCCGGTGTTTCCGATCTGCAGGAACAAGTTCGGTAGCACGGCGATCACGCCCAGATAGATGGAGCCCGGCAGGGTGATCCGGTTGAGCACATATCGCAGATAGTCGGCGGTCGGCCTGCCTGGGCGGATGCCGGGGATGAACCCGCCGAACTTCTTCATCTCATCGGCACGTTCTTCGGGATTGAACGTGATCGACACATAGAAGTAGGTGAAGAAGATGATCAGGGCGAAGTAGACCGCGATATACACCGGGTCTGCGGGATTCGTGAGGTACTCGGCGATGAATCTGGAGAACCATCCGTTGGCCGCGTTCTGGTTTCCGCTGGTGATGAGCTGGGTGATCAGGTGCGGAATGTAGATCAGCGACGACGCGAAGATGACGGGGATGACGCCTGCCTGGTTGACCTTCAGCGGCAGGTACGTCGATGTGCCGCCGTACATTCGTCTGCCGACCATGCGTTTGGCGTATTGGACCGGGATGCGCCGTTGTCCCTGCTCGACGAACACCACACCGACCACGATGCCCAGCGTGGCCACGCAGACCGCGGTGAAGACCAGGCCGCCGCGGCTGTCCAGGATGTTCTTGCCCTCACCCGGAATCGCCGACGCGATGCTGGCGAAGATCATCAGCGACATGCCGTTACCGATGCCGCGCTCGGTCACCAGCTCGCCCATCCACATCACCAGCGCGGCGCCCGCGGTCATCACCAGCACCATCACGACCAGCGTGAAGATGTTCAGGCCCTCACTCTGGCCCTGGATGATGTCCAAGGTGCAGCCCTGCAGCAGGCCTCCGTTGGCGGCCAACGCAATGATGCTGGTGGATTGCAGGAGGGCCAGCGCGATCGCCAGATAGCGCGTGTACTGCGTCATCTTCGTCTGGCCGGACTGACCCTCTTTGCGCAACTGCTCGAACCGCGGAATCACGACGGTCAGCAGCTGAACGATGATGCTGGCGGTGATGTAGGGCATGATGCCCACCGCGAACACCGACAGCTGCAGCAGCGCACCGCCGGAGAACAGGTTGATCAGCGAATAGACCTGTCCGGACTGCCCTCCGCTGACCTCCGCGATGCACTGCTGCACATTCGGGTAGTTCACACCGGGCGACGGAATCGAGGCGCCCACCCGGTACAGCACGACAATGCCGATGGTGAAGAGGATTTTTCGCCTCAGGTCCACTGTCCGCAGTGACGAGATGAAAGCCGAAAGCACTCTTCCTCCTGCGCAGCCGACCTGTGACTAGCGGCATGCAAATGTGGCTGGTCTGACCAGCGAGTTCTTGGTTAAGTCTGAGTTTCCATCAGGTGTGAGCCCCAACAGGCGCGCAGCCTGCGAAGTCACGCGTCAAACAGTCTACGAGACTAACAGTTGCCGTCCCTTTGCCCTGCATCAAGCCGCCCAGACTGGGGCTCACAGTTGTCTCTCAGCTCGGGAACATACCGTGGAGATCATCTCGTTATATCCACTAAGTAAATGCAATCGTTCTAGGGGCTGATGATGACAAGGACTGGAAACGACACCTGGGATCTCGCGTCGAGCGTGGGCGCGACGGCAACCATGGTCGCCGCTGCGCGTGCGATCGCGTCCAAAGCCGACGACGCGCTGATCGACGATCCGTTCGCCGAACCGCTCGTGCGCGCGGTCGGCGTGGACTTCTTCACCAAGCTGGCGAGCGGTGAACTGCGCGCCCAGGACCTCGACGTCGACAATGCTTCGGTCGGGATGGCCCGGATGACCGACAACATGGCGGTGCGGACCAAGTTCTTCGACGAGTTCTTCTCCAACGCCGCCGAGGCCGGGATCCGGCAGGCGGTCATCCTGGCCTCCGGGCTCGACTCCCGTGCCTATCGGCTCGCATGGCCCGCGGGTACGACGGTCTACGAGATCGACCAGCCCGAGGTCATCGAGTTCAAGACCAAGACGCTCGCCGACCTCGGCGCAGACCCGACCGCCGACCGCCGGACCGTCGCGGTCGACCTTCGCTTCGACTGGCCGTCGGCATTGATCGCCGCCGGGTTCGATCCGAGCAAGCCCACCGCGTGGAGCGCGGAAGGTCTGCTGGGCTATCTGCCGCCAGACGCCCAGGACAAGCTGCTCGACACCATCACCGAACTCAGCGCCGTGGGCAGCTACGTCGCGGTGGAAAGCACCCCGAGCATCGATCCCGCGGACCACGAGAAGGCAATCGAGCGGATGCAGGAAGCCGCGCAGCAGTGGCGCGACCACGGCTTCGAACTCGACTTCGCCGACCTCATCTACCTGGGCGACCGCAACGAGGCGTCGAAGTACCTTGCCGACCACGGTTGGCAGATCTCGTGGCGGAGCGTCAAACAGCTCCTCGAGGAGAACGGTCTTCCGGCGATCATCGAAGAAGATGAGGACATCGCTCGTTTCGGTGAGCTGCAGTACGTCAGCGGCATACTCAGGTCATGAGCACCGCGGACAGCCGGACAGACGGGGACAGCTGGGATCTGGCGTCCAGCGTCGGCACCACCGCGACCATGGTCGCCGCGGCCCGGGCGGTGGGCAGCCGCGAGCAGGATCCGCTGTTCGACGATCCGTACGCCGCACCTCTGGTGAGGGCCGTGGGACTGGACTTCTTCACCCAGCTCGCCGACGGGAAGATCGACCTTCCCGACGGCGGTGACCCGGCCGGCCCGGCATTCCTGGCCACCTCGATCGCGGTGCGGACGCGGTTCTTCGACGATTTCTTCGTGACCGCCACCGGAGGTGGCACTTCGGCAGACGCCGACGCCGCGGAGATCAAGCAGGCGGTGATCCTGGCGTCGGGTCTGGACTCGCGTGCCTACCGGTTACCGTGGCGTGAGGGGACCGTCGTCTACGAGATCGACCAGCCGCAGGTCATCGAGTTCAAGACCACGACAATGGCGTCGATCGGCGCGTCCCCCGCCGCCGAGCACCGCACGGTCGGCATCGATCTGCGGGAGGACTGGCCGAAGGCGTTGCGCGACAGTGGCTTCGACACCGGGCAGCCGACGGCGTGGAGTGCAGAAGGCCTGCTGGTCTACCTGCCTCCCGATGCACAGGACCGACTGTTCGACGACATCACCGAGCTCAGCGCACCGGGCAGCCGACTCGCCACCGAGTACCACCCGGACGCCGCCGCCAGCATCGGCGCTCGCCTGCAAGGGATCACCGAGCAGTGGCGTGAAGCGCCGGTCGACATGGACATCACGAAGTTGTTCTATGACGGCGAGCGCAGCGGCGTCGTCGAATACCTCACCGAACACGGCTGGGACGTGTCTGCCCGTCGCCGCCCGGAGGTCTTCGCCGACTACGGTCGCGAGTTCCCCGATAGCGACACTCTTGTGCCGCTTCGCGATTCACTCGCGGTGATCGCGACGAGAAAGTAGGAACGACATGGCCCGCACCGAAAACGACTCGTGGGATCTGGCATCCAGCGTCGGGTCGACCGCGACGATGGTCGCCGCTCAGCGGGTGCTGAGCAACCGCGAAGGCCTCATCTACGACCCCTACGCAGAGCCGCTGGTGCGCGCGGTCGGCGTGGACTTCTTCGTCCGGGCGCTCGACGGTGAGATCCAGCTCGACGACGTCGATCCCCGGTTCAACATGCGCCGCGCGGCGGAAGGCATGGCTGTTCGTACTCGCCATTTCGACACGTTGTTCACCGACGCCACAGCGGCCGGTGTGCGCCAGGCGGTGATTCTGGCGGCCGGCCTTGATGCGCGTGCCTATCGGCTGGCCTGGCCCGCGGAAACCACCGTCTACGAGTTGGATCAGCCCGACGTCATCGCATTCAAGGGCGAAACCATGGCGCGGTTGGGCGCCGAACCAGCTGCGGTGCGCAAGGCGGTCGCGATCGACCTACGCGACGACTGGCCTAAAGCACTGCTGGACAACGGCTTCGACCCGACCCAACCGACAGCGTGGATCGCCGAGGGCTTGCTGATCTACCTTCCGCCGGAGGCTCAGGATCTGCTATTCGACCGCATCGACGAGCTCAGCGCACCCGGAAGCCGTGTCGCCACCGAACACATACCCGATATCAGCGCGTTCTCCGACGACCGATCGCAGTTGATCGCCGACAGGCTCAAGCAGTACGGCCATGACATCGAGATGTCGGAGCTCATCTATCACGATGAACGCAACGACGTCGTCGACTATCTCACCGGACATGGGTGGGATGTCACCGCGCAGTCCATGCGGGATGCCTACGCCGCCAACGGGTTCGAATTCCCCGAAGACGGCGCGATGGGATTCTTCGCCGATATGAGCTACCTGTCCGCGATCAAACGCTAGACGCGGTCGCGAGCGCACGCTTGGTCTCAGACTCTCGCGCAATTCGTGCGCAACAAGCGTACTTTCGCACCCGTCGTCAGTGCTCCGCTCTTACCTCCTTGGCCAGCTCGAGAAACCGACCGTAGCGGTCCTCGACTGCCGAGGTCCATGTTTCATCGGGCTCGACGACACGTTCAACGGACGCCCATCGCGCCGCGTCGGTGACCGACGATTCGTGCCCAATGGCCATCCTGGCCAGGAAGGCCGCACCGAGCGCCGCCCCTTCGGCAACACCTGCCACGCTCACGGGCAACCTGGTCGCGTCGGCGAGAGCCTGCAGCCACGGCTCGACACGCGTTCCGCCTCCGGTCGCCACGATGCGCAAGGGTCCGACCCCGCTCATCTCGATGAGTTGCCGCACAACGAATCCCGAGGCCTCATAGGCGGCCCGGCGCACCGATGCGCCGTCGTGGGTGAGGTTCAGGCCGTCGAGCACACCGCGGCGATCAGGGTCGTGCAGCGGGACCCGCTCACCGCGCAGGTAGGGCGACCACACCGGAACCCGCGCGGGATCGGTCTCGACACCTTGTCCTACGAGGCGGTCCACCCAGCCGAGGAACAGACCGCCCGCGTTGCTCGGTCCGCCGATCTGGCACTTGCCGGGCACCGGATGTGGCAGCGTCCACAGACCGGGTACCTCGCGGAACGCGTCGAGGGTCGCCCACACGATCAAGGTCGTGCCGCACATGACAAGCACGTCACCCTCCTGATCGGCGCCCGCGACGATCTGTTCGCACACCGCGTCGACCGCGCCGGCGGCCAGCACGACGTCGGTTCCGGCCACCCGGCTGACCGCAGTGCCGGTGGTCTCCACGCGCGGCATGGTCCGGGACTCAGTACCGCAGTCGGCGCACACCGCGTCGCTCCAACCGCCGCCGTCGAACAGCGGATAGGCGGTACTGGCGGTCGTGCTGTCGATGAACGCATCCCGCGCGAGCGCGTCGTTGGCGACCGCCATCGCGGGCCAGTACCCGTGCGCGCCGCGCACCTCCCCCGCTGTCCAGCGCAGGAACTCAACGGCCTCACCCGACAGAAACGAGCGATCCGGGCCGGCACCCGATCGGCCTCGAGCGTCCCCGTACAGCAGTCCCGGCGTCAGCGGCCGTCCCCCGTCGTCGACCGCAGTCATGGACGGGACCATCGCGGTGACCGCCGCCGCCGCAAGTTCGGGTCGGCGCGTATCGGTCAGCGTCGACAGGGCCTTCACCGGCCCACGCCGCCATGCCTCATCCGCGTCATGCTCGAGTTGATCAGGAGCGGGCACGCGCAGTTGGTGCGGAATCCGCACTCTGGCGGTCACCTGGCCGTCCTCATCGGCGGCAACGGCCTTTACCGCGGTCGTCCCGATGTCGATGCCTATTGTGACCGCTTTTGCTGACACGGGCGCCACCGTACGCCAGCATGTGCATACGTGAGCAGACTTCGCGCGCTCGTGACGGCACCCCTTCGCGGCCCGGGTTTCGCCAAACTGAGCCGGCTGGTCGACGTCGTCTACGACCCGTGGATCGAGCTGCATCCGCTGCGCATCTACTCTGCTGAGCAGCTCGCGGCGCGGGCGGCTGCCGAGCGCGCCGATATCCTTGTCGTGGAAAGCGATTCGGTCGGCGGGCCGGTGTTCGACCTGCCGTTGCGTGCCGTCGCATCCACCCGCGGCGACCCCACCAACGTCGACGTCGCCGGTGCGACAGCCGCGCGCGTGCCGGTGTTGCGCACTCCGGGCCGCAATGCCGACGCCGTCGCGGAGATGGCGCTCGCCCTGCTCTTCGCCACCACCCGCCACGTACTGATCGCCGACGCGGATGTCCGTGCCGGAGAGGTGTTTCGCGACGGCACCCTCCCGTACCAACGGTTCCGGGCGTGGGAGATCGCGGGGCTGACGGCCGGTCTGGTGGGCCTCGGTGCGGTGGCACGCGCGCTGCGGTGGCGGCTGCAGGGTCTTGGCGTGACGGTGATCGCCTACGACCCGTACAACGACGAGGCCGGCCACAGCCTCGACGAGTTGCTCGCCGCGGCCGACATCGTGTCGCTGCATGCGCCCGTCACCGACGACACCGTGGAGATGATCGGCGCAGACCAGTTCGCAAAGATGCGTGACGGGGCGGTCTTCCTCAATACCGCTCGGGCCCAACTGCACAACACCGATGCGTTGGTCGGGGCCCTGTACAGCGGCAAGATCGGTGCCGCCGGGCTGGATCACTTCGTCGGTGAATGGCTGCCAGTCGACCATCCGCTCACCGGCATGCCCAACGTCGTGCTCACGCCGCACATCGGCGGCGCCACGTGGAACACCGAGGCGCGGCAGGCGCAGATGGTCGCCGATGGCCTCGAGGCGCTGCTGTCCGGGCGTGTGCCCGCGCATATCGTCAACCCGGAGGTGCTGACTTTATGAGATCCGTTGCCAATGCCGAAGACGCGGTCCTCGCCGCGGCCAAGGACATGCTGCGTCGAGGCCTCGTCGAGGGCACGGCGGGCAATATCTCCGCCAGACGTGAGGACGGCAATCTCGTCATCACACCGTCGTCGGTGGACTACTCCGACATGGCACTCGACGATCTCGTGCTCGTCGACCCGGAGGGTGATGTACTCGACGCCAAGGACGGCCGGAACCCGTCGACGGAAATGGCTCTGCACTTGGCGTGCTATCGCGCATACGACGACATCGGCAGTGTGATTCACAGTCATCCGGTGTGGGCCACCATGTTCGCGGTCGCGCACCAGTCGATACCCGCCGCGGTCGACGAGTTCGCCGTCTATTGCGGCGGCGACATCCGGTGTGCCGACTACGCGGCGTCCGGAACGCCCGACGTCGGAAGCAACGCCGTCACGGCGCTGGAGGGCAGGGCCGCGGCGCTGATCGCCAACCACGGCCTGGTGGCAGTCGGACCGCGTCCGGACAAGGTCCTGCATGTCACCGCACTGGTGGAGCGCACCGCGCAGATCGTCTGGGGCGCAAGAGCTCTCGGCGGCCCGGTGCCGATACCCGACGAGGTCAACAACAACTTCGCGGCGGTATACGGCTACCTGCGCCAGAACCCTGTGTGACTAAAAGCGGTAATCGCCCAACCACAGTGCACTGGCACCGCGCAACGAACTGTCCGCCTGGTCGAGCACCCCGGCCACCGAGCGGGCCACGAGTACCGCAAGTGCCTCGGGCAACGACGCGGCCGCCGGCGCCGACGACGGCTTGGGGCGCAGGACATCCATGAACGAGGAGCCGGGGTAGTTGACCAGGCGAACATCGTCGTCGGGATCGAGGCCGGCCAGCACCTTGGCGCGGCTGATCGCGGTGCGCAGACCACCGAGCTCGTCGACGAGTCCGTGCTCCAGTGCGTCCGCCCCTGTCCACACGCGGCCGCGGGCGACCGCATCGACGGCTTCGACGGTCATCTTGCGCCCGACCGCGACGTTCTCGATGAAGTCGGTGTAGAACAGGTCGGTCGTTGCTTCGATGTGCTCGCGCTGCGCGTCGGTGAACGGATGGTCGATGGACCACGCGTCGGCATTGGCGTTGGTGCGCACCGACTCCGAGCCCACGCCCAGCCGCTCCTTGAGCTCGCGGGCGACAAGCTTGCCGGTCACGACGCCGATCGAGCCGGTGATGGTTGCTGCATTCGCCACGATCGCATCCGCGGACATCGACACCAGGTAGCCGCCCGATGCGGCGACGGCACCCATCGAGGCCACGACGGGTTTCCCGGCGTCGCGGACCCGGTTCACCTCGCGCCAAATGGTTTCCGACGCGCTGGCCGACCCGCCGCGACTCTCCACACGCAGCACGACCGCCGAGACGGAGTCGTCGGCAGCGGCCTCCCGTAGCGCGGCTGAAATGGTGTCCGCACCTGCGCTCGAATTACCGAACGGCAGCACCTGCGGGCCGCCCCTACCGCTGACGATCATTCCGTCCAGAGTGACGACAGCGATCGTCGGTTTGCCCCTTCGGCCGGGCACCGACGGCGTCGGCCGCGGCGCGCTGGCCTTCGCGTACCGCGACAGGTACAGCCGCGGCGGCGCATCCTCGGTGTCCGAGCCGGACGTGGGTGTAATACCCTTTGCGCCAACGAGTTCGGCGATACGTCCGTAGGCCTGGTCGCGGAATCCGATCCGGTCAACCAACCGGCCCGACACGGCATCGTCGCGCAACAGTGGCGCTTTGTCGGCGAGCGCATCGACTTCCGACGACTCGAGATGGCGCGATTCGGCAACGGCCTGCCACACCTGGCTCTGCAGGCTCTCGATCAGCCGGGTGTCGGCCTCACGATGCGGGTCGGTGTAGCCGTTCTGCGTGAATCTGTTTGCCACGGACTTGTATTCACCGCGGGCGACGAACTGCGCCTCGATGCCCGCCTTGTCGAGCGCGTCCCGCAAGAACATCGCGTTGGTGGCGAATCCGATCAGCCCGACCGTGCCCGAGGGCTGCATCCACACCTCGCGAAACGCCGAAGCCAGGTAGTACGACAGCGTCCCCGGGTAGGTCTCGGCCCACGCGACCGACGGCTTCACATCGCTGAACGCCGCGACGGCCGCACGCAGCTCCTGCACCGGTCCTGGTGCGGCGGCGGACAGCTCGACGCGCGCGATCAGGCCTGCCACCCGCGGATCGTCGGCGGCGCGGTGGATCGCCGCGACGGCCTCGCGCAGCACCAGCGGCCGGTTACCCCCGGAGATCATCGCCAAGGGGTCGAAGCCACCGGTCTCCTGTGGCGCCGACATCAACTCGAGTTCCAGCACACACCCGTCGGGGACTCCGTGGTGTCTAGCTGTGTCGACACGCCTGCCGAGCGCGCGAAGGTCGTCGATACCCGGAATACCGGGCAGAAATGCGAACATCCTGTGAGCGTACCGACGCAGACGCAGGGGCTAGCGCCCGATGAATCGCGTGAACTGCGGACAGTAGGTGACCACCGAGGCCTGCATGAAGCCCACCGCCTGCTCACGGCTCAGATTGCTGTTCTGCAGCGAGGCGACAATGCCCCGAACCACCGGAGGCGGATTGGGGTTCTTCGCCAATTCCTGAGCCAATGTGTTGCACACATTTCTTCCCAGGGCGGGGATGTCCGTTTCGTCGCCAGCGGTGATGCCGAGCGAGTTGACCGCCTTCTCGAACTGCTCGTCGGCGTCTTGGGCCTGCGCCGACGTGGCGCCGCCGAACACTGCCAAACCGGCGGCGACCATCACGACGGTGACGGCGCGGCGGAGAGTGGTCATGTCGGCTCCTGAACTATCGGCACGCGCAATGTAGATCGCACCCACATTCGTTTGTGTTACCACATACGGTGAACACAAGAGCCCCCAACCGTAACGGCAGGGGCTCTTGTCGACAACTCGATCTACTGGTCGGTCGCGGACCCGCCAGCAGCGTCGGTGCATGATCCGCCCGCAGACGTGATCTTCTCGCGTGCGCTGCCGCTGAACTTGTGAGCGGTGACGTTGACCTTCACAGTCAGCTTGCCGTCGCCGAGCACCTTGATCAACGAGTTCTTGCGTACCGCACCCGATGCCACCAGCTCGTCGATACCGACATCGCCGCCCTTGGGGAACAGCTTGTTGAGATCACCGACGTTGACGACCTGGTACTCGGTCCGGAACCGGTTGCGGAAGCCCTTGAGCTTCGGCAGCCGCATGTGGATGGGCATCTGACCACCCTCGAACATCGCGGGGACGTTCTTACGTGCCTTGGTGCCTTTGGTGCCGCGGCCGGCGGTCTTGCCCTTGGAGCCCTCACCGCGACCCACCCGGGTCTTCGCGGTCTTGGACCCCGGCGCCGGGCGCAGGTCGTGCAGTTTGATGGTCATGCCTTCGCCTTCCGCTCGTCGCCGACCTCTTCTACTTCGACGAGGTGGTGGACGGCCCTGATGAGTCCACGCGTCTGCGCGTTGTCCTCACGTACGACGGACTGCCGGATCTTGCGCAGCCCGAGTGTCCGCAGGCTCTCACGTGCCTTCCAGCGCGCACCGATGGTGCTGCGCACCTGGGTGATCTTCAGCTCTGCCATGGTCTTTAAGCCGTTCCCTCACGCGCGGCCGACGCGGCCAGCGCCTCGGCTTCGCGACGCGCCCGCAGCATGCCGGCGGGCGCCACTTCCTCGATGGTCAGGCCACGCCGGGCCGCCACCTCTTCCGGACGCTGGAGCAGCTTGAGCGCGGCAACGGTGGCATGCACCACGTTGATCGCGTTGTCGCTGCCCAGCGACTTGGCCAGGACGTCGTGCACGCCCGCGCATTCCAGCACCGCGCGGCACGCGCCGCCGGCGATGACACCGGTACCTGGGCTGGCCGGGCGCAGCATCACGACACCGGCCGCGGCCTCACCCTGAACGGGATGGGTCACGGTGCCGCCGATGAGCGGTACGCGGAAGAAGTTCTTGCGCGCTTCCTCGACGCCCTTGGCGATGGCGGCCGGAACTTCCTTGGCCTTGCCGTAACCGACACCGACCATGCCCTTGCCGTCACCGACGATGACCAATGCGGTGAAGCTGAACCGCCGGCCACCCTTGACCACCTTGGAGACACGGTTGATCGCGACCACACGCTCGAGGTAGTTGCTCTTGTCACCGCCGTCGCGGCCGCCACGGCCGCCACCACGGTCGTCGCGACGACCCCGCCCGTCACGATCTCCACGACCGCCGCCGCGGTTGTCCTGCGCCGGAGCGGCGCCAGCCTGCTCGGCCATCATGCAGTCCTTCCGTAATCAGTCATTAGAACTTAAGCCCGCCTTCGCGTGCCGCGTCGGCCAGTGCCGCGATCCGTCCGCCGTAGGTGTAACCACCGCGGTCGAAGACCACCGCCTCGATGCCGGCGGCCTTGGCGCGCTCGGCGATCAGCTGACCGACCCGCACACTGTGAGCCTTCTTGTCACCTTCGACCGCGCGCACGTCCGCCTCGATCGACGAAGCGGCGGCCACGGTCGTGCCGTCGAGATCGTTGATCAGCTGCACGTGGATGTGCCGCGATGAGCGGTTGACCATCAGGCGCGGCACCTCGGCCGTGCCTTCGATCTTCTTCCTCAGCCTGGCGTGCCGACGCAGTCGCGAGACACGCCGCGCCTCGGACACGTTCTGCCCCACCGGCTTACGCGCCGAAGCCTCAGTCTTCGTAGCCATATCTACTTACCTGTCTTTCCGACCTTGCGGCGGATCTGCTCACCCTCGTAGCGAATGCCCTTGCCCTTGTAGGGATCGCTCTTACGCAGGCGGCGGATGTTGGCCGCGATCTGGCCGACCTTCTGCTTGTCGATGCCGGTGATCGAGAACTTTGTCGGGGTCTCGACCGCAAAGGTCACGCCCTCGGGAGCATTGATCAGGACCGGGTGGCTGTAACCCAGAGCGAACTCGAGGTTGCTGCCCTTGGCGACCACGCGGTAGCCAACGCCGAAGATCTCCATCTTGATGGTGTAACCCTCGGTGACCCCGGTGACGAGGTTGGCCACCAACGTGCGCGAGAGTCCGTGCAGCGAGCGGTTGCGCCGCTCGTCGTCGGGCCTGGCCACCACGATGGCGCCGTCGTCATCGCGCGACACCTTGATCGGCTCGGCGACCGCCAGCGCGAGAGTCCCTTTGGGTCCCTTGACCGACACGTTCTGTCCGTCGATCGTCACATCGACCCCGGATGGAACCGGGACCGGTTGCTTTCCAATTCGCGACATAGTCTTTTAGGCTCCTATCCCCACTACCACACGTACGCGAGGACTTCGCCGCCCACGCCCTCTCGGGCTGCCTGGCGGTCGGTCCGTAGACCGGACGACGTGGAGATGATCGCCACGCCCAGACCGCCGAGCACGCGCGGCAGATTGGTGGACTTCGCGTAGACACGCAGACCGGGCTTGCTCACCCGGCGCAGCCCCGCGATGCTGCGTTCACGGCTCGGGCCGTACTTCAGTTGCACCACAAGCGACTTGCCCACCCGGGCATCCTCGGTGTGGTAGTCGGAGATGTAGCCCTCGCTCTTCAGGATCTCGGCGATGTTGGCCTTGATCTTGCTGTGCGGCAGCGACACCTCGTCGTGGTACGCCGAATTGGCGTTGCGCAGACGTGTCAAGAAGTCTGCGATCGGATCCGTCATGGTCATGACAGCCGGTTCACCTTCCTCGCGGCGGTTCCCCTTCGGGGCCTACCGCAACCTGTTTCTGTGGTCTGTAGTTGTGGGGCTGACTAGGGCTTGACGCTCTTCGCGCGAGCGCTCATCACCAGCTGGACTTCTGCACACCCGGCAGTTCGCCGGCATGCGCCATTTCACGCAGACAGATACGGCAGAGCCCGAACTTGCGGTAAACCGCGTGCGGGCGACCGCATTTGCTGCACCGGGTGTACCCGCGCACCTTGAACTTGGGCTTCTTATTGGCCTTGTTGACCAGTGCCTTCTTTGCCATCTGTTCAGTTCTCCTTGAACGGAAAGCCCAGCGCCCGCAACAGCGCTCGTCCTTCGTCGTCGTTCGTCGCCGAGGTGACGACGGTGATGTCCATGCCACGGGGCCGGTCGATGGAGTCCACGTCGATCTCGTGGAACACCGACTGCTCGGTCAGCCCGAAGGTGTAGTTGCCGGTCCCGTCGAACTGCTTGGGCGACAGCCCGCGGAAGTCGCGGATACGCGGCAGCGCGATCGAGATGAGGCGGTCGAGGAACTCCCACATCCGGTCGCCGCGCAGCGTCACGCGCGCACCGATCGGCATGCCCTCACGCAGCTTGAACTGTGCGATGGACTTGCGGGCCTTGCGGATCTCGGGTTTCTGGCCGGTGATCAGCGCCAAGTCGTTGACCGCGCCGTTGATCAGCTTCGCGTCGCGGGCGGCGTCACCGACACCCATGTTGACGACGACCTTGACCACGCCGGGGATCTGCATGACGTTGGCGTAGTCGAACTCTTTTTGCAGCGAGTCCTTGATCTCCTCGCGGTAGCGCTGCTTGAGGCGCGGGAGGGTCTTCACCGTGCTTTCACTGATAGTCATCGTCTAGATGTCCTTGCCGTTGGTCTTGGCGATGCGGACCTTCTTGCCGGTCTCTTCGTCCCTGCGGTAGCCGATTCGGGTGGGCTTGCCGTCGGAATCGACGACCATCACGTTGCTGACGTGGATGGCAGCCTCCTGCGTGACGATGCCGCCGGACTGTGCGCCGCGCTCGTTGCGCGAGATCGCGGTGTGCTTCTTGATCCGGTTCACGCCCTCGACGAGGATCTTGTTGCGATCCGGGTAGGCCACCAGGACCTTGCCCTTGGCGCCCTTGTCCTTACCGGAGACCACGAGCACCGTGTCGCCCTTGTGGACCTTCATCTACAACACCTCCGGGGCAAGCGAAACGATCTTCATGAAGCGCTTCTCGCGCAGCTCGCGGCCGACCGGACCGAAGATGCGCGTCCCGCGCGGGTCGTTGTCGGCCTTGATGATGACGGCGGCGTTCTCGTCGAACTTGATGTAGCTGCCGTCGGCGCGGCGCCGCTCCTTGACGGTGCGCACGATGACGGCCTTGACGACCTCACCGCGCTTGACGTTGCCGCCGGGGATGGCGTCCTTGACGGTCGCCACGATGATGTCGCCGATGCCGGCGTAACGCCGTCCCGAGCCACCGAGAACGCGGATGCACAAGATCTCCTTGGCACCCGTGTTGTCGGCGACCTTCACCCGCGATTCCTGCTGAATCACTGAAAACTCCTCGACCTGGTTAATGTGTGCACGGCAGATGCCGACCTGACGTGCGCGGTCTTGCTGTCACCTAAGAGCACGCAGGGATTTCTTCGAAAGAGATCCGAGGTCTGCCCAAGGCAACCCGATGATTCTATGGGACGACCTGCGCAGAACCAAATCGCCGCTGGTCACCTAGCGCAATGTCGCGCTGAGAGCGCCGTCGAGGCTATATGTGCAAGACATCGCTCTCAGACTGACGTTGAGATCGCATGACTAGAGATCAGCCACGCAGCGGAACCCGATATGGGTCGTCGCGCTGTCCTGGGACTGCGGCGAACGTGCCGCGGCGCGGTATCGGTGGCAGTACTCCGGCGCGCACAGGTGCGATCCACCCTTGAGGGTCTGGTTCACGGTGGGGTCGGCCGCCGCGCCGGGCGTGCAGCAGCCCTTGCGCCCTGCGAGCCGGTGATGTGCGGAGAACTCCGTCGTCGTCCACTCCCACACGTTGCCGATCATGTCGACCAGACCGAAGGCATTGGGTGCGAAAGCGCCGACCGGCGACGTCCCGATCCACCCGAGTGCTCCGGAGTTGCGATAGGGAAAGTCGCCCTGCCAGGTGTTGGCCATCAGCCTGCCGTCGGGCGCGACGTCCTCTCCCCACGGATATGTGGTGGTGGCACCGGCGCGGGCGGCGTACTCCCATTCGGCCTCGGTCGGCAGGCGCCGACCGGCCCACCGCGCATACGCCGCCGCGTCGGGATAGGCGACCTGCACGACCGGATGATCGAGTCTGCCGTCGATCTCACTGTCGGGCCCGAAGGGATGCCGCCAGTTCGCCCCCGGGGCCCAGTCCCACCACTGACGCCAGTCCCGCAGGTCCACCGGGCCGCTCGTGGGCCGGAAGACCAGCGCGCCGGGCACCAGATCCTGCGGTGGCACACCGGGATACAGCGCAGGGTCCATCGGCTGCTCGGCGACGGTGAGATAGCCGGTGGCGTCGATGAAGTCGGCGAATTGTGCGTTGGTCACCGGGTGACGTTCCACGGCGATCGCCGCCACGGTCGCGGTGTGCGCGGGCGCCTCCTCCGGATAGAACTGCGTGGCGCCCATCCGAAACGATCCACCCGGCAGCTCGACGAGCTGGGTGAGCATGGCTTCAGGGTATTTCGATGCCGAAATCGTTCATGATCGGCGAGGTGAACGGGTCGAAATCGGGACTGCCCGTCGGCCCCTCGACATGCACGGCGACCAGGTAGTCGCCGTTGTTCGTCCAGATGTGGGCGATGCGGTCTCCGAATTCCACCGCCTGCTCCGGCGTATCGGCCCATGAACCGAGCAGCTTCTGACCGCTGTATCCGCACAAGTCGGCGGGCAGCACGCTGACGCTGCTCACCGGTGACGCCGCCATGGCGTCGTCGGAATACTTCTTGAAGGCCGCTGCGGGATCAAGCGGCGTCTTGACGATTGTGACGGTCGCCGAAACCCCGTCCGGACCGGTCAGTCTCGCGCCGACGTCTCCGTCACCGGGCGTCGACGACCAACCCTGTGGCAGGGCGACCATGATGCGTGGTGCCGACGGGTCCGCCACCGCGGCGGTCGCAAGCCTCTCCCCTGGAGGATCCGATAGTGGACAGGTCACCGTGCCTGCGGGCACCGCGGTGCGCGTGGTGGACACGATGCCCGGCTCGGTGAGGTCGGCCTCCGGTGTCGGGATGGCCCGCGACGACGTCGCTGTCGTGGCGGTCGTCGACGACGCCGTCTCTGCTACCGACTCCACCTTGTCGGAAACGGGCTCGCCCTCACTGGTTTTGCCGCAGCCAGACAACGCCCACGTGGTTAGGCACACGGCGGCGAGCACCGCTGATCGAGTTCTCATGGGTCAGTCCTTCGCGAAAGCGCGTGCGAACTCGCGCTCCAGATCCACATAGGGCTGCCCGGACACGTCAACGTTCACCTGAGCGATCGTGCCACCTGTGAACGCGAACGGGGCCTTATACGCCCGCGATACCGGCGATCCGGTGTTGCGGCCGACGCTCAGGGTCGCTCCGGCGAGGCCGAAGGTGCCGGGATGAATCCGGACGCCCGCTTTGCGCGCCACTTCGGCGTCGTCGATGTAGAGCGCCGCTTCCCCCACCGGCGTATGGCTGCCCTCGACGGTTCCGGTGCGCGTGTAGGCGACGCCGAATGTGTGCTCTCCCAGCGGAACGGCCCCCGGTGACGACAGCACCTGCTCCTCCTCACCGAGGAAGTTGTAGATGTAGTGCAGCCGGCCGTCCTGCAGGAACAGGACGTGCCCCCCATGCGCTCCACCGTGTTTGAACAGCACGCCCTCCGCGCCGGTGCTGTCGACGGTGACCTCTGCGAGCACCGCGAACGACCGGCCGCCGATCTCTGCAGCTGCGCCCATACCGACGTCGGCGGTGCCGGGGTAGTAGAAGTAGGACTCTCGGGCGCCGGTCAGATACGGGCGGAACCGCGACATCGTCTCGAGGATGTTCAGGTCAGACAACGGCAGGCCGTTGTACTTCTCGGCCTCGTGCAGCCACAGCGCCTTGAGTTCGTCGAGCTTGCCCGGGTTGTCCGCGGCCAGATCGTGGCACTGACTGCGGTCGGCCTCGATGCGGTACAGCTCCCAGCGGTCCTTGTCGAAGTGCGACCAGCCGGCCGGCGACGCGGCGTGCACGGCATTGGCGAACCAGCCGTTGTGCCAGATGCCTCGGGTGCCCAGCATCGCGTAGAACTGTGTCTCCTTGCCCGTCGCCGCCTTCGGATCATCAAGGGCCACTCTGAAACTGACGCCGTCCAGCGGCTTCTGGGCGATGCCCTTGACGGTGTCGGGAACGTCGATACCGAGTAGGTCGTACACGGTCGGGGTGATGTCGCAGACGTTGACGTAATTGTCGCGGATCTCCCCGTGCGCGGCGATGCCGTTGGGCCAGGAGATGATCGCCGTGTCGGCGATGCCACCCTCGTGGGAGGCGTAGCGCTTGTACAGCTTGTAGGGCGTGTTGAAGGCCATCGCCCAGCCGATCGGATAGTGGTTGTAGGTCTCGGGCCCACCGAGATTGTCGATGAACCGCAGACCTTCTTCCACGGTGTCGACGTAACCGTTGAAGAACTTGACCTCGTTCACCGATCCGTTCGGCCCGCCCTCGCCGCTGGCACCGTTGTCGGAGATCACCACGATGATGGTGTTGTCGAGTTGGCCGGACTCCTCCAAATAGTCCAGGATGCGGCCGATTTGGTCGTCGGTGTAGCTCAGGAACCCGGCGAACACCTCGGCCATCCGGCAGAACAGCCGTTTGTCGTCGTCCTCGAGCGAATCCCACGGACGCACGGTGTCCTGCACGGGCCACGGTTCACCGTTGGGTCCCGTGACATCCGTGTACGGGTTGATCGGCGACAACTCGGTGTCAGGCGGAACGATGCCGAGCCGTTTCTGGTTCTCCAGCACGATCTCGCGGTAGCGCTCGTAGCCCATGTCGAAGGTGCCCGCGTACCGGTCGGCCCACTCTTTGAACACGTGATGCGGTGCGTGGCCCGCGCCGGGACACACGTAGGAGAACCACGGCTTGTCGGGAGCGATGACCTTGGCGTCGCGGATGAATTCGATTGTCTTGTCGGCGATGTCCTTCGAGAGGTGGTAGCCGTCCTCCGGAAGTCCGGGTGGCGCGACCGGGTGGTTGTCGTAGACGAGTTCGGGATACCACTGGTCGGTTTCACCGCCCATGAACCCGTAGAACCGCTCGAATCCTCGCGACAGCGGCCAGTGTCGTTTGGTGGATGCGAGATTGGACTCCTCCAGCGGGGTCAGGTGCCATTTGCCGACGCAGTAGGTGTTGTAACCGTTCTCGGCAAGGACTTCCGACAGCAACGCGGTGTCGTTCGGGATACGTCCGTTGCACCCCGGGAAACCGTCGGTGAACTCCTCGATGGTCGCCATGCCGACGGTGGTGGCGTTGCGCCCAGTCAGCAGCGACGCCCGCGTCGGCGAGCACAGCGCGGTGGTGTGGAACTGCGAGAGCCGGACACCTCGTTCGGCGATCCGGCTCATCGTCGGCATTTCGACCAGACCGCCGAAGCAGTCCCACGTCGCGATGCCGGTGTCGTCCCATACGAGATAGAGAACGTTTGGTGCACCCTCGGGAGCTGTCGGCGCGGCATAGGGGCCCCAGTCCGGTTCCGAATCCCGGATGTCGAGTTCGATTTTGCCGTTGAATTCCGCTGCCATGGCCGGGGAGACTACCCCGGCGACATGAGCGCAGACTGAGAAATCGGCGACGCCGGTCCCTGCCGCTCACGGGTCAGCCACCACTGCACTCCTGCCAACGGAATCGTCCAGCCCAACCACGCGCCTAGGCCCGCGACGAACCACAGGTAGTGCTCATCGTTCCCGCCAAAGACACTGTCCCGCAACGGCTGCAGCGAGATGAAGAGAACCGGCGTCCAAACCCTGTTGGCAATCGTTGACAACGCAACGGTGGCGCTGCGGACCATATGCCTGCGATGGACGGCGAAGCGCTGCTGCCGCGCCGCGACGAACCCGTTGAACGTGAACCACAGCCATACCGCACCGAGCAGCATATTGCTGGCCGCCAGGATTGGACCGAACGGGGTGGCGGCACCGATCACCATCGCGAATGCGGCGGCAGGGATGGCCGCACAGACGTACACGCGTCCCGTGCGACGGTGCAGCGCCGGGTGCCGCCGACGTAACCCGGGCCAGATCTGCGCGACGGCGGAGATCATCGCGACGCTCCCGAACATCACGTGCGCGACCAGTAGCGGATAGTGCATCCCGAACGTCGAGGGCACCCGGGTGCCGCCGGTGAGATACGGCGGCAGCGAGAACAGCAGGAACGCTGCGACTACGACACCGAGAAGAACGATCGACAAGCCCGCGCGCAACCGTATTGCGTATGCCATACGCAAAAAGCGTACGCCATACGCGGCGGCGCCGCAATCATCTAAGCTGGCAGCAAATGAGCGATCCACTGCCCCGCGCGCTGGAGATCCTGTGGGAGGAGGCGAGCGCACCGAGGCGCTCGGGGGGACTGAGCCGCGAGCGCATCGTCGCCGCGGCCATCGAACTGGCCGACGCAGACGGCCTCGGCGGGCTGTCGATGGCCCGGCTGGCTGAGCGGCTCGGCTGCGGAACCATGTCGCTGTACCGGCACGTCGCCAACAAGGACGAGCTGGTGACCTTCATGCTCTCGACGGCGCCGGGACCCCCACCCGGACCCGCCGATTCCTCGAATTGGCGTGCGGGTCTTACTGATTGGGCCACTGGACTTTGGAACATCTACCACCAGCACCCCTGGGTACTGGCCGCCGCCGCTGCCGGTCCCCCCGCGGACCCCGGGCAGGTGGCCTGGCTGGATGCGGGACTGGCCGCGCTGCGCGGGACGGAGCTGACCGAACGCGACAAGCTCGCCGCGGTGATGGCCGTGCTGCATTTCGTCCGCGGTGCGGCGGCACTGAACATCGAGGCGGCACAGGTCGAGATCCCGGACTACCCGATGCTGCTTCGGCGGCTTCTCGACGAGCAGCGCTTCCCCGCGCTCGCCGCCGCTCTGGAGGCAGGTGCCTTCGACACTGCCGACGAAGACCACCTGGCCGATTTCCACTCGGGCCTGCGGCAGCTGCTCGACGGCGTGGCGACCAGAATGACGGCGCGCGGTTGACTCTGTGGAACGGTTTGTGATTTCGCGGTAGCGGCAACACGTGTAGCCGTGCAGGAAAGCGGCCCCGGTGAGAGTATGCCTCCAGTGGCGACAACCAAACCGCAGACCATTTCGTATCCGCATCCCAGCTCGCGTCCCGGCCGGCAGGATGACTATGCGGTCGACCCGCATGTCGTGGTCTTGTTCGGCGCCACGGGCGATCTGGCCAGGCGCAAGCTGATTCCCGGTTTGGCGTATCTGGATCAGTCCGAACTGGCACCTCACATCGAGATCGTCGCGACCTCGCTGGAGGACATCTCCACCGAGGACTTCCTCGAGCTGGCCAAGGATGCCATCGACGAGTTCGGCACCCACAAGCTGAGCGAAGAGCAGTGGACCCGCTTCTCCGAAACCGTCACCTATGTCCCACAGAGCGAGGGGTCCGAAGCGCTGGCTGCCGCGGTCACCGCCGCCGAAGAAAAGCTGGGCCCCGACGTTCGCCGGTTGCACTACTTGTCGGTGCCGCCGAAGGCGGCCCGCGCGGTGATCACGACGCTGAAGGATGCCAACCTAATCGACCGCTCGCGGGTGGTGATGGAGAAGCCGTTCGGTACCGACCTGGCCAGCGCCGTCGAGCTGAATGACTTCGTTCATCAGACGTTCGACGAAAGCCAGATCTTTCGCATCGACCACTTCCTCGGTAAGGAAGCAGCTCAGAACATCCTGGCGTTCCGTTTTGCCAACGGCCTGTTCGAACCGATCTGGAACCGCAACTTCATCGACCACATCCAGATCGATATCCCCGAGACCCTTGGTCTGGACGAGCGCGCCAACTTCTACGAAAGCACCGGCGCCTACAAGGACATGGTGGTCACCCATCTCCTACAGGTGATGGCGTTCGTCGTGATGGAACCCCCGACCGCATTGGAACCGCGCGCGATCAGCGAAGAAAAGAACAAGGTGTTCCGGTCGATGTTGCCGATCAATTGCGCCGACGTGGTGCGCGGTCAATTCGCCGGCTACCGCGACCTCGACGGCGTCGCAAAGGATTCCGACACCGAGACGTTCATCGCTTTGAAGGTCGGTATCGACAACTGGCGATGGGCCGGAGTTCCGATCTACCTGCGCACGGGGAAGCGCATGGCCGAGGGCATCCGCATCATCTCGATCGCATTCAAGGAGGCGCCCCGGTCGATGTTCCCCGCCGGGTCGGGCGTCGGCTCCCAAGGACCCGACCACCTGACCTTCGACTTGGCCGACAACTCCAAAGTGTCGCTGTCGTTCTATGGCAAGCGACCCGGGCCGGGCATGAAACTCGACAAGCTGTCGATGCAGTTCTCGACGCAGGAGATCGACACGGTCGGTGGCGTTCTCGAGGCGTATGAGCGCCTGATCCTCGACGCGATGCGCGGCGATCACACCCTCTTCACCACCGCCGAGGGCATCGAGTCCCTTTGGGAGCGTTCGGAGACGCTGATCAACGACCCGCCGTCGGTGAAGTCGTACCCGCAGGGAACGTGGGGCCCCAACGCGATCCATCAGCTGATTGCGCCCAACGCGTGGCGGCTACCCTTCGAGCGGGCCTGGCGCGAGAACAAGAACGGCAACGACTGCTAGCGCGACCCTGAGTCAGGGCATGTATCAACGACACTCCGACATCATCTGGCGTACAACGTATTTCGAGTCGGCTTCGGCGGGCGGGTGGGCGCCTTCGGACTGAAGCGCTCCGGTACGAATGGCGTCAGCAATGCTCGACCCACGTTGATTGCCACGCAATCGCTGCCAGGGGGAATCTGGCGCTGGCAAATCATGTGAAGATCCCCTAACCATGCGGCACCCGGCATGGGTCGGATAACGTTTCTTATGTGCCAAGCATGATGTCGGGCTTCGACGACTGGCTGAACCGTGCGCTCGAGGAGTGCGCGCGCAATGCCGGTGAGGACGTGAACACCTACGTCCGGCGCGCGGTGGCATCACAGATGGTCGCCGACCAGAGGCGCGCAGAGACGATTCCGATCAAGGAACTGCTCGATCACCTCTCTGACTCCGGGGTGCTCGAAAGCGACTCGATGCCCGACGTCGCGGCAGCGGTGTCCGATCCGGGCCGTTTGCAGGCGCTGCGGAGCACCGGTTTGCTCGACAGCCCGCCGGAGGAGGTCTACGACCGGATCACGAGGGCAGCCGCCGACGCGCTGGATACCCCGTTCGCGGCCATGACGCTCATCGACGCCGACCGCCAGTACTTCAAGAGCACCCTCGGAATGGGTGACATGTCCGTCCCGGCGCACCGGCAGGCGCCCCTGGACCAATCGATCTGTCAGTACGCCGTGGCGGACGGCTCTCCGCTGGTTCTCGAGGACGCCCGAAGCGATCCGGTATTCCAGAAGCATCCCGTGGTCCGCAGCGGCGCCGTCATCGCATACCTCGGGATACCGCTGATCGATCATGAGGGACACGCCATCGGCACACTGTGCGTGTTCGACGACAAGCCGCGGATGTGGGGCACCGGTCACGTTCAGGTGCTCAGCGATCTGGCGCAACTCGTGATGGATCGAGTTTTCGGTGCCGGGCCTGCTGCGAGCCGCTAGAGCAGATGCTCACAGTTAACCTTCGGTGAGCAACCGGCAGTAACGAAATTAACTAACTCTTGACCCGGACGCACAATTACCTGCGTGGCGAGTATTGTCACACCTACCATCAATTGCCAATGTGTCTTCCGAGGGATTGACTGCGTGCAATTAGAAGTGAAGGTGTCGACAAACTCACCTAGCGACCGGCCCACCAAGCCTTTGCGAAAGGCTGCGGCGGTACGACACGTGGAGCCGTCCCCACCGCGCTTTGTCGAGATCATTCGCGTCGACCCCGTGTATTCGATCCTCACCATGCTGATGGACGCCGGCTATGCCGCGCTTTCGGTGTTGATTGCCCATTGGTGGATTCCTGGGGCGCTGGAGCAGGACCGCAACCTGGCCCTGTATTCCTGGCTGTTCGTGCCGATCGTGGTTGTGGTTATGACCCTGCGCGGGCTCTACCGACAGAAGCTGAGCCACGGATTTCTCGACGAGTTCGAACCGGTGGAGACATCGATCGCGTTGTCGGCGTTGGGCCTATTGCTGATCATGGTGCTGTTCGTCCCTCGCCTCACGCCGGAGCAGGCCGGCGCCATCTACCTCAGGCCCAGCGACCTGGTGCTTCGGATCTGGGTGTGCGCGGCGGTTCTCATTCCCGCGATCCGGTTGCTCCGATCGTTCTTGAATCGCTGGCTCCGGCGGCGGTTCCATGTCGGGGTGCCAGCCCTGGTGATCGGCTCCGGCCCGGTGGCTCACCAACTCATCACCCGGATGCGCGAGGTGAAGGAGTACGGCTTGTGGCCCGCCGGTGTGTTAGATGATCTGCGGCCGAATGAGTCTGAGAGGTTCGAGATTCCGTACCTCGGCACCACGGGCAACCTCGAGAGTGCAGTAAAGGCAACTCGCGCGGAGGAGCTCATCGTCGCCCCTTCGTCGTTGCCCGACGAACAGCTGGCGCGCGTCGCCAAGCAAGCGCAGCAACTTGGGTTGCGGGTGCGCGTGGTGCCGCGTCTGATGGACGCGGTCGGCACCAGCACCACCATCGAACACCTCGGCGGTGTACCCCTGATGGTGCTGAACCGAGTCGATCCGAAGGGCTGGCAGTTCACGGTCAAGCACGCGTTCGACCGCACGGCCGCACTCCTGGGCCTGCTGCTGATCTCGCCGCTGCTCGCCGTGCTCGCGCTTGCGGTCAAGCTCAGTTCGCCGGGACCGGCTCTCTACAGCCAGGACCGGATCGGACGCGACGGCAAGGTTTTCGGCTGTCTGAAGTTCCGCAGCATGCGCCTCGACGATGAGAACAACGTGCAGTTCGAACCGGAGCACGGGGCGGCGCCCGGCGGGGTCGAGGGCGAGGACCGACGCACATGGATCGGCAAGATCATGCGGAGGACGTCGCTGGACGAACTACCTCAGCTCATCAACGTTCTGCGCGGGCAGATGAGCCTGGTGGGTCCACGCCCGGAACGGCCGGAGTTCGTGGAGCTGTTCGAGATGCATGTGCGCCGCTACGGCGAGCGGCACCGGGTGAAGGCGGGTATGACCGGCTGGGCCCAGGTGCACGGTCTTCGCGGGCAGACGTCGATCGCCGACCGCGCCGAATGGGACAACTACTACATCGACAACTGGTCGCTGATGCTGGACTTCAGAATTCTGCTCCTGACCATCCTTGCGGTGCTCAGACCGATAGAGAACTAGTCCCACCGCGACGCCGAACGCCATCCGCTAATGGCAATTTCCGCAATCGCCGACGCGATGAATACAAGCTCCGATACTTTCTGACATATACGCTCGTCATTGGGGGTTTTGTCGGTGGGTTCGTCGGTGCAAGGTGAACCAGCCCATGTGGGCTTGATACCTGACGGATTGCGGCGCTGGGCGAAGGCCAACGACGCCACCTTGGCAGATGCCTACCTCCAAGGTGCCCGGAAGGTCACCGAAATCCTGTTGGCCCTGCAGCGACGCGGCGTTCAGACCGTGACGGTGTACAACCTCAGTCGAGCGAATCTCGGACGGCGCAGCGACGAGCTGGACGCCGTGTATGGGGCGTCGATGCAATTTCTCACCACGATGATTCCCGACCAATTCGATCACTCCGTCTGCAGTGTTCGGTTGTACGGCGACCGAAATGCGTTGCCGCACAAGTATGTCGCGGCCGCAGAAGATCTGGAATCGGCGATGGATGGCGGCGAATTCCGCATCAACATTCTCGCTGCGTATGACGCACGCGACGAGCTGCAAGCCGCGCATGAGCGGGCTCGACGCGAAGGGTGCCACATCACTGCGGCACTCGACATTCCCATGCTCGACATGGTCATTCGCACCACCCCCGAACCATTGCTCAGCGGGTTCCTGCCCTTGCAGAGCCAGTACGCCCAACTGAACTTCCTGCAGACGCCGCTCAACGACCTCACCGAGCAGGACATCGACGATCTCATCGCCGCCTACCGCCGCTTTCCGCAACTCAGGGGGCGGTAGCGGGGTGGAGGCAGCAAGGAATCCGTTGATCATCGGCGCGGGGCCCGCCGGTCTCACCGCCGCGCTCGCGTTGATGAAACGGGGAATCACGCCTCGCATCTACGAGTCGTCCGCAGACGTCGGCGGCCTGGCCCGCACGCCGACCAGCGGCGACTGGCGCGTCGATCCGGGTGGTCACCGTTTCTTCACCAAGAGCGAGGAGGTCTCCGATGTGTGGAGATCTCTGCTTCCCGCCGATCAGTGGGTCTCCGTACGCAGGAGCTCGGCCATGCTTGTCAACGACCACCTGGTCCGATACCCGCTTCTCGGTCGTGACCTCGTGACCCAGATGGGACTCCGGAGCGGAATCCGCGGCCTGGCGAGCTTTTTCTGGCCCAAATTGCGCAACAGCATGGCCCCGGTGAACGATTCGGAGAGCTTCAGCGATTGGGGTAGGAGACAATTCGGCCGCTATTGGTACGAATTGTTCTTCGACGGGTATGTCCGCAAGACGTGGCTGACCAACCCCGAGAACCTGGCTAGCGAGTGGGCGAACCAGCGCATAAAGCCGATCGGCTGGCACCGGTCTCGTGAGCCGGATCCCCTGGGTGAGGATGCTTTTCGGTATCCCGTGCATGGTCCCGGCCAACTCTGGGAAGCCGCGGCGAAGAAGCTTGCCGATGCGGGCGTGGACATCTGCCTCAATTGCGCCGTGACCAAGATCCACCACACCGGCAGATCCTGGACGATGGAGCTTCAGAACGGCGAGACAGTATCCGGTGACGCCGTGTTCTCGAGCATGCCCCTGCGGAATCTCATCGATACCCTGGAACCCGAACCGCCCCATCGTATTCGGGCAACTGCCGCTACGCTGCGACACCGCGCTGTCATCACCGTCGCCGTCGCACTGCAGAAGCGCTATGACATTCCCTACAACTGGGTGTACACGCCGGGCAAGAACGTTCGGGTCGGCCGGATCCAGAACTACGGACGGTGGTCGAGCGCACTGGCTCCCGCCGATTGGAACGGCACGTATCTCGGCCTCGAATACTTCACGCTCCCCGAGGACGACCTGTGGGTCGCGAGCAGCGAAAGCCTTGGCGCCATTGTCGAACAGGACCTGCGTGAGCTCGGCGTCGCGGACTCCCCCCTCGACAATGTCATCATCGTGCGCTCGCAGTTCGCCTACCCGATCGACGACAAGGCGCGGGAGCGAGGCGTCGCACGCATCCGTGACTACCTGCGTCAGAAGCACCCCACCCTGCACCCGATCGGGCGCAACGGGATGCACCGCTACGACAACCAGGACCACGCGATGCTCAGTGCCATGCACAGCGTCTCCCGGTACATGGGCGAGAACGTTGATCCGTGGCAGGTCAATACCGGTCGCAGCTATCACGAAGCGGGGCTGAAGAACTAAGTGCGACGCCTGCGGTGTACGGCCAACGCGGCCAGGCTCGCTCCGATGACCACACCGACGCATGCGGCAATCCACCAGACCGGGTTGACGCCGCCTTCGTGTGCGGGCTGCGGCGGTGCGGCTGCTTGCGCGTCGATGGTCACCGGATCGCTGCCAGGCAACGAGATCGCCGCAGTTCCATTCAGCGCGGCCCACCGGCGCACGTCGCCGCCGAGCCAGTCGAGCAGTGAATCGAGTTGATCTGGCGCGTTCTCGGAGGTGGCAAAGAGCACCGACCTGCTGCCGATGCGCCCGGCTTGCAGTGACGCGAACGGCTTCGCCGGATCGAGGCTCAACGTGGCCGGACTCCCTCCGCCGATCCGCTGGACTTGGACCGTACCGTCCGTCGAACTCCGCACCGGCGGAACGACTTTGTCGTTGTCCCAACCGTCGGCGGAGATCAGGACAGCCGGCGACTCGCTGTCGATCGCGTCGGCGAGCGGCACCACCTCGGTGTCGATACGCGACGCGCTGAGCCGTTGCAGCCCTTTCATGATCGACACCGCGCGTGCGGTGTCGTCGAACGATTCGGGTTCGACACCGACCTGCACCGTGGGCATCAACGCCTGAGGCAGCGACTGGAATCCGGCCGGGTCGGGAGGATCCGCAGAACTGCTCTCGATGGCGGTGGTGTCATCGATCGTCAGCGTCACCGGTTGGAACTCACCGCACCTTCCGATGTTGCCCGCAATGTCGACGGCGACGGAAAGCTTTGTGTCCCTCTGGAGTTCGGACTGCGGGATGCTGACCGTTCGGTCGATCCTGCCGCTGGAGTCCGCGGCCCACTGATCGATTGTCTCGCCACCCGCCGACACCACCAGAGCTCCGCCGACCGTGGACGGCAATGGCGTGTAAGAACCCAGTAGATGCACGCGTACATCGCGTACCGGCCGCCCGACACGGGTCTGGTCGACATCGACGACTGCCTGTGGTTTGAAAGCCGTTGACTTGACCTCGGACTGTCCGAGCTCGCGGAGCGTGACCCGGTCGGGCGACGGGTCGGATGTCGAATCAATGTGCCCGGTAACCACTTTGGAGGACAGGGCGAGTTTGGACAGGTCGCTGCCCAGCAGCCGCACCTGGTCTCCGAGTTCGTCGGCCGAGCCGGCGATCCTCAATGCGGGCACGCCCCTGGCGCCGTCCTGTAGCGAGACGGCGGCATCCGCCCCCTCGCGGATCACGACATTGCGTTCCAGCGGATCCGACGGTGGCGCTGTTTCACCGTCGGCGAGGGGTGCGATGTCGACTTCGGTGTTCTGCGTGCCGTATCGGCTGACCACAGCCGTTGCGGCCCGCACCGCCGCATCGGATTCCGCGACCGACGGCTGCTGCGGAGTGAAAATCGTCATCTTCTGCAACACCGGCGGAAGGAAGTCCGCGACCAGCGTGGGCGCCGCCTCCTTGCCGGTGTAGTCGATCGCCGCGTCGGTGAGCGCAAGCGGAACCGTCGGGTCGTAAAGGCAATCGCCTTCTTCGGGCAGCAGCCGGCTGCGCACGGTGAACGTGACGGAATTGTCGACGACGCGTGCGCCGGTCAACGGAATCGACAGCGGCGTGTTTTCTGCCACCAGCAACTCGATGCGCGATAAAGTCCGGCCTTCCTGGGTCACGAACAGGGTTCCGCCCCGCACGTATGGCGGCAACTCGACATCGGCGCTCAATGCGCCGGGTGTCAAGCCTTTTGGCACGGGGACGGTGATCGTCTGCGAGGCCTGTAGGCCGTAGAGGGGGATGTCCTTGTCCACGCCGAGAGACGCCAAGGACAGCGTTGGGGCATCCGCCACCTGCCCGGCGTCACCGGGAGCGGCTTTCACCTGTGATGAGCCGAAATTCACGGTAAGAACAGCAACTGCGGCCACGGTCGCCACAACGACCGTCGCCTTCTTCAGAACACACGCAAGGGAAGCCCCCATGAGGCGAAGGTTAGTAGCGTGTGCGGCGATGGACAAACGAGCTACGGAGACATAGCTCACGAAAACGTTGCGACTCCGGATGCGGAAAACCCCCGACACGCCGTGCGTACCGGGGGCTTCTCCTCTTGCGGTCCTGCCTATTTCGCCTTTTCGAGAACCTCGACGAGACGCCAGCGCTTGGTCGCCGACAGCGGGCGCGTCTCCATCAGGGAAACGCGGTCGCCGATACCGGCATCGCCCTGCTCGTCGTGCGCCTTGACCTTGGTGGTGGTCCGGATGATCTTGCCGTAGAGCGGATGGCTCTTGCGAGACTCCAGTTCGACCACGATGGTCTTCTGCATCTTGTCGCTCACCACGTAGCCGATGACCGTCTTACGACGACCGCGGTTCTCCTCGGCGCGCGGAGTGTGCTTCGGGCCCTTGCCCTTTGCCTGATCTTTAGCCTCAGCCATCACGCTTCCTCACCTGCGGGCCCGGATGCCAGGCCCAGTTCACGTTCACGCAGCACGGTGTACACGCGTGCGATTTCCTGGCGCACCGTGCGAAGGCGGCGGTTGTTGGCCAGCTGTCCGGTCGCCATCTGGAAGCGCAGGTTGAACAGCTCTTCCTTCGACTCGCGCAGCTTGTCTTTCAACTCGTCGTCGGTCAGTTCGCGCAGCTCGCCCGGCGTCACTCCCACAGCCATCAGAAGTGCTCCTCTCGGGTAACGATGCGTGCCTTGATCGGCAGCTTGTGGATCGCGCGGGTGAGCGCCTCGCGCGCAGTCTTCTCGTCGGGGTAGCTGAGCTCGAAGAGCACGCGGCCCGGCTTGACGTTGGCGACCCACCACTCCGGCGAACCCTTACCCGAACCCATGCGGGTTTCGGCAGGCTTCTTGGTCAGCGGACGGTCCGGGAAGATGTTGATCCACACCTTGCCGCCACGCTTGATGTGCCGGTTGATGGCGATACGAGCGGACTCGATCTGCCGGTTGGTGATGTACGCGTGCTCGAGCGCCTGGATGCCATAGTCACCGAAGCTCACCGAGGTGCCGCCGCTGGCGATGCCGCGCTGCCTCGGGTGATGTTGCTTGCGGTGCTTGACCTTACGGGGAATCAACATGGCTAGCTCTCCGTGCTCTCCGGGGCTGCTGCGTCGCCGGCAGCGGCCTCGGTACCTGTGGTGGCCTCAGCGACCGCAGGTGCTGCCGGGGCTTCCTCAGTGGCAGCACGACCTGCTTCGGTACTCGTCGCGGTGGTGCCCGATGCGCCGCTGCGACGCGGACGGGTGCCCGACGGACGCTCGCGACGCGGGCGGTCCGCGCCTGCCGGAACCGCGGCGGTCAGCTCGCGCTTGCCGCCGACGATGTCGCCCTTGTAGATCCAGACCTTCACGCCGATGCGGCCGAAGGTGGTCTTGGCTTCGTACAGCCCGTAGTCGATGTCGGCGCGCAGCGTGTGCAGCGGCACCCGACCCTCGCGGTAGAACTCCGAGCGGCTCATCTCGGCGCCGCCGAGGCGGCCCGAGCACTGCACTCGGATGCCCTTGACATTCGGTTGGCGCATCGCGGATTGGATGGCCTTGCGCATGGCACGACGGAACGCGACACGGTTGCTCAGCTGCTCGGCAACGCCCTGGGCCACCAACTGAGCCTGCGACTCAGGGTTTTTCACCTCGAGGATGTTCAGCTGAACCTGCTTGCCGGTCAGCTTCTCCAGGTCGGCCCGGATACGGTCGGCCTCGGTGCCGCGGCGGCCGATGACGATGCCGGGACGCGCGGTGTGGATGTCGACCCGAACCCGGTCACGGGTGCGCTCGATCTCCACGTCGGCGATGCCGGCGCGCTCGAGACCGGTCGCAAGCAGCCGGCGGATCGCCACGTCTTCCTTGACGTAATCCTTGTACTGCTTGTCGGCGTACCACCGGGACTTCCAGTCGGTGGTGATTCCGAGCCGGAAGCCGTGGGGATTGATTTTCTGGCCCACTACTCCGAGCCCTCCTTCGCTTCGTCAGAAGCTTCTGTGGTCTTTACTTCGTCGGCCTTCTTCGAAGAAGCCTTCTTCGCGGCGGCCTTCTTGGCCGGCGCCGTTTCGACAGTGACTGTCTCGGTCTCGGCTGCCGCCTTCTTCGCCGGGCTCGATGTCGCCGCCGGGGCGGCTCCAGATGCCTTCTTCGATGCGGCCGCCTTGCTGCCCTGTGCGCGACGCGAGCGTGCTGCGCTGGCGGACGAAGCGGAGCCACCGTCACGCCCACCGGAACGGCTGGGCCTGCTCTCCACGATCACCGTGATGTGGCTGGTGCGCTTGCGAATCCGGAACGCACGTCCCTGGGCACGCGGCCGGATGCGCTTGGCGGTCGGACCGCCGTCGGCGTAGACGGTGGCGACCACGAGGGTGGACGGATCCAGACCCTCGTTGTTCTGCGCGTTGGCCGCGGCACTGGCGATCACCTTGGCTACCGGCTCGCTGGCGTCCTGAGGTGCCCACCGCAGAATGTCGAGCGCCTCGGTCACCGACTTACCGCGCACCAGGTCGATGACCCGGCGCGCCTTGGTCGGCGAAATGCGCACGAAGCGCGCGACTGCTGTCGCGGACGGATATGTCTCAACGGAAGTCATTAGCTATTTCCTCTGCTCTTCAGCGATGGCTCTTCGCGCGAGCGCTCATCGCAGCGCAACCTGCTCATCGCCGCTTAGCCTTCCGGTCGTCCTTGATGTGACCCTTGAACGTGCGGGTCGGTGCGAATTCGCCGAGCTTGTGCCCGACCATCGCCTCGGTGACGAACACCGGGACATGCTTGCGGCCGTCGTGCACCGCGAAGGTATGCCCGATGAAGTCGGGGATGATCGTCGATCGACGCGACCAGGTCTTGATGACCTGCTTGGTGTTCTTCTCGTTCTGTAGGTCGACCTTCTTGAGCAGATGGTCGTCGACGAACGGGCCCTTCTTCAGGCTGCGTGGCATGCTCTAGTGCTCCTAGCGCTTATTCTTGCCGGTGCGGCGGCGACGGACGATGAGTTTGTCGCTTGGCTTGTGCGACTTGCGGGTACGGCCTTCGGGCTTACCCCACGGGCTGACCGGGTGACGGCCGCCGGAGGTCTTACCCTCACCGCCACCGTGCGGGTGGTCGACCGGGTTCATCACGACACCACGGACGGTGGGGCGCTTGCCCTTCCACCGCATACGGCCGGCCTTACCCCAGTTGATGTTCGCCTGCTCGGCATTGCCGACCTCGCCGACGGTGGCGCGGCAGCGCACGTCGACGCGACGGATTTCACCGGACGGCATACGCAGCGAGGCGTAGGTGCCTTCCTTACCCAGCAGCTGGATGCTCGCACCGGCCGACCGCGCCAGCTTGGCACCGCCACCGGGACGCAGCTCCACCGCGTGGATGAGCGTGCCCGCCGGGATGTTGCGCAGCGGCAGGTTGTTGCCCGGCTTGATGTCGGCGTTGGCGCCGGACTCCACGACGTCGCCCTGCGACAGTCCCTGCGGCGCAATGATGTAGCGCTTCTCGCCGTCCAGGAAGTGCAGTAGTGCGATGTTGGCGGTGCGGTTCGGGTCGTACTCGATGTGAGCGACCTTCGCGTTGACGCCGTCCTTGTCGTTGCGACGGAAGTCGATCACCCGGTAGGCGCGCTTGTGGCCGCCACCCTTGTGACGCGTGGTGATCCGACCGTGTGCGTTGCGGCCGCCCTTACCGTGCAGCGGGCGAACCAGCGACTTCTCCGGATGGTCGCGAGTGATCTCGGCGAAATCGGAGACGCTAGAACCGCGACGACCGGGGGTCGTCGGCTTGTACTTGCGAATTCCCATATCTGGAGTCTTCCTAATTCCTTAATCCTCGGCCGATCAGGCCGGTGCTCCGAAGAGGTCGATTGGCTTGCTGCCAGCGGCCAGCGTGACTATGGCGCGCTTGGTGTCCTTGCGCTTGCCGTAGCCGGCGCGAGTGCGCTTGCGCTTGCCCTGCCGATTGAGCGTGTTGACCGAGTCGACCTTCACCTTGAAGATCTTCTCGATCGCGATCTTGATCTGCGTCTTGTTGGAGTCCGGGTGCACGACGAACGTGTACACGTTCTCTTCGATGAGTCCGTAGGACTTCTCGGAGATCACCGGCGCCAAGATGATGTCGCGTGGATCAGTGACGGTCGCCATCAGGCCGACACCTCCTCATCTGAGTTCGTGTGCGCTGAGATGTAGGCATCCAGCGCCTCGACGCTGAACACCACGTCGTCGGCCTTCAGCACGTCGTAGGTGTTCAACTGGTCCGGCGAAATCACGTGCACACCGGGCAGATTGCGCACGCTCTTGGCGCCCGTCTCGTCGGTGCGGCCGATCACGATCAAAACCTGCTTGTTCTCGGTCAGGGTGGCCAGGAACGTCTTGGCGCTCTTGGTCGACGGCGCCTGGCCCTCGACGAGCTCCGTCACCGCGTGGATACGGCCGTTGCGCGCCCGATCCGAGAGCGCACCGCGCAGGGCGGCGGCGATCATCTTCTTCGGGGTGCGCTGGCTGTAGTCGCGCGGCTGCGGACCGTGCACGACGCCGCCGCCGGTGAACTGCGGTGCGCGCGTGGAGCCCTGACGAGCACGGCCGGTGCCCTTCTGCCGGTACGGCTTCTTGCCGCCACCGCGCACATCGCCTCGGGTCTTGGTCGAATGCGTGCCCTGCCGCTTGGCCGCCAGTTGCGCCTCGACGACCTGATGCATCAGCGCGATGTTGGGTTCGACGTCGAACAGCGCGGCGGGCAGCTCCACAGAGCCGTCCTTCTTACCCGCGGGGGTGTGGACGTCGATCTTCAAAGTCTTCTCGGCCATTACTTCTCGCCTCGCTTGATTGCGCTGCGCACCGTCACCAGTCCACCGTTGCGGCCCGGGATGGCACCCTTGATCAACAGCACGCCGTTCTCGGCATCGACCTTGTGCACCAACAGGTTCTGCGTCGTCACCCGGTCGCTGCCCATGCGGCCCGACATGCGGGTGCCCTTGAACACCCGGCCGGGAGTGGCGCAGCCGCCGATGGAACCCGGGCGGCGGTGCACTGCCTGGGCACCGTGGCTGGCGCCCTGGCCCTTGAAGCCGTGACGCTTCATGGTGCCTGCGAAGCCCTTACCCTTCGAGGTCCCCGTCACGTCGACGTACGCGCCGTCGGCGAAGATCTCGGCGGTCAGCTCCTGGCCCAGCTCGTACTCCGCGGCCGCGGCCTCGTCGTCGAGCCGGAACTCAGCGATGTGACGGCGCGGGTTCACACCCGCCGCGGCGTACTGCCCCGTCAGCGGCTTGTTCACCTTGCGGGGGCTGATCTCGCCGTAGGCAAGTTGCACCGCGCTGTAGCCGTCACGCTCAGGCGTGCGGATCATCGTGACGACATTGGGCCCGGCCTTGACCACCGTCACCGGCACGACCTTGTTGTTCTCGTCGAACACCTGCGTCATGCCCAGCTTGGTGCCCAGAATGCTCTTTCTAGCCATTTCTCTTGGGATCTCCTACTGGGATGACTATTGGATGTTGACGTCGACGCTCGCCGGCAGATCGATGCGCATGAGAGCGTCAACGGTCTTCGGCGTGGGGTCGAGGATGTCGATGAGCCGCTTGTGAGTACGCATCTCGAAGTGCTCCCGCGAGTCCTTGTACTTATGCGGGGACCGGATGACGCAATACACGTTCTTCTCGGTCGGCAGCGGCACCGGGCCGACCACGCTGGCGCCCGTCCGGGTGACCGTTTCCACGATCTTGCGCGCTGAGGCGTCGATCGCCTCATGGTCGTAGGCCTTGAGCCTGATGCGGATCTTCTGTCCCGCCACGCTTCTCCTACCTCACTACTAACGGGCTCCCGCGCCTGGGCGCGGAAAACCTCTGTCTGCTGCCACGCGCCCAAGAAGAACCCGGTCGCGCAGCGATGCCGCCGCTGTTTACCTGTCTGTGGTTCACCGGCCCCCGCGCTCGGGTGTGTCGCCCTTGCGCACACTCGCCCGCGTCGGAAATCCGTCGCGATCGAGGTTTGGACCGGACGCGCCCCCAAGGGCGCAGGTCGTATGCCCCATGCCAGGCGGTCCCGAAATTGGGCGCCGTCCCGGCTCGAGGCAACCCGAACAGTATGCCCTAGATCGGGGCCTGCTCCAAATCCCTGGCCACCGGAAACCCGCACGCTGGCCAGGTCCGGGGCTGCGACAACCTTACTCCGAAGTAAGGTAGCTCTCGATGCCGGGGCGGTCGGCTCGTCGAAACCGACGTTCTGCAGGAAAGTGCGGGTACGTGTCTGCAAGACGTCGACTTCGACGAATACCTAGAGCTGGAGCAGCTCGTCCAACGCCACGGGAAACGCATCGGCGAGGTCCCAGACGTCGGCGACGAGATCGGGACACGAGATCACGCCGATGCCCAGTCGACCGTTCAGCGACATCACAGTCACGTTGAGGCCCGCACCGATCACGAGCGGCCCGAACGGATACTGCGCGGTGATGGCACAGCCCAAGAAGTAGAGCGGCTGCTGAGGGCCGGGAACGTTCGACAGGACGAGATTGTGGATCGGCCGGTCGGGGAGCGGAATGTTGCGGGCCAACCGGACCACCGCGTTCAGCGCCGACCTGCCGAGGAACTCGGTCCAATCCTGGATGAGCGTGGGAGCCATCTCGTTGCCGTGGCCTTTGGCATGCGCCAGGTTGCCGCAGATGATCTCGAGCCGCTCGGCGACGTCCTCGACGTCGGTGGCAAGCCGGCAGAACATCCACATCGTGTGGTTGCGCCCGGGCCGGTCCGACTTGTCCCGGGTCGACATCGGCACCGTCGCGACCAACGGCCCCTCGGGGAGTTCCCCACGATCGGAAAGGAACTGGCGCAGGGCGCCCGCCGTCATCGCGACCACCACATCGTTGACGGTGATCCCGAATTTTTCCTTGACCTTCTTGACGTCCGCCAGATCGACACGAGTGAAGGCGATGTTCCGTCGGCTGGTGAACGGTGCGTTGAAAGGGGTGCACGGAGCCACGAAGGGTGGCGCCATCGCCTCGCCACTGACCGCGCGCTGCACGGTGTGCACGACCGTCCGCGCGGTGTCGGGAACAACGTTGACCAGCCGCCACGGCCGGCGGATGACGTCGGCGATGCCCGCCGCGGCCATCTCGATTCGGCCTGCGACTGGCGGTCCGCTCACCGGCTCGGCCACGGGTACGGGCACCCTTGTGTCGATACCGCACAGGTGCATCAGCAGGTCTGCTCCCCCGACGCCGTCGACGGCCGCGTGATGGGACTTCATCATCACCGCGACGGAGTCGGCGTCATCGGGACCCTCGATGACCCACATCTCCCACAGCGGACGTGACCGGTCCAGCGGCAGTGCGGCGATGTGCCCGCAGATCTCGGCCAACTCGGATCGACCGCCCGGCCGCGGAAGCCCGATGCGATGAACGTGGCGGTCGATGCGGAAATCCAGATCTTCGACCCAGACCGGGTTCGCCGGATTCAGTTGGCTGTCAGCCAGTTTGAGGCGAAAGTCGGGAGCCGCCGCGACCCGGGCATCCAGCGACTCGACGAGCCGGCCGTAGCTGTATCCACCCGGCATGGTCGACGTATCGAGTTCGAGCAGACAGCACACGTTCACCGGTTGCGTGACCGACTCCAGTTCGAGGAAGAACGCGTCGTATCCGCTGACCCGATCCAAACCCGCCACGACGCCCCCTCGGCCCCCGCCCGCGGCCATGCTATCGCCGATTCGCTACCGGTGCGATACCGGAAACCGGCTCAGCTTTTCAGCCCGGCCCAAAAATCACACCTGTGCGTCTCGCCGAAATCGGCGATTACCCGATTTCCGTTAGGCTGCAACGATATTCGCTCGCCTGCATCTCCGTGCATCGCCGGCCACCCGGCCCCAGGCGAACCGCTTGAAATGAATCCAATCCAGTAGTCGATCATTTCGTCGGACAACCGCTGCTGCGCGGGATCCAGCGCAGGTGCCCCGCCCACATCGAACAGATACCGCAGCTCCAGCGAATGGCCGGCGCCGACGGGAAACGGCGCGGTGTGCAGCGGCTCGGGAGCCGGCGCGCCGGGGTCGTCGAATTCGGAGAAATAGACGGGCTGGTTCGTGGACAGCGAGCCTGCGAGGCGGTCCGCCGGGCAGGCGAAGACACCGTCGGTGACCGCGGCCGAATACGCCAGCGGCACACTTCCGCCGAACTGGTCCGGCGGATACTGCTGCGCAACGACGCCGGCATTCGCGCCAAAGGCCTGGGACAACAACTCGGGATAGTGGGTTGCGTCGAACGCACGCCCGCGGATGTACTGCAGCGCCGTGAACAGGGTGAACTCGTCGGCCGTCGTCCCGATCATCGTGGGCACGTTGGCCGCGACGCCGCGAGCCGCGCCGGTCATCGGATCAACGGGCAATGTCCTCGTTCCCGTCACGGGTCCGCTCAACTGCTCGGTGCCGATGCGCCCGTAGAGCACCGGCGTCTGCAGCCGCTCCGGCGGGAGTCCGCGAAGACAGGCCGCAACCGTCGCGGGATCACCGCATCCTGCATCCGCGGCGTACTTCTCACTCGTTCGCTCGGCGGTAGGTAGGTCGTATTGCGCCTGGCATGGTCCACTCTGGACGATCGCGGCGTTGAACAGCCCGGCCGACCCCGGAGCGACGAGGTGGTCGCACACGGCCATGCCCCCCGCCGACTCCCCCGCGATCGTCACCTTGTCCGGATCGCCGCCGAACGCGGCGATGTTGTCGTGCACCCATCGCAGCGCGGCCTGCTGGTCGGCCAGGCCGTAGTTGCCGACATCGCCGGCGGGGCCGAGCGCGGGGTGGGCGAGAAAGCCCAGCGCGCCGAGCCGGTAATTGATAGTCACGACGACCATGTCGCCGCGGCTCGCCAACCGACGCGCGTTGTAGATGTCGCCGCTGCCGTTGATGAAGCTGCCGCCGTGAATCCACACCATCACCGGCCGCGGCTCGCCCGTCGGGGGTGGCGTCCACACGTTCAGCGTCAGGCAGTCCTCACTGGTTTCACTGCGATCCACGTCGTTGCTGGCGTCCTGTATGCATCGCGGCCCTGGTTGGGTGGCATCACGAAAGCCGCTCCACTGCGCCACAGGCGCAGGCGGCTGCCAGCGCAACGCTCCGACCGGTGGTGCGGCATAAGGAATTCCGGCGAACAGACGGTGATCTGCCGACACCGTCCCACGCACCGCACCCGATTCGGTCCGCACCACCCCTGGGTCGTCCGGTATGTCGATGGTCGCCGTCTGTCCGCGGCCGCAGCCGGCCAGCACGAGAGCCAAGACGACCAGCACCGGGAGTGCCCGGCGGCGGCCCTTGCCCACCGTCGTCGTCCGCACCCCGCGAGCCTACTGACACCTCGCGGGACAAGCGGTCGCGCGGTTGCTTAGTATGGCGTCACACAGCCACTTGACACCTGTCAAGAAATGCCCAAGCGAGGTACCCATGAGCACCCCGATCATCGACGCCGCCGCCAGAGTGCTGGCCGACCCGAGGGCCTACGCCGACGAGGCGAGCCTGCACGCCGCATTGACCCACCTGCGCAACAACGCCCCGGTGTCCCTCGTCGACGCGCCGGACTACCGGCCGTTCTGGGCGATCACGAAGCATGCCGACATCATGGCCATCGAGCGTGACAACGAGCTGTGGATCAACGCACCGCGTCCGATGCTGCAGACCGCCGCGACCGACGACCTGTCGGCGGCCAATCTCGCCGCCGGCGGCGGACTGCGCACGCTCATCCACATGGACGACCCACTGCACCGCGACATCCGCAAGATCGGTGCCGACTGGTTCCGCCCCAAGGCGATGCGCGCACTGAAGACCCGCGTGGACGAGCTCGCCAAGATCTACGTCGACAAGATGGTCGAGGACGGTCCCGAATGCGACTTCGTCCAAGAGGTCGCGGTGAATTTCCCGCTCTACGTGATCCTTTCGCTGCTCGGCCTTCCAGAGTCGGACTTCGGCCGCATGCTCAAGCTCACCCAGGAGATGTTCGGCGGTGACGACGACGAGTTCACCCGCGGCAAGACCCCCGAGGAACTGCATGAGGTCATCACCGACTTCTTCCGGTACTTCACCAAGCTGACCGCCGACCGCCGGGCCAGCCCGACCGAGGACCTGGCGTCGGCGATCGCCAACGCCAAGATCGACGGTGAATACCTCAATGACATCGACTGCCTTTCCTATTACGTGATCGTCGCCAGTGCCGGACACGACACCACCAGTGCGGCGATCTCGGGTGGCCTGCTGGCCTTGATCGAGAACCAGGACCAGCTCGCCCGCCTGAAAGCCAAGCCAGAGCTGATGGGCACCGCGGTCGAGGAGATGATCCGCTGGACCACCCCGGTCAAGGAGTTCATGCGCACCGCCACGGCCGACACCGAAGTGCGCGGTGTGCCGATCAAGGAAGGCGAGTCGGTGCTGCTGTCCTACGTCTCGGCCAACCGCGACGAGGACATCTTCGACGAGCCGTTCCGCTTCGACGTCGGCCGTGACCCGAACAAGCACCTCTCCTTCGGATACGGCGTGCATTTCTGCCTCGGCGCCGCCCTGGCTCGCATGGAGATCAACAGCTTCTTCACTGCGCTGGTACCGAGACTCGATTCGATCGAGTTGGCCGGTGACCCGGAGTTCATCGCGACGATCTTCGTCGGCGGGCTCAAGCACCTGCCGATTCGGTACGCGCTGCGCTGAGATTCGGCAGCATCGCGATGACATCGCGGTGATGGAACCCACCTTCGCGAGACGACGTGGTGTCGGTCACATAGACTGCGCTTGACACCCGTCAAGTTGTTCCGAAGGAGCCCATATGAGCACGCCGACGATGGATGACGCCGCGAAAGTGTTCACCGATCCGACGGCCTACGCCGACGATGCTCGGCTGCACGCGGCGCTGACCCATCTGCGGGCGAACACGCCGGTGGCATGGGTGGACAACCCGCCGTACCGGCCGTTCTGGGCGATCACCAAACATGCCGACATCATGGCGATCGAGCGCGACAACAATCTATGGCTTTCCGAGCCGCGCCCTCTGCTCGTCACCGCCGAGGCCGACGACTTCGGCAAGCAGCAGTTGGAGGCCGGCATGGGCCTACGGACGCTGATCCACATGGACGACCCGCACCATCGCAAGGTGCGGGCGATCGGTGCGGACTGGTTCCGCCCCAAGGCAATGCGCGATCTCAAGGTCAACGTCGACGCATTGGCCAAACGCTATGTCGACAAGATGCGTGACATCGGCCCGGAATGCGACTTCGTCACCGACATCGCCGTCAACTTCCCGCTGTACGTGATCATGTCGCTGCTGGGTCTGCCCGAGGAGGACTTCCCGCGCATGCACCAGCTCACTCAGGAGATGTTCGGCGGCGACGACGAGGAATACAACAAGCGCGGCCAATCCCCCGAGGAGCAGCTGACCATCCTGCTCGACTTCTTCAATTACTTCGCTCAGCTGACGGCGTCTCGTCGTGAGAACCCGACCGACGACCTGGCATCGGCGATCGCCAACGGCCGCATCGACGGTGAGCCGCTTTCCGAAGTCGACACCGCCTCGTACTACGTCATCGTCGCCAGCGCAGGTCACGACACCACCAAGGATGCCATTTCGGGCGGTCTTCTCGCGCTGATCGAAAACCCCGGCGAACTGGAGCGGCTCCGCAAGGACCCCGCGTTGATGGGCACCGCCGTCGAGGAGATGATCCGGTGGACCACGCCGGTCAAGGAGTTCATGCGCACTGCGGCTGAGGACACCGAGGTTCGCGGTGTGCCGATCGCGGAGGGCGAATCAGTCTATCTGGCTTATGTTTCCGGCAATCGCGACGAAGAGGTCTTCGACGAACCGTTCCGATTCGACGTCAGCCGAGACCCCAACAAGCACGTGGCCTTCGGGTACGGCGTGCATTTCTGCCTCGGGGCCGCACTGGCGCGGATGGAGATGAACAGCTTGTTCTCCGAGCTGATCCCCCGGCTGGAGTCGATCGAACTGGCTGGCGAACCGGAACTGGCCGCGACGACCTTCGTCGGCGGGCTCAAGCACCTACCGATCCGGTATTCGTTGCGCTGAACTACTTGGCGTGGGTCGCCAGGAAGCCGTCGACTGCGGCCTCGGCACACGCGGAGTAGTCGAAGTCGGCCACTGTGCTGAGTCTGCCGAGGACCACCGGTCCGATGAGCAGCGCGATCGCCTGAATGCGGTCGGGCACCTCGATTTCCGCTGCCGCTTGCGGGCTGTCGAAGATCGCGTCGAACGGCACGGAGTACAGCTGGATGATCCGCGCCCGCAACGGACCTGTTGAATCCGAATCGGCTTGCCGCACATCGGAATAGTCGCCGGCATCGGGCCCTGAGGCCAGCCATGTCAGAGCGGTCAGCATGGCGGGTACCTCGGCGATCGCCTCGCACCAGCCTTCCACCACCGCGATCAGCTGCTCCCGCAGGCCGTCGCCGGCCGGCGGCATCGGCGCCGGTTGCAGCAGACTCATGAAGGCCGCGCTCAACAGATCGTTGGCGCCGGAGAAGTGGCGGTAGAGCGTGGCTCGGGCCACGTTCGCGCTGCGGGTGACCGCGTCGATCGTCACAGCGCTCGGACCGCCCGTACGCAACAGCGTTGTCGCGGCCTCGAGCAAACGGGCTCGCGACCGGGCAGGCCGCGGGTCGGTCATCGTTTACGCCACCTCTCGGTTGGGAACAAGACCATTGGTCTTGCTACGAGACTGTTAGTCTCAAAACTATCCCCAGTGAAGGAGTGCGATACGTGGTCGACACCCTCACCAGTCCTGACCAGCATATCGACGCGAACCTGGCGACACTGTCGAGGTTCGGACGCTTCTGGTTGCTCACCGTCGCCGCACTCGACGTGCTGTTGGTCATCTCGTCGATGGTCGCGCTCAACGCCGCACTCCCCGACATCGCCGTGGAGACGGCCGCGACCCAGACACAACTCACATGGATCGTCGATGGATACACGTTGGTGCTGGCGTGTCTGTTGTTGCCCGCCGGCGCAATAGGCGACCGGTACGGCAGACGCGGCGCACTGGTCGCCGGTTTGGCGATATTCGGGGTGGCATCGATCGCCCCGGTTTTCTTCGACAGCCCGGTCCAGATCATTCTCGCGCGAGCCCTTGCGGGTGTCGGCGCGGCGTTCATCATGCCTGCGACGTTGTCGCTACTGACCGCGGCGTTCCCGACCAGCGAGCGCAACAGGGCCGTTGGGATCTGGGCGGGCGTCGCGAGTTCCGGCGCAATCGTGGGTTTCATGGGCACGGGTCTGCTGCTTCAGTACTTCGCTTGGCAGTCGATCTTCTATGCGTTCAGCGCGTCGGCACTCGCATTGATCATCTGCACGTTGACAATTCGGTCATCACGCGACGACACCGCGACGCCGATCGACGGCATCGGTGCGGTACTGATCGGCTCGGCCGTCGCAGTCTTCGTTTTCGGTGTCGTCGAAGCGCCGGTCCGCGGGTGGACGCATCCGATCGTATGGGGGTGCATGGCGGTGGGCGTCGTGCTGGCAGCGGTGTTCGGCGCCGTGGAACTGCAACGACGGCATCCGCTGCTCGACGTCCGCCTGTTCGGCAGGCCGGACTTCGCAACCGGCTCGATCGGGATCACCATCCTGTTCTTCGCCAACTTCGGCTTCTTCTTCATCGAAATGCAATACCTGCAACTGGTTCTCGGCTACAGCCCGCTGCAGACCGCCTTCGCCCTCGCGCCGCTGGCAGTGCCGATATTGATCCTCGGCGCGACCATGCACCTCTATTTGCCCAAGATAGGCCTGCGAACAGCCGTCGCCGTGGGCCTGTTCCTCATCGGAGTCGGGCTCTTCCTGATGCGCTATCTCGATGCCGGATCGTCTTACGTCGAAATCGCCTGGCCCATGCTGGTCACGAGCGCGGGCATCGGCCTGTGTGTGGCACCGACGACCTCGGCGATCATGAACGCCGTGCCCACTGAGAAGCAGGGCGTCGCGTCGGCGGTCAACGACACCACTCGCGAGGTCGGCGCCGCGGTCGGCATCGCCGTCGCCGGTTCGGTGCTCGCTGCGCAGTATGGGGCTGTGCTTGCACCTGCTCTGGCCGAATTCCCCGAGCAGATAAGGGGCGGCGCGCTGGAGTCCCTCGCGAATGCGCTCGCCATCGCCGAAGAGATGGGCCCGCAGGGAGCACGTTTGGCGGACCTTGCCACGTCCGCATTCATCGAGTCGATGAGCCTTTCGTTGCTCGTGCTGTCCATCGTGCTCGCGGCCGCCGCAGCGTTCGTGGCGATCTGGGCTCCCGGCCGCGACGGGAAGCAGTTCGGCTTCGTCCGGCGGACAATCGCGCGGTGGTCGGCGTCAGACGCCGCCGGCGGAGCCGGCAATTCAGACGCCGCCGGCGGAGCCGGTAATTCAGACGCCGCCGGCAGTGCCGGCAATTCAGACGCCGCCGGCGGAGCCGGCAATTCAGGCGATGAACTCGGCAGCCCGGTGGCCGAGCATGACGATGGTCGCGTGGGGACCGCGGCTGGTGATGGTGGGAAGCACAGAGCCGTCGACCACCCATAGCGCGTCGATGCCGCGCACTCGGCACTGTGTATCGACCACTGCCCCGCGGTCGCCGTCATGCCCCATGGCTGCGGTCCCGGCCAGATGCTGCGACGTCGACCAGGACACCGTGTCGGATTTCGCTGCTGGACCGGCTAATTCACGCGCGAAAGCCGCACCGGACCGCAACTTGGCCACATCGGCGGGCGCACTGTCGTACCGGTGCTGGATGGTGGGAAGAACGTCCGGATCGGCGGACCTCAACCGCACCCTCCCGCGTGACTGCGGTTGCATCAGGGCGACCCCGATGTGCGGGTGGTCGGCTGGGTCGTCGCGGCTTCCGCTCACCATCGCGCCGAAACCTGCGGTATAGGGCCGAATTTCGAGTCCGTCATCGGTCGAGAGGATGGCCTCCAGCGGGGGAAGGCCATGAGTCTCGGTCCAGTCGACCGGCAGAACCCACTCGGGATGGTCCGACGACGCCGCGCCGACCGGCAGGTCGGCGATGACGGGTACCCCCGCGGCCTTCAATACATCGCAGGGCCCGATACCCGAAAGCATCAACAGGTGTGATGACCCGATCGCACCGGCCGACAACACGATTCGATCCGCGGTCAGGCCGGATGCTCCATCAGGACCGACGCACTCCACGCCGACGGCGCGGCCACCGGTGATCCGGATGCGCCTGACCCGGGTATCGGTCAGGACCGTCAGATTCTCGCGATGCATGGCCGGTTTCAGGTATGCCCCACCCGGCCCGACCCGGGTACCACCGTTGATGTTCAGCGGCACCGCACCGATGCCCGACGGCAGCGGCGCCTCCGGTGTCGACCCGTTGAGGTCATCGATCCAGACGTATCCTGAAGCGATCGCCGCATCGACGAATGTTGCTGTGCACCCGTCGAACTCATTGACGCGTTGAACCTGGATCGGACCAGTACCGCCGTGCAGCGGACCCTGGAAGTCGCGGTCGGTTTCGATCGCCCGGAAGTGCGGAAGGACGTCCGACCACGCCCACCCGGGCAACCCCCACCCGTCGAAGTCCGACGGCAGTCCCCGGCAGAAGTAGCCGCCGTTGACGGCGCCGGATCCGCCGACGACCGCGCCCCTCATGATCTGCGCGTGCCGTTCGGGAGCCTCGGTCAATGTGGTCGGATACCGCCGGACCACCGAGCTCGCGGTGCCGATCGGCAGCCGCAGACCGTCGCCGATCTGGCTGAGTGCGACGGAGTCGGACAGGCCGGGACCTGCCTCCACCACGGTGACTCGGCGGGCCGCATCTACCGAAAGTCGTTCCGCTAATACCGATCCGGCGCTACCGGCACCGATGATCAGAACATCGCTGTGCAAGGCCGCCTTCAGGTCCGGATCTGGGGCTTGAGCGCACCGAGGTGCCGCTCGCGCACCACTCCGGTCCATAGCCCCGCGCCATAGGCAATGTCATCGAGCCGCTTCAGCAGGATGTAGGTGAGCAGCCCGACCGGTTTCGTGTCGTCGTCGCCCTTACCGTTGCGGGTGATCCAGTCCACCACGCCGTCGACGATGGCCGCCACCAGCACCACTTGTCGGCATCGTCTCGAGAGCGCGGCGGCGACGAAGGCGACGGGCCAGTAGTGCCTGCAGATGGCCGATGCCAGCTGCAGCGCAGCGGACCACAGTCCATGGGCGGCCACGACGGCGACTTCCTTCGGTTCCGTTTCGACGGCAGACAGCGACCGTGCGATGCGACGACCGGTGATGCCGGCGACCACCACGGACGCCAGATACCCGATGCCAGACCCCATCGCCATCAGCATCCAGGCGACCAGGGTCCATCCCGAGATGACCAGCGGTGCCGTCTTGCCGGGGTGGCGGACCGAGAGCGGAGCAGCTGATTCGCCGTAGAATGACTTGCGCGACAACCATTCTCGCAGCTGAGTCCGGTGATCGTGAGCGACCAGCGCGACGGGTTCGTAGCGCATCCTGGCCCCGGCCTCGACCAACCGCCAGCACAGATCGACGTCCTCACCGGACTTGAGCGTCTCGTCGAAGCCGCCAAGCTCCTTGAGCAGGGTGCTGCGGCAGATGATCGCCGCGCTGGGCACATACGACACCGTCCCGAAGGGTACGACAGGCGCTTCACGGAGGCCGAGATCGAGGGAGGACCTGACGGCCTCGTAGCGCGCCACCAGGTTGTCCGGTTCGCGGAGGCCGATGATGCGCGGGGCGACCAGTGCCACCGCCGGATCGCAGAAGTGACCGAGCAGCGCCTCCAGCCACCCGCGCCGCGGCACCACGTCGGAGTCGAGGAAGGCGATGTAGTCGGTGTGGCAGGCCGCCATGCCGGTGTTGCGGGCGGCCGCCGGGCCCTTGCTGCGCTCGTGCCGGAAGATCTGAACATCGCTGTACATCTGCGCGAAGTCGGCCTGCTGAACGGGCGTTGCCGATCCGTCGTCGACGACGATGATCCGCATGCCGCGAAGTGCCGCCACCAGTCTTCTGAGGCCAGAAATGTTGTCCCGCACCGGAATAACAACTGTGACATCGCGATGCGACGGTCCGGTCGCCGGCCGCGGATGTGCGACCGTCGCGTCGAGCAGGGTGCGTGCCAGCTGCGCGCTGACCGCGTCGTGGACTTCGAGCCGGCCACCGGTGAGCATGGTCTGCGCCGCGGGCGCCAGGCGAAGCAGACGCGTCGGCGACCCGCCGAGTAGCGCCGAGCCCTCACCGAGGACCTTCACGCGGCGATCCACCTGGACGGCGAAGCCGTCGGGTAACCGTGGTCCGGTCATGTCAGCATCCCGTCCCGGTCAGGCGTCCACCGGGTGACGCGCCGCAGACACCCGCTGGTCATCTCACTGAAGATGCGGGCACCCTCCGCTGCGTTCGCAGTGGTGGGATCACCGAGGATACCCACCTCGCTGACCGCGGCGATGCCACCTTGTCGCATCGCCGGCATCAGCTGCCTCAGCGGGGCCTGGTTGCCGGGAACCCGTTCGTCGGTCCATACGTCAGCCGGCGAAATATGTAGCAATACAGAGGTTTCGGTATGGCCCGCGTGGGCGTCCGCGTTCTCGGCGCTGCACGAGCACCAGCCCACGTCGCGACCCTCGTACCGGAGCAGGGCGGCGGCCGCGGTCAGCGCCTCCATATTGCCTCCGTGCCCGTTGACGAACACCACACGCGACGCCCAGCGCGATGCGGACCTGCCGAACTCCACGAGCAACAGACGCAGCGCAGACGTGCCGATCGAAACGGTCCCACTGAATTCCTCGTGCTCACCGCTGGCGCCGTACGCGATGGCCGGCGCGACCATCCACTTCAATTCATCCCCTGCGAGCTGCGCGGCGACGGCACGGGAGACGGCGGTCGCAATGCGGCTGTCGGTGTCGAGCGGCAGGTGGGGACCATGCTGTTCGGTGGAGCCGACGGGGACGATCAATGCTGATGACGTGCTCCGCAGCTGCTGCGACGTCGCGTTCGCGAGCTCGCTTCCAGAGGTCACTGCCCGATGGTAGGCCGAATTCACCTGGTGTGCGCCAATTGTTGGTGCATGCGCTGGAATTCATTTCCAGAAATTTACGACAGCGACAGTCGATGGTTCACGTACGTCTCCTGCGCCACGTCTGTACCAGGAGATTGCCTGGTCGAGGCGTTGCGGTCAGGCCGAAGGCGTGCGGGGTACGCCGAGCGCCCGCGTGAAGCCGTCGGGCACCAACACGTCGTCGGCGCAGAGGTCGTGCACCGACGAGTGGCCCAGACCCATTAGGGCCGAGTCGATGCCGCCGCGCAGAACATCGAGCACGTTCTCGACACCTGCCTGGCCGTTGGCCGCCAGGCCCCAGAGGTAGGCCCTGCCGATCATGACCGCACGTGCGCCGAGGGCCACGGCCTTCACCACGTCGCTGCCGCGCCGGATGCCGCCGTCGAGGACCACCTCGACATCGTTGCCGACCGCGGCGGCGATCGCTGGCAGTGCCCGTACCGACGCCGGCGTGCCGTCGAGGTTGTTGCCGCCGTGGTTTGACACCGAAATTGTCGAAACACCGGCGTCCACAGCGCGTTTCGCGTCATCTACCCGCATGATGCCCTTGAGCATGAACGGCCCGCCCCACAGCTCACGCAGCCAGGCGATGTCTTCCCACGTGGGCGGCGGGGTGGCCATCCATTCGCCGTAGGCCGCGAAGAACGGCGGACCGGCTTCACCGCGCGCCGCCTGGTTGGGAACCCGCAGGTTGGGCGGACGCAGGGTCTTACCCCACTGCCACAGCCAGCCCGGCCTGGTCAGCCCTGTCGGCATCATTCGCACGGTCGTGCGCAGGTTCATCTCTTCGGGGATCTTCGGGCTTCCCCAGTCGCGACCGTGCGAGAAGCTCCAGTCGGTGGTGACGATCAGGCCGACGGCGCCGGCCGCGCGCGCCCGTTCGACCCGCGCCGCGATCGCGTCGCGGCCACCGAGCCAATACACCTGGAAGAAGAGTTTGGGGTTGACGGCGATGACCTCTTCGATCGGCTTGCTCGCGAACGAGGACAGACCCATCGCGGTGCCTCGCGCTGCGGCAGCCCGCGCGACAGCGATCTCGCCATCGGGGTGGACCGCCTGCACACCCGTCGGCGAAATCAGGACGGGAAGTGAAATATCCTGACCCATAACAGTTGTCGCGAGATCTCGTTTCTCCGTCGCGCCGATGACGTGCGGCGCGAAGCCCAGCTGGGAAAACGCGTCGACGTTGTCAGCGACGGTGACACCCCGCTCGCTTGCGGCGAGCAACGCCGAGTACACGGGTTTGGGCAGTCGCCGCTTCGCCCGCTCCTGAGCGGCTGCCACGGTCTCGAACCAGACGTCGGCCATGAGTTACACCGGGCTTTCGTTACAGAGTCTCGCCGGAGGCGCCCCGGCGCCGACATTAGGGCGGGGCGGGCTTGTCATTAATTTCAGCATGACCGGCTGACTACGCGAGTGATCGACACTGGACTTCGGCTTCACGCGGTCGGCGGCCAACGCCGGCGCCCCGTAGCCCTGGACACATTCGGGATCCGGACCGTCCATCGGTAGTCCGGTGAAGAACTTCGCGGCCATGCACCCACCGCGGCAGCTGTCGTAGTGCCCGCAGCTGTTGCAAGCCCCTGCGGATTGAGGTTCGCGCAGTTCGCGAAACAGCGGAGCGTTCTTCCACACGTTGTCAAAACCGTTATCGGTCAGGATGTTTCCCGCCAGGAAGCGGTCGTGGATCGCGAACGGGCACGCGTACACGTCGCCGACAGGATCGATCAGGCAGACCACGCGGCCCGCGCCACACAGATTCAGGCCCGCCAACGCACCCGGTTCCCCGAGCCCCGACAGGTGGAAGAAGGAGTCGCCGGTGAGGACGCCGTCGCCCTTGGCCACCAGCCAGTCGTAGAGCTGGACCTGCTGCTCAGCGGTGGGGTGCAGTTCATCCCACACGTCGGCGCCGCGGCCGGACGGCCGCAGCCTGGTGATCCGCAGGGTGGCGCCGTAACGCGCTGCCAGAGCGGCGAAGTCGTCGAGCTGGTCGACGTTCTCGCGCGTCACCACCACCGAGATCTTGGCGTCCTTGAAGCCGGCGTCGGCGAGGTTCTCCAGCGCGCGGATCGCCATCGCGAACGAGCCCGCTCCCCGAACGGCGTCGTTGACCTCTGCCGTCGCGCCGTCCAGCGAGATCTGCACGTCGACGTAGTCACTTGCCGCCAGGCGTGCGGCCACCTCCGGTGAAATGCGGACCCCGTTGGTGGAGAACTTGACGCCGACGTGGTGGTCGGTGGCGTAGTCGACGAGCTCCCAGAAGTCCGACCGCACAGTCGGTTCGCCACCGCCGATGTTGACGTAGAACACCTGCATACGTTCGAGTTCGTCGATGATGTCCTTGCACTGCTGAGTGCTCAGCTCGCGCGGATCGCGCTTGCCCGACGAAGACAGACAGTGCACACACGCCAGGTTGCAGGCATAGGTGAGTTCCCATGTCAGGCAGATGGGCGCATCCAGTCCGTGCTCGAACTGCTCGATCAGCCGTGGAACGGGTTGCAGAGATGTCATTGCGGCACCAACATTTTCGATTGGGCGAGCACGCGCAGGGCGTGGAGGTAGGGGGCCTGCTGTGCGTCGTCGATTCCGGCGGCGCAGCAGGCGGACCGGACGTCGGGGTGGTCGGCCAGCGAGTTGACCACCTCGACGATCGTCCGATTCTTCAAGAACGACAGCTTGCGCGTACCGAAGTGATACAGCAGCGCACCGAACGGTTCGGGCCGCACGGCCACCTGTGGGTGAAGCCGCCAACCGAGGTCGGGATCGAACGCGATGCCGGTCCCGGTCTCAGCTGCTGACGAGGTCACAGTCAGTAGACCCCGCACATCCCGTCGATCGACACCTCTTCGACCAGGGTCTCGGTGACGAGCTCGTCGCCCGAGGCATCTACTGTCTGATTCGGCTCCACTATCCGCACCTTTCCTTGACAGGATCTCGACAAACTGTGATCGAGATCGCAATAATATGGCATCGAGTGCCAGAATGAAAGCCGGCCCTGGAAAAGGAGCGACGTGCACCCGGATTCCCAGCATCGAGTCGGCCGGCGACGGTCGACGAGCTGGGAACACATCAGCAACGTCGCGATAGAGCTCTTCGCCGCCCGTGGCTTCGACGACGTGAGCGTCGACGACGTCGCCGAGGCCGCTGGTATCGCGCGGCGCACCTTGTTCCGCTACTACCCGTCGAAGAACGCACTGCCCTGGGGCGACTTCGAGGCGCATCTCGCCCGTATGCGCGACCTGCTCTCCGATCTCGACCCCGACGTCGGAATCGACGCTGCATTGCGCACGGCGCTGTTGGCGTTCAACACCTTTGACGACGCGGAGACCGCGCGACACCGGCAGCGGATGCGTGTGATCCTCCAGACCGCGGCGCTTCAGGCCTACTCGATGACGATGTACGCGGGCTGGCGAGCCGTCGTCGTCGCGTTCGTCGCACGCAGGCTCGAGATGAAACAGAGTGATCTCGTGCCCCAGACGGTGGCGTGGACGATGCTCGGCGTCGCCTTGTCGGCCTACCAGAATTGGCTCGACGACGAGTCGGTGTCGCTTCAGCAGGCGCTCGGCGACGCCTTCGACACCGTCAGCGATGGGCTGAAGGCGCTGGACGACCCGACCCGCTGAAGAAATTCGCCGTTAGCGCGTCGGAGTTCCGGCCGCGGCGGCGACGATAACGGTGTGAGCGCCGAACCGGATGGCAATGCCGCTCCGCGCCAGCTGCTGGCGATGTACGACGAATCGATGCCGGTGGTCTACGGCTACTTCGTTCGGCGCTGCAGCGACCGCGGAACGGCTGAAGACCTGACGTCGGACACGTTCCTGGCGGCGATGGACGCCGCGCGAAAGGACGCGCCGCCGCCGATCACGCTGCCGTGGCTGCTCGGAGTGGCACGCCACAAGCTGGCCGACCACTACCGCCGTCGCCACGACCGGTTCAGCATCCCCGTCGCCGAGCTGCCCGAGCCCGTCGATCCCGGCGACGACTGGGACGCCGAACTGGACCGCATCGTCGCCGAAAGCGTGATGGCCAGGCTGCCCGAGCAACATCGCACCGTGTTGGCCTTGCGCTATATGGACGACTGTTCCGTACCGGAATGTGCGGAGCTGATCGGTCGCACCGTGCACGCCACCGAGGCGCTGCTGGTGCGGGCGCGTCGAGCCTTCAGAGCCCACTATCCGGAGCCGGAAGGAGGGAGGTCGTGAACAACAGCCACGATCCACTGACCGTGCTGCATGGCAATGATTCTGTCGTTCAACCCGATCCGGCGTTCGCAGCCCGGCTGCGCTCACGACTGGAAGGCGCACTGAACATGCCCAATCGAACCGAAGGAGTTGACATGAGTGGCACCGATACCGCTATCGCCGAATTGATCGAGCCCGCCCCCGCGGCCGGCCTGCCGAGACCTGCCGCGCTGCCGTACCTCACGGTGGCCAACGCTCGCGAAGCGATCGCCTGGTACGTCGAAGCGTTGGGCGCCACCGTAATCGGCGAGCCGTTCGCGATGGCCGACGGCCGTATCGGGCACGCCGAGCTGGCGCTGGGCGGCGGCGTACTCTACCTGGCCGACGAGTATCCGGAGATCGGACTGAGAGCTCCTGCTCCGCAAGCGAACTCAGTCAGCCTGATGCTGGAGGTGACCGACACCGACGCTGCGCTGGAACGTGCACGCGAGCGCGGCGCGCGGGTGCAGCGAGAGCCGTACGAGGACCATGGATCGCGAGGTGCGGCGATCATCGATCCCTTCGGTCATCGCTGGATGCTCAGTGGTCCGGCCACCGGGGCGGTGGTGCCGATCCAGCATGGCGACGTCGGTTACGTCTCGGTGTGGACGCCGGACGCCAATCGGGCCGCTGCGTTCTATGGCCACGTCCTCGGTTGGGAATTCGATCCGGCAACCCAACAGGTCACCAACACCGATCAGCGCATCGGCATCTTCAGCGTCGACAGTCCACAGGGCATGTCGTGCTCCTACGCGGTGGCCGATCTGGCCGCGGCACGGCAGGCGATTGTCGCTGCCGGCGGGACGGCCGACCCGACAGAGGAGTTCGACTTCGGTGTTCTGTGCGGTGCGACAGATCCCGCGGGAACCAGCTTCGCGGTGTTCCAGCCCGCGCCGGGCATCGCCCGCCCCGCGCTGAACGGTACTGGGCCAGGCGAGCTTTCGTACATCACGTACGAAGTTCCGGACTCCGGCGCGTTCCGGGCCTTCTACAGCGGACTGCTGTTCTGGTCGTTCGAGCCCGGTCGCATCGACGACGGCTGGCAGATCGCCCAGACCCACCCGATGGCAGGCGTCGCCGGCGGCAGTACGCAGACGGTCACAGTGCCGATGTGGACCGTCACCGACATCGAGGCCGCCGTGGCTCGGGTGCGCGAGGCAGGGGGCACCGTGATCGAGGAGCCGTCGACACAGTCCTACGGCAGGTCGGCGCAGTGCACCGACGATCAGGGCGTGCGGTTCTATCTCGGCGAGCTGTGACTTGCGAATTCGGCGCGCTAACGCACCCTCAGGGTTGATTAGCGCGCCGGATTCGCTGATCAGCCGAGGACGTCGGCAATCGGTGCACCCGCCGCGATCTTCGAGCGGGCCTTCATGACTTTGCCCGGCATGCCGCCACCGACCACACCGGCTACGACACCGTCGCGCTCGTAGTACGCGAGGAATTTCCGACCGTCGTCCTCGACCACGTGGACGACGTCGTCGGCCTCAGGCTCACCAAGGCACTGGATCTTCACGTCGTACTGGTCACTCCAGAAGTACGGCACCGAAACGGTGGACGGCGTGTCCTGCCCCAACATCGCGGGCACCAGCACCCGCGCTTGGTCGGCGACGTTGCTCCAATGTTCCACGCGCACTTGGTGACCCAGGGTGTGGCGCCATGACGCGACGTCACCGATCGCCCACACATGCGGCGCGCTGGCACGACCGTGATCATCACAGACGATGCCGTTGTCGATCTCGAGACCGCTGTCGGCAAGCCATTCGGTGGCCGGATGCGAACCGATGCCGACCACCACCAGATCCGCGTCGAGCTCGGTGCCGTCGTCGAGGGTGACCTTCTGGACGCGATCGGTTCCGCCGACTTCGGAGACACCGACTCCGCAGCGGACATCGACTCCTTCGGCGCGGTGCAGTCGGGCGACCAGATCGCCGATCTGTCCGCCGAGCACCGACGCCAGCGGTGACGGCTGCGGTTCGACCAGCACGACGTCGACTCCTAGTCCGCGCAGGCTCGCCGCCACCTCACAACCGATGAATCCCGCACCGACCACCACTGCACGTCGCGCCGAGCCCGCCTCCTGCCGGAGCGCGATGCTCTCGTCGAAGTTGCGCAGCACGTGTATCCCCTTGAGATCCGGGAACGACGGGATGCGCTTGGGCACGAGGCCCGTGGCGATGATCAGTTCGTCGTAGGACAGCTCGGTGCCATCGGCAAGGGTCAGCTTCTGGTTCGCCGTGTCCACCGACCGGGCACCATTGCCGAGCAGCAGCGTGATGTTGTTCTCGTCGTAGAACTCGGCGGGCTTGAGGGTGACGTCGTCGGTCTCGGCGCGCAGCACTTCCTTCGACAGCGGCGGCCGGTCGTACGGCAGATGGTCCTCGTCGCTGACGATGGTGACCGGCCCGGTGTATTCCGACCGCCGTAGCTGTTCGGCCGTGCGGGCCGCGGCCAGGCCGCCGCCGACGATGAAGACTCCTCCACGCGTGGACATGGGCAAATTTTGCACGACGGCCGAAGCCAATTGGCGGCCACCCCGTCAGCCGCGGTCCCGGTCGATGATGTTGGTGAGTACGACGATGCTCTCGCTGCGCTCGACGTCGGCCGCCGAACGGATGCGTTCGAGCGCCTCTTCGAGATGGCGCATATCGCGGGCGAGCACATGCAGGATCGCGTCGGCGGTACCGGTCACGGTGGCCGCACCGATCACCTCGGGGATGCCGATCCAGGCCGCGCGCAACTGTTCCGGCGCGATCGTGCCGTGACGGAACACCTGCACGTACGCCTCGGTGTTCCAGCCGAGCGCGCTGCGGTCGACCACGGTCGTGAACCCGCGGATGACCCCGTTGTCGAGCAGTCGATCGACCCTGCGCTTCACTGCGGGCGCCGAGAGGTTCACCTGCGCGCCGATCTCGGCGTAGGTGGCGCGCGCGTCGTTGGCGAGCGCGGCCAGGATGCGCTCGTCGGTCTCGTCCAGGCGGTCCATGAGCACCTCCACGCAATAAATCTCTATGATTCCACACATGGTGTAATGGATAGAGTGTCAATTTGCAACAAACGGCGATTGATTGCAAAATTGATGGGCCATATCGTTGATTTATGACGATATCCGATGTCGCCACCGCTGAGCGCGCATCCTCGATCCGCACGTCCCGTCCCCGCCATTACGCCATGACGGCGCCGACGTTCTTCGCCGTCGAGTACGCGATCAACCCGTGGATGGACACGTCGGTGCCCGTCGACACTCATGTCGCGCTGGGCCAGTGGGAGACGCTGCGCCAGACGTACAAAGAACTCGGCCACACCGTCGAGCTCGTGGAGCCTGTGACCGGATTGCCGGACATGGTGTACGCCGCCAACGGCGGACTGATCGTGAACGACAAAGCAGTTGCCGCCCGGTTCGCGTATCCGCAGCGCGCCGGCGAATCGGCGGCCTACGCCGAGTGGATGACTCGCCACGGCTACGACGTCGCCGAGACCCGACACATCAACGAGGGCCAAGGTGATCTCCTCGTCGTCGGCGCGATCATCCTGGCGGGCCACGGTTTCCGCACGCAACACCAGGCGCACGACGAGATCGCCGCGATCGTCGAAATGCCCGTCGTCAGCCTCGAACTGGTCGATCCGCGCTTCTATCACCTCGACACCGCCCTCGCGGTGCTCGACGACACCGCGATCGCTTTCTACCCGCCGGCTTTCACCGAAAGGTCGCGGACGAAGCTGCTCGAACTGTTTCCCGACGCCATCGAGGTGACTAGTGCCGATGCGTACGCACTGGGCCTGAACGCCGTGTCTGACGGGCGCAACGTGGTATTGCCCGCCGCCGCAACCGGTTTCGCCGAGCAGCTGTCCGACGCCGGATTCCGGCCGATCGGCGTTGATCTGTCCGAGCTGCTCAAGGGCGGCGGATCCATCAAATGCTGCACCCTGGAGGTACATCCGTGACGATCCTTGATGCCGTGACCACCGACACCGAGCTCGCGATAGCCGTCGACGACCGCTACGTCGCACACAACTACTCACCGCTTCCTGTTGTTGCGGCCAGTGCGGACGGTGTATGGATCACCGATGTCGAAGGCCGTCGCTACCTCGACTGCCTTTCGGCCTACTCGGCGGTGAACTTCGGCCACCGCAATCCGGAGATCACCGCTGTCGCCCACGCGCAGTTGGACAAACTGACGCTGGTGAGCCGGGCGTTCCACTCCGATCGGCTCGGGCAGTTCTGTGCGGCGCTTGCCCACCTCTGCGGCAAAGACATGGTGCTGCCGATGAACAGCGGTGCCGAAGCCGTGGAGAGCGGCATCAAGGTTGCCCGGAAATGGGGCACCGACGTCAAGGGTGTGCCCGCCGGACAGAGCAATATCGTGGTAGCACACAACAACTTCCACGGTCGCACCACGACGATCATCAGCTTCTCCGACGACGAGACCGCGCGACGGGGGTTCGGTCCGTACACCCCTGGGTTCCACGCGGCGCCCTTCGGTGACGCCGATGCGCTGGCGTCCGCGATCGACGCGAACACCGTCGCGGTTCTGCTCGAGCCGATCCAGGGCGAAGCCGGAATCATCGTTCCGCCCGCCGACTTCCTGCCTCGGGTACGCGCACTGTGCACCGAACACAACGTGTTGATGATCGCCGACGAGATCCAGTCGGGGCTGGCGCGAACAGGGCGCACGCTCGCATGCGACCACTTCGGCGTCGTGCCCGACATCTATCTGCTCGGCAAGGCCCTCGGTGGCGGTGTGGTTCCGCTCTCCGCCGTCGTGGCCGACCGAGACGTCCTCGGTGTGCTGCACCCCGGTGAACACGGTTCGACGTTCGGCGGCAATCCGCTGGCTGCTGCGATCGGCACCACGGTGGTGGCGATGCTGGCCCGCGGCGAGTTCCAGTCCCGTTCAGCAGAACTCGGCGAGCACCTGCACGCACGGCTGCGCGCCCTCATCGGATCCGGCGTCGTCGCCGTGCGCGGTATGGGCCTGTGGGCCGGCGTGGACATCGATCCTGCGCTGGGCACCGGCAAGCAGATCAGCATGAAGTTGGCGCAACGCGGTGTCCTGGTGAAGGACACTCACGGCTCGACGCTGCGTTTCGCGCCGCCGCTGGTCATCACCGCGGAAGAGATCGACTGGGCGATTGATCAGTTCGCCGACGTTCTGGCCGATCTGGGTTGACACTAGTCGGGTACTTCCTAACTCCAGGTGTGCAGGAGGCAGAATGACGACACCCACCGTGAGCCTGTCCCGACAAATGCTGCGCCGGCGCCCGGTAGTAGGCGCAGCGGTCGCGCACGGCGCGGACGACCACCTGAAGCGGACGATCGGCACCTTCCAGCTGACGATGTTCGGCGTCGGCGCCACGGTCGGCACCGGCATCTTCTTCGTCCTACAGGACGCGGTGCCGGTCGCCGGACCGTCCGTGGTCGTCTCGTTCATCATCGCGGGCATCGCAGCCGGCCTGGCAGCGATCTGCTACGCCGAGATGGCCTCGGCGGTACCGGTTTCCGGCTCGACGTACTCGTATGCGTACACCACGCTCGGCGAGTTCGTCGCCATGGGCGTCGCGGCGTGCCTGCTACTCGAGTACGGTGTCTCGACCGCGGCCGTCGCCGTCGGGTGGAGTCAGTATCTGAACAAGCTGTTCGCCAACGTCTTCAATGGATGGCAGCTGCCCGACCAGATCATCGCGGCACCGTGGGACGAAGTCGCCGAGGGCCATGCCCAGGGCTGGATCAACCTGCCCGCCGTCGTGCTCGTGGTGCTGTGCGCGCTGCTGCTGATTCGGGGCGCCAGCGAGTCCGCGGTGGTGAACACCGTCATGGTGGTCATCAAGCTGGGTGTGCTCGGCCTGTTCGCGATCATCGCGTTCACCGCCTTCAATGCCGACCATTTCGCGAACTTCGCACCGTTCGGCGTCGCGGCCGTCGGTTCCGCCGCGGGAGTGATCTTCTTCTCCTACATCGGCCTGGACGCGGTATCCACAGCGGGCGACGAAGTCAAGAACCCGCAGAAGACCATGCCGCGAGCCATCATCGCTGCGCTGCTGATCGTCACAGGCGTCTATGTCCTCGTCGCCATCGCGGCGATCGGCGCTCAGAAGTGGGAACTCTTCGACGGTCAGTCCGCCGGACTCGCCCAGATCCTCGACGATGTCACCGGCGCCACCTGGTGGAGCACGGTGCTGGCGGCAGGCGCCGTCATTTCGATCTTCTCGGTGACGTTGGTGACGATGTACGGCCAGACCCGCATCCTGTTCGCGATGGGCCGCGACGGCCTGCTGCCGTCGATGTTCGCCAAGGTGAACCCAAAGAGCATGACGCCGGTGAACAACACGATCATCGTCGCGATCGTGGTCAGCCTGCTCGCCGCCTTCATTCCGCTGAACAAGCTGATCGACATGGTCTCGATCGGCACCCTGACCGCGTTCATCGTGGTGTCGATCGGCGTCATCATCCTGCGGGTGCGCGAACCCGATCTACCCCGCGGATTCAAGGTACCGCTCTACCCGATCACGCCCGTCCTGTCCGTGATCGCCTGCGGCTACATCCTGTACAGCCTGCACTGGTACACCTGGATCGCCTTCAGCGCATGGGTTTTGGTGGTGTGGGCGTTCTACCTGCTGTGGGGACGCAAGCACAGCGCACTCAACGACGGCGGGGACGTTATCATCGAATCGGCGGCCCCCGGTATCGAGGATGTCGAAATCGTCACTCCGCCAAAGGATGCGCCATGACGGTCATCGTCGGATTCCTCGCAGGCAAGGCCGGCATCTCCGCGCTGCACCTGGGCGTGGAGGCGGCGCGCACCCTCAAGACGTCGCTGTCCGTCGTCACGGTGGTGCCCAAACCGTGGACCACGGTTTCGCTCGCACGCATCGACGCCGAATACGCTCAGTATGCGGACAGGCTCGCCGCCGACTCCGCAACGCAGGCGAGCCAGTGCGTCGCAAAGCTGGACCCCGACCTCGAGGTCAGCTTTCACAAGTACGCCCACCGCTCCGCGGCCGGCGGCCTGCTGGCCGCCGTCGAGGAGCTGAAAGCCGAAGCGCTGGTGCTGGGTTCGGCCTCCGACGGCAGTCTCGGGCAGGTGGTGGTCGGATCGACGAGCGACCGGCTGCTGCACTCGTCACCCGTACCGTTGGCGATCTGCCCGCGCGGCTATCGCGGCTCCAAGTCGCACGGGCTGACCCGGCTCACGGCCGCGTATCCCGGGACCGAGGAGTCGCGACACGTGGTGGAACGCGTCGCGGCGCTGGCAGCGCAACTGGAGGTTCCGCTGCGGGTGATCACCTTCGCGGTGCGCGGGCGCACCATGTATCCACCCGAGGTGGGTCTGCACGCCGAGGACTCGCTGCTGGCAGCCTGGGCATCGCAGGCGCGAGAAGCGTTGGCCAAGCTGAAGTCCGACGGGGTCGTCGGTGAGGACACCGAACTCCAGGTCGTCACCGGCAACGGCTGGGACCAAGCGCTCGACGCCGCCGAATGGGAGGACGGTGAGCTCCTGGCGATCGGAACGTCGCCTCAGGGGGCGATTGCGCGGGTGTTCCTCGGCTCGAAGGGCACCAAGATCGTGCGGCACAGCCCGGTGCCCATATTGGTGCTGCCGAATTAGAACTTCGCGGTTCCCCGGTCGACCGCGATCTGACTTCCCGAGATCGTCGCTGACGCGTCGCTGGCCAACCACGCGACCACGTCCGAAACCTCTTCGGCCGTCATGAAGTCCTGCAAACTCGACATGCCCTCCTGGCTGACGGGTTTGTACGGGAACGGCGAGAAGCTGTGGATGAATGTCGGGAACTTGCCGAACAGTTCCATCATCGCCTCCTTCTCGACCATCGGGGTGTCGATCGAGTAGGGGTGAATCGAGTTGACCCGAATGCCGAACTCGCCCGCCTCGATCGCCAACGCGTTCGTCAGGGCGACGAGGCCGTGCTTGGACGCCGAGTAGTGCGCGTTACCGGGCGTGGCCTTGGTGCCCGCCGACGAGCTGACGATGATGATGGAGCCACCGTTTCCCGCTTCGATCATCGCGGGAACGGCCGCGCGAACGGTGCGCCAGGACCCGTTCAGGTTGACGTCGATGACCGTGTCCCACTGCTCTTCCGACATCTCGAAGAGCCGTCCCCAGCTCAGAACGCCGGCGTTGGCGACAACGATGTCCAGCCGGCCGAACTGCTCGATGCCATCGGCAACCACCTGCTGCTGACCGGCCAGGTCGCGGATGTCGACCTCACGCGCCAGCGCCTTGCGGCCGGCCGCCTCCACCTGGCGCACCGTTTCGGCGAGGTCCTCTGATGTCGGCATCGGGTAGGTGATGGTGTCGGACACCGGTGCGCAGCGGTCGATCGCGATGATGTCGGCACCGTCTTTGGCCAGCCGGACCGCATGCGCCCGACCCTGGCCGCGCGCGGCCCCGGTTATGAATGCCACTCGCCCTTCCAGGGGCCCGCCTGTCGCCGTCACCGCTGCTCCTTTCGTGAAGCTGCGGACCAGGCTAACAGCCGAACTGGAACGTGTTCTAGTAACCCTGACGGCGGGGTCCGATGTCGCCGCCGGGGCGGCTCCGGGTCAATCGATCGGGTCGCGGATGATCGGGCAGGTCATGCAGTGCCCACCGCCGCGCCCGCGGCCGAGCTCGGCTCCGACGATGGTGATCACCTCGATGCCGGCCCGGCGCAACAAGGTGTTGGTGTGGGTGTTGCGGTCATAGGCGAACACCACCCCTGGCTCGACGGCCACCAGGTTGTTGCCGCTGTCCCACTGCTGGCGCTCCGAATCGTATTTCGTGCCACCGGTTTCCACCACCCGCAGCGCGTCGAGCCCAAGCGCGTCGGCGACCACCTCGACAAATGGTTTGCTTGCCTCCTCCACCTCGACGCCAGGATCCGCATCGATGGGATGCAGGACGAATGTCTGTATCGAATCGACGATGTCCGGATACAGCGTGACAACGTCATGGTCGGCGAACGTGAAGACCGTGTCGAGATGCATGGCCGCACGCAGCTTGGGCATTCCTGCGACGATGACCTTGGTGACGGCATTCTCGGCAAACAGCTTGGCCGCGACCTGGGTGATCGCCTGACGTGAGGTGCGTTCGCTCATGCCGATGATGACGACTCCGTTACCCGGCACGAGGACGTCGCCGCCCTCGATCGTCGACATCCCCCACGACTCCTCCGGGTCACCCCACCACACGGTCGAGCCGACGAAGTCGGGGTGGAATTCGTAGATGGCCTTCATCAACAACGTCTCGTCGTGTCGAGCAGGCCAGAACAGCGGATTGAGCGTAAGGCCTTGATAAATCCAGCAGGTGGTGTCGCGGGTGTACAGAGTGTTGGGCAGCGGCGGCATCAGATACTCCGTGACGCCGGCGGCCTCGCGCGCCAGGGCCCGGTAACCCGACTGAATCTCTGACGGCAGATCGCGGGTGGACATCCCGCCGATGAGCAGCTCCGTCAGTCGCGGGGTCTGCAATGAGTCCAGGAAGCCGCGCGTGTCGTCGACGAGTCCTAGGCCCACTTCGTTCGGCACGATCTTGCGGTCGAGTAGCCAGGCTTTCGCCTCGGGGATCTCCATCGTCTCGGTGAGGAGCTCGTGCAGTTCGACCACCTCGACATCGCGGTCGCGCATCTTGTCGATGAAGTCGAAGTGGTCGCGGCGTGCGTTCTGCACCCACAGCACGTCGTCGAACAGCAGATCGTCGCAATTGGTCGGGGTGAGCCGCTCGTGCGCCAGGCCGGGCGAGCACACCAGGACCTTGCGCAGCTTGCCGACCTCGGAGTGAACGCCGTAATTCGCGGACGGACTCGTCACTTGTGCTCCTCTAGATCTCGATCGCTCCAGTTGCCAAGAACACCACACCCACGACGGCACCGAGGAGAATCACCCCGAACAGCGCCGCCTCGGCCGGCCGGAAAACCCGAAGCCCCCGCTCACGTCGCGCCTTGTAGTACAGCGCGGCAGCCGGGGCGTACAGGATGCAGGACAGCAGGAGCTTGTCGACGCCGGCGGCGTAGACGAGGAAGAGGGTGTATACCGTGGCGAGGCCGGCGATCACCATGTCTGGCACAAGGAATTTGCCGTCGCCGTAGGTTTCGCGGGTGGCCGTAAGCTTCAGTGCGTATGCGGCCGCGAGGAGGTACGGGATGAGGGACAGCGCGGCGGTCAGGTCCAGCATGAAATCCAGTGCGTCCGCAGCGAACAGCAGCGCCACCAGCAGCAGCGAGATCAGGCACGCGGCCATGACGAGAGCGGCCACCGGCGCACCGTGTTTGTTGGTGCGGGCCAAGAACCGCGGCATGTCCTCGGACTGGGCCGGAATGAACAGCACCTCGGCGGCCATCAGGGTCCACGCCAGATACGCGCCGAGCACCGACACGATCACCCCGACGCGGATGAAGATCGATCCCCAATGTCCGACAACCGATTCCAGCACCGCCGCCATCGACGGCTGGCTGACGCCCGCGAGTTCATCCTGCGGCATGACGCCGTAAGACACCATGGTGACCAAGGCGAAAACGCTGAGCACACCGAGGAATCCAATGACCGTTGCTCGGCCCACGTCCTCCCGCTTGCGCGCCATCCTCGAATAGACGCTCGCACCTTCGATACCCAGGAAGACGAACACGGTGATCAGCATCGTGCCGGTGGCTTGGTCCCAGATCGCGGTGAACGAATACCCTTCTGTCCCACCCCAGAAGTTGTCGGCGAACACGTCGGCCTTGAATGCGATCGCCACGATCACGATGAACATCAGAATCGGCACCACTTTGGCGATGGTGACGATGTAGTTGATGACGGCGGCATCCTTGACACCGCGCATCACCAACGCCGCGAACAGCCAGACCCCGATCGCCGACACCACGACCGCGAGCACCGTGTCCCCCGCACCGAAGGCGGGCACGATCGCACTCATCGTCGCCATGATCAGCACCCAGTACGACGTGTTGCCAGCGCAGGCCGACGCCCAGTACCCGATGGCCGAATTGAACCCGACGTAGTCGCCGAAGCCCGCTTTGGCGTAGGCGAAGATACCGGCGTCGAGGTCAGGCTTGCGAGTCGCGAGACGCTGAAAAACGAACGCCAACATCAGCATTCCCGAGCCCGCGATCGTCCACGCAATGACCGCCCCGAGCACACCGGTCTCGGTGCCGAACCGGCGTGGCAGGAGGAAGACCCCGGCTCCGATCATCGAGCCGACCACCATCGCAGTCAGCGTCGGCAGGCTGACCTTCGGGTCGCTTGTCGGTGTGGTCGTCTCGATGTCGGCCATCGGTCCACTCCTGCGCGTTGACTACAAGTCAGCCAGGATCTGCTGACGCTTGACGGTGTACTCGTCGTCTGAGATCGCACCGGTCGCGCGCAGGGTCTCCAACTCCTGCAAGCGTTGCGCGGTCGACGGCTCGGGCGGTGCGGGCGGCGGCGCGGACGGATACGTTGGCGCCGACGGTGGACCGGCCTGCGCCGGAGCGGGGGGTGGCGCTTGTGCCGCGGCACGCCGCACGATGGCCTGCACCTGTTGGCGGGCCGCGGGATTCGAGCGCAGATCGATCATGTTGTTCATGCCGATGTTGTTGGTCTTGAGGATCTGCAGGATCTCCATCAGTGGTCCGGTCTGTCCGGTGAGGTCATAGGTTCTGTTGTCCTCGGCGATTGTGAAGGTCGCAGGCATCATGCCGCTGACCAAACCACTTCGCTCCCAGTCGATCTGGTATTCCATGGTGGTCGGGTCGACAAGGGCGACCAGTTTGCGATTGGTGATCATCGGCAGGCGGGTGATGGACGCGAGCACCCGGTCCTGGCTGGCGAACGGGGCGATACCCGGTCCCGAGATCTGCAGATCGATCTTCACGAGAGGCTGTTCGTTGATCCGCGTACCGGTCTCGTGGATACCGACGACCTGTGCCAGTGCCAGCACGCCGGTCTGTTCGAGCGCTTGGGTCTTGGCGGCTGACCGGGCGCCCATGCTTGTGATGCCCAGGGCGATCAGCACGTCGAGCGCGGTGATGGCCAGGCCCGCCCAGAACATCCACTTCATGATCGGTTGCGCACCGGAGGCGAAGTAGATCGCCAGGAAGATCGGCCCGACGATGCCGCACAACAGCACAAAGGCCTGGATCTTGACATACCGCCAGAAAGTGGACATCAGCCAAGCTCCTAGGGAAGTAGGTCGTCGCGTCGCGTGTCAGATTAGCGCCAAATCCCCACTTGCGAGCTTTATCGTCGGGCAGTGACCGCGGCGCAGGAATCGGACAAACCTGTGAGGTCACGATGGGTCCTGGCGGCCGTCGCCATGGCGCTGTTCTGCGTGCAAATCGATTACTTCGCGGCCAATCTCGCGCTGCCGCGGATGGCGTCTGATCTCGACAGCAGCCCGACGGACCTGCAATGGGTCATCAGCGTGTACATGCTGACCCTGGGCGCGTTCATGGTTCCCGCGGGGCGCGTCGGCGATATCTTCGGGCGCCGCAAGGCATTGCTGGCGGGCATCGCGTTGTTCGGCATCGCGTCGGCGTTGTGTGCGCTGGCCCCCTCGGTGGGCCTGATCATCGTGTTCCGCGCACTGCAGGGACTCGGTGCCGCGCTGATCTTCCCGGTTTCTGTGAGTGTGCTGACGAACGCCTTCCCCGGTGTCAGGGCAAGTCACGCGATCGGGTTGGCCTATGGCATAGCGGGTTTAGGCAACGCCGCGGGCCCGCTGATCGGCGGTCTGCTGACCGACACGGTGGGCTGGCGGTGGATCTTCTGGCTCAACGTGCCGTTGACCGTTCTGTCGCTGGCGCTCGGCGCGTGCAGCATCGACGAGTCGCGCGATGAGTCTGCGCCGCGTCGCATCGACATCATGGGATTGGCGTTCATCACAGCCGGAATCGGCCTGTTCACGTTGATGTTTGACCGCGCTCCGCAATGGGGTTGGGTGTCGGCCCCGACGATCGGCGCATTCTCTGGGGCGCTGATCGCACTCGTGTTGTTCGTCGTCGTCGAACACCGCGTGCCGTGGCCGCTCGTCGATCTCTCGCTGCTGCGCAATGCCCGGTTTTCGATGCTCGTCATCGCGGGCGCCGTCGCGAATATCGCGTACGCGGTGACGATCTTCGCCTCGACGCTGAACCTGCAACAGGTACGTGCGCTCGATCCGTTGACCGCGGGTCTGGCGTTCCTCGGTCCGTCGGCCGGTGCGGCGCTGGGCGGTGTGCTGTCGGGACGTCTGGCAGCGAACCGTCCACCACTGCTGGTGATGGGCCTGACGAGTGCGGCAGCGGCGGTCTCGCTTGCCGCGCTGGCCGCCTCGGACGACTGGAGCGTCTACCTGTCGGCGTTGTCGGCGTGCGGGTTCACGCTGGGGTTGGTGTATGCGTTCACCACCGTGGCGACCCAGGCCGTCGTCCGACCCGAACGAGCCGGCGAGGCAGCGGGAGTCACGCTGACGGCGCTGGTGACACTCGCAGGCGTCGGTGTCGCTGTCGCCGGGACCGTGCTGGAGATGCTCGAGCGAGGCGGTCAGTCGACCGCCTCCGCCATCGACATGATCCTGGGTGCGCTCGCGGGGCTACTCGCGACGGTCAGCGTGGTGGTGCTCTGGATTGCCCGGGTGCCTACGGCGTCGGTGACGTCGCGCTGAGCGGAACGACCTGCTGCGGAACGACGGGCTGCGCCTCGGGCGCCTCCGGCGCCGGGCCGAGCAGGAAGTACAGCGGCGCAGTCCAGTCCAGGTTGCCGGTCGTGCCGTAGCTGGTGTGGATCGCGACGCCACGAGCGTAAGACACAGGCGTTTCTTCGTCGTCTGGGTTGTAGTCGCAAACGGCGTCGCCGAGGTCGCAGACGCTGATGGTGCGCGCGCCGACGGCCGGCGACAACGGGCCCGGCGCATGCGCCAGGATCGGCCAATCCTGCGCCGCGCCCTTGCCGCGCTCCGGGATTCCACTTGCCGTCCCGAGGTTCAGCGTCGGGTCCTCCGGCAGACGATCGCCGTCGGCAACCAGCAGCACCGCCGCCAGATTGGGGCTGGCCTGGAGCGCCTCCAGGTTGCGGTGCACGACCATCGCGCCCTGCGAGTAGCCGGCCAACACCACCTTGGATGCCGGGCAGCGCTGGACAAACCCCTCGTATTGCTTGCCCAGCGCTGCAGACCCGGCATCCACACTTCCGATGAAACCGAGCCATTCACCCACGCCGCCGTCCTCCCCTGGTGCGGCGACAGCGGGATACTCGACGGCCTCAGCGGTCATGGTGCGACCGTCCTTGGCCACCTCAGCGGAAAGTTCCTGCAGGGACTGGTACACGACCCGACCCATTCCGTCGTTCTGAGTCACCTCGGCGGGGGTGCGCTCGCCAGAGCCTGCGGCGCCGATCCAGTGCACATCGGGGCAGTCGGTCTGTGCTGACGCGACACCGGCCGAAAGACCGACGAACGCGGCAACGGCGACAGCGGCGCTCGCAACCGTGGTGACGCGACGAAACATGAAAACCCCTTACTATTGCCCCCGACCAGGGGATACGGGTGTTAAATCGCTTGGGCGCCCGGAGGTGTTACACGGGCCCGCCCGAGTGGCACACCTCACAGTCGCTGAGTTAATGTCCGGTCGTGACCACGATGAAAATTGCCCGCGTCCCCGCAGCGAATGCGAAGTTCGAAATCGTCGACGTCGACATCCCCGAACCGGGTCCTGGGCACGTCCGGGTCAAGGTTCACGCGTGCGGTGTCTGCCATTCCGACTCCATCACCGTGCAGGGTGGAATGCCCATCGACTTCCCGCGGGCGCCAGGCCACGAGGTCGCGGGAGTCGTCGATGCGGTGGGCGACGGTGTCACCTCGTGGAGCGCGGGTGACCGGGTCGGTGTCGGCTGGTTCGGCGGCTGCGATTTCACCTGCGAGCCTTGCCGCCGTGGGGACTTCATCTCCTGCGAGAACGGTCAGATCCCGGGTATCTCCTACGACGGCGGCTACGCCGAGTACATGGTCGCTCCTGCCGAGGCGCTTGCGCGCATACCCGACGATCTCGCCGACGTGGATGCTGCGCCGCTGCTGTGCGCGGGTATCACGACGTTCAACTCGCTACGCGAATCCGTTGCCCGGCCGGGTGATCTCGTCGCCATTCTGGGCGTTGGAGGCCTGGGACACCTCGGCATTCAGTTCGCGGCGAAGATGGGTTTCGAGGTCGTCGCGATTGCGCGAGGTACCGATAAGGAGCCGTTGGCGAAACAGCTTGGTGCACACCACTACATCGACTCCAAGGCCTCCGATGTCAGCGCGGAGTTGACGAAGCTGGGTGGCGCGCAGGTCGTCCTTGCGACCGTTACGGTCTCCGACGCCATGACCGCAACGATCGGCGGGCTCAAGGCACGCGGTCAGCTGATCGTCCTCGGCGCGACCCCGGAGCCGCTGCAGGTGCCTGGAATCGCACTGATCTTCAAGTCGGCGTCGGTTCAGGGCCACGCCTCGGGCACGTCGCAAGACTCTGAAGACACACTGCGCTTCTCGACCATCACCGGGGTGCGGCCGATGATCGAGACGATGCCGCTGTCAGAAGCGCAGGCCGCCTTCGACAAGATGATGAGCGGTGACGCGCGGTTCCGCATGGTGCTCACCATGACCTAACCGCCGACGCAAACGAAAGCGGCGCCCACCGGAGAAGGGTGAGCGCCGCTTCGCAGCAGAATCAGATCACTTGTGGATCTTGGTGACTCGGCCGGCGCCGACGGTACGGCCGCCCTCGCGGATCGCGAAGCGCAGGCCCTCGTCCATGGCGACGGGCTGGATCAGCTTGACGGAGATGTCGGTGTTGTCACCGGGCATCACCATCTCGGTGCCCTCGGGAAGGGTCACCACGCCGGTCACGTCCGTGGTACGGAAGTAGAACTGCGGACGGTAGTTGTTGAAGAACGGCGTGTGGCGACCGCCCTCGTCCTTGGACAGGATGTAGACGCTGCCGTCGAACTCGGTGTGCGGGGTGGTGGTGCCGGGCTTGACCACAACCTGGCCACGCTCGACGTCCTCGCGCTTGATGCCGCGAACCAGCAGACCGACGTTGTCGCCCGCCATGCCCTGATCGAGCAGCTTGCGGAACATCTCGACACCGGTGACGGTGGTCTTGGTGACGGTCGGGCGGATGCCGACGATCTCGACTTCCTCGTTCACGTTGATCACGCCACGCTCGACGCGACCGGTGACGACCGTGCCACGACCGGTGATCGTGAAGACGTCCTCGACGGGCATCAGGAACGGCTTGTCGGTCTCGCGGACCGGGTCCGGGATCGACTCGTCGACGGCGTCCATCAGGTCCTCGACGGACTTGACCCACTCCGGGTCACCCTCGAGCGCCTTGAGCGCCGACACCTTGATGACCGGGGCATCCTCGTCGAACTCCTGGGCGGCCAGCAGTTCGCGGACCTCCATCTCGACGAGCTCGATGAGCTCCTCGTCGTCGACCATGTCGGCCTTGTTCAGCGCGACCAGGATGTAGGGCACGCCGACCTGACGGGCGAGCAGCACGTGCTCGCGGGTCTGGGGCATCGGGCCGTCGGTGGCGGCGACCACGAGAATGGCACCGTCCATCTGGGCGGCACCGGTGATCATGTTCTTGATGTAGTCCGCGTGGCCAGGTGCGTCGACGTGCGCGTAGTGGCGCTTGTCGGTCTGGTACTCCACGTGGGAGATGTTGATCGTGATGCCGCGCTGACGCTCCTCAGGCGCATTGTCGATCTGGTCGAATGCGCGCGACTCGTTCAACTCGGGGTACTTGTCGTGCAGAACCTTCGTGATTGCTGCAGTAAGCGTCGTCTTGCCGTGGTCAACGTGACCGATGGTCCCGATGTTGACGTGCGGCTTCGTCCGCTCGAACTTCGCCTTCGCCACTTCTGTGTCCTCCTGGACTTGTTGGTGCTTATTGGAAAAGCAGTGTTGATCTTTGCAGTTGTTCGTCCTCGCGAAGCAACCGGGCTACTGCCCGGTCGCCTTCGCGATGATCTCCTTCGACACGTTCGCCGGAACTTCAGCGTACGAGTCGAAAACCATGGAGTAGTTCGCCCGGCCCTGGGTCTTCGACCGAAGGTCGCCGACGTAGCCGAACATCTCCGACAGCGGCACGTGCGCCTTGACGACGCGTGCACCGGACCGCTCCTCCATGGCCTGGATCTGACCACGGCGGGAGTTCAGGTCGCCGATCACGTCACCCATGTAGTCCTCGGGTGTGGTGACCTCGACGGCCATGACCGGCTCCAGGATGACCGGCTGCGCCTGTGCCGCAGCCTTTTTCAGCACCTGGGAACCGGCGACCTTGAACGCCATTTCCGACGAGTCGACCTCGTGGTAGGCGCCGTCGAGCAACGTGACCTTCAGGTTCACCAGCGGGTAGCCGGCCAGCACGCCGTACTGCATGGCGTCCTGCGCACCGGCATCCACCGACGGGATGTACTCGCGGGGGATGCGGCCACCGGTGACCTTGTTCTCGAATTCGTAGGTGGCACCGTCCTCGCCCGTGAACGGCTCGATGGAGATGAGCACCTTCGCGAACTGGCCCGAACCACCCGTCTGCTTCTTGTGAGTGAACTCGACCTTGTCGACCGCACGCTTGATGGTCTCCTTGTAGGCGACCTGCGGCTTACCGACGTTGGCCTCGACCTTGAACTCACGCTTCATCCGGTCCACGAGAATGTCGAGGTGGAGTTCGCCCATACCGCCGATGACGGTCTGGCCGGTCTCCTGATCCAGGTGCACCTTGAAGGTCGGATCCTCTTCGGCCAGCTTCTGGATCGCCGTACCGAGTTTTTCCTGGTCGCTCTTGGTCTTGGGCTCGATGGCCACCTCGATCACCGGATCGGGGAACGTCATCGATTCCAGCACGACCTGCTGGTTCGAATCCGACAGCGTGTCGCCGGTGGTGGTGTCCTTGAGACCGATGACGGCGTAGATGTGCCCCGCAGAGGCCCGCTCGACCGGGTTCTCCTTGTTGGAGTGCATCTGGAACAGCTTGCCCAGCCGCTCCTTCTTACCCTTCGTGGCATTGATGACCTGCGAACCGGACTCGACGGTGCCGGAGTAGACGCGGACGTAGGTCAGCTTGCCGAAGAACGGGTGCGTCGCGACCTTGAACGCGAGAGCCGAGAACGGCTCCTCGGTCGACGGATTGCGCGTGATCAGCTCGTCTTCCTTGCCGGGCACGTGACCCTCGGCGGGCGGCACGTCCAGCGGCGACGGCAGATAGTCGATCACCGCGTCGAGCATGGGCTGAACACCCTTGTTCTTGAACGCGCTTCCGCACAGAACGAGGTAGGCCTCGGAGTTGATGGTGAGCTTGCGTAGCGCACCCTTGATCTCCTCGATCGACAGTTCCTCGCCACCGAAGTACTTCTCGAGCAGCGACTCGTCGGTCTCGGCGACCGCCTCGAGCAGCTTGGTGCGGTACTCGTCGGCCTTGTCCTTGAGCTCGGCGGGGATGTCGATGGTCTCGTAGGTCTCACCGAGCTTGGTCTCGCCGCGCCACACCTTGGCGTTCATCTCGACCAGGTCCACGATGCCCTCGAAGTCACCTTCGGAGCCGACCGGCAGCTGAATCGGGATGACGTTGGCGCCGAGGCGGTCCTCCATCGTCTTCACCGAGAAGTAGAAGTCCGCGCCGATCTTGTCCATCTTGTTGACGAAGCAGATCCGCGGGACGTCGTACTTGTCGGCCTGCCGCCAGACCTGCTCGGACTGCGGCTCGACACCCTCCTTGCCGTCGAAGACCGCGACGGCACCGTCGAGCACGCGCAGGCTGCGCTCCACCTCGACGGTGAAGTCGACGTGGCCGGGAGTGTCGATGATGTTGATCTGGTTGTCGTTCCAGAAGCAGGTGGTGGCGGCGGAGGTGATCGTGATCCCCCGCTCCTGCTCCTGCTCCATCCAGTCCATGGTGGCGGCGCCGTCGTGCACCTCACCGATCTTGTAGCTGATACCGGTGTAGTAGAGGATGCGCTCGGTGGTCGTGGTCTTACCAGCATCGATGTGCGCCATGATGCCGATGTTGCGGACCTTGGTCAGGTCGGTCAGCACGTCCTTCTGTGCCACAGAAGTCTTCTCTCTCGCTTGGTAGTTGTTCAGCCGTGACTCGTCGGCCCCGGCACACCGCCAGGGACGACTAGGTCACCAGCGGTAGTGCGCGAAGGCTCGGTTCGCCTCGGCCATCTTGTGGGTGTCCTCACGTCGCTTGACGGCGGCACCCAGGCCATTGCTGGCGTCGAGGATCTCGTTCGCCAGACGCTCGATCATGGTCTTCTCGCGGCGAGCCTTGGAAAAGCTGACCAGCCAGCGCAGTGCCAGCGTGACCGAGCGATCCGGACGCACCTCGACGGGCACCTGGTAGGTGGCGCCACCGACGCGGCGGCTGCGGACCTCCAGAGCCGGCTTGACGTTGTCGAGTGCGCGCTTGAGGGTGACGACGGGGTCGGTCCCGGTCTTGTCGCGGGCCTGTTCGAGCGCACCATAAACAATGCGTTCGGCCAGCGATTTCTTCCCGTCCAGCAGCACTTTGTTGACCAGCTGGGTGACCAGCTGCGACCCGTAGACCGGATCGTTGACCAACGGACGCTTGGGTGCAGGCCCCTTGCGCGGCATCAGCTCTTCTCCTTCTTGGCGCCGTAGCGGCTGCGCGCTTGCTTGCGGTTCTTCACGCCCTGGGTGTCGAGCGAGCCGCGGATGATCTTGTAGCGCACACCCGGCAGGTCCTTCACACGACCGCCACGCACGAGCACCATCGAGTGCTCCTGCAGGTTGTGGCCTTCGCCGGGGATGTAGGCGGTCACCTCCACCGCGCTCGTCAGCTTGACGCGCGCCACCTTCCGGAGCGCCGAGTTCGGCTTCTTCGGGGTGGTGGTGTACACGCGGGTGCACACGCCGCGGCGCTGCGGGCTGCCCTTGAGGGCCGCGGTCTTGACCTTGGCGATCTTGTCGCGGCGACCCTTACGGACCAGCTGCTGAATGGTTGGCATCTACCGGCTTTCTGTGTTGCTCGTTTGTTCTAGGTCCTGCTCGAAGTCTTGCTAAAAGTCCCTGTACTGCGGTTATGACCCTTTCGCGCACCCCGCGATCGGGTGTGTCGCATGCGCCCGCCGCGAGAATTTCCTCTAGGCTTCGTGGACACGCGAATTTGCCCGGCGTGCAGGCATGCTTGCAGACTTTCCCGAAGGCACGGTCCGCAGAGCGCCTTATCTGCCAGGCACGATCGTCCACGATACCAGGGCTGCGCGCACCGACCAAACCCGTCGATCGTGGGCTAACCGCAGGTCAGCGCACCGGCAGCTATCGCCTTTCCATTCCGGCCGCCAGCCGCATCATCATGTCGGTGAATACCGCGTCGGTGTCGATCCCGTGCATCGCACCTGTCATCTCCAACAACACGAATCCGTGCATCGCCGACCAGAACTCCAGCGCCGCGTAGAACGCACTGTCCCCTTCCAGTCCATAGGACGCCAAGACGTCGATCACCGGGGCCGCCGTCGCACGGGTGGCCTCGGTGAACTCGGGGTCGTCGCCGCCGAGCGGCATCCGGGTGAAGGCCGAGTAGCGCCCAGGATGGTGGTGGGCATAGCTGCGGTAGGACGACGCCATCGCCATCACCGCATCGTCGCGGGTGCGGCCCTGCGCGACGGTGTTCAGCATCTCGATGATGTCGCCGACCACCCGCATTCGCACGGTGCGCCGCAGATCCTCCAGGCTGTGCACGTGGTTGTACAGCGACGGGCCCTTGGTGCCGAGCTGGGTCGCCAACGCGTTGATCGTGAGCGCGTCCCAGCCCTCGCGGTCCAGGAAGGTCAGCGCCGCGTTGACGATCGAGTCGCGGCTCAGCCGCGCGGGACGGCGGCCGGGCGTGCTCGATGGCTGAGTTGCCATAGCCGAAAAACTAACACCTCTAGTTTTTCCTGCTCAGTCGGCCTGTCCGCGCAAATCAGTTGACGCGCTCCTGGCTGAGTTGGGCGAGTTGTTCGGTGACTTTGCAGAGATCAGGCAAAGTCGCGGGGTTCAGCGTCTGGATCGACCAGGTGATCACGTCACCGCCCTTGGCGACGTAGATGCTGCAGGCGTTGCCGTCGTACGCCCTGAACCCCTTGTTGCCGTCGAGCGACAGTTCGGTGATCGTGCGCCCGGCGGTCTGCTCCAGCGACCGCTCGGTGTCCATGTCGCTGCCGCGGTACCACCACGTCGAGATCCCCATCCCGGCCCCGACCGTGCCGAACATCGAGTTCTCCTGCCAGAAGCATCCGGCGTCGCTGACGACGGATCTGGTGAATTTCACGGGCCCGACGGCCGCGGCGATGTCGGCGTCGGTGACACCGTTGCAGTCGCCGCTGCGGAATCCGGCGCCCGCGGTCGCCGCTGCCGGGGCCGACGGCTGGGCACCTTCGTCTGCGGAGCCGCAGCCGACCAGGGCGGTCGACGCCGCGGCCGCCATCGCCACCCACCTGCGCGCGCGCATCATCACAAGTCCGATCGCAGGGTGGCGGACAGCAGCTTCTCCGCGTCTTTGCACGGATCGTCCGCGCTGGACTGACCCCGGAACTGCACCCACCAACTCAGCACGCCGGTGCCGGCAGCGGCAGTCGCGGAGCACGCCGCACCGGTCGTGTCGCGCCGCGCGAGGAACGCGTCATGGCGTTCGACGTCGGCGGCGGTGATCGTGGCCCCGCGCTCGGTGGCCAGAGCGCGTTCGCGATCCAGGCTGCCGCTCTCGAACCACGAGAAGGTCACGTCGATGGTCGCGTCGCCGCGGGTCAGGACGTACTGGCAGACAGCACCGCTGTAGGGGCGAACGACGTGATCGGCGGCTAGAGCTTCCTGAACAGAGGAGTCGGCCAGCAGCCCGCAACGGTCATCGACGTAGCCGTAGCTGCGGTTCGGGTCGAGAACGCTGGGATCCGCCCGTCGCGCGGTACCGCTGACGGTCGAAGAACATCCCGCAACGATCGCCGCCGCTGTGACCGTCGCGACCGCAACCTGTTTGACACGCCAACGCATCGCACATCACACGCTACCCAGCGGCGTCGTGAATGGCGACTTGGACGAACACCGCCACCACCTCGACGGGAAGACGTAACCTCTCCCCCATGATGTGGACTGTGACCGCCCGGTCTCTGGCGGCATGCGTGGTCTCGGTGCCGGTCGCGCTGACGGTGGGAGCACCGGTCGCAGGTGCGCAGCCGCCGGGGGTATGCAACCCATATCTGCGTCAGTGCGCCGGCAACGTCGTTGTCGGTGACGACGTCCAGGGCGATACCCACATCACCGGCACCGGGATCGTCAAGACGATCGACTGCGGTAACCGCACACTGCTGGTGAACGGCGGAGGCAACCAGATCACCGCGCTGGGCACCTGTTGGGCGGTGACCGTTCAGGGCAACGGAAACATCGTCGTCGCCGACAACGTGATCAATGACGTGACGGTGTACGGCTGGGACCAGACCGTGCTCTACAAGAACGGTGCACCGAAGATCTGGGACCGCGGCCGTGAACTCGGGATGACGAACGTCGTCAACAGGGTGGCGTCATGATGCGCGCACCCGCACTGGTGATCGCCGGGGCGGCGGCCGTCGTGATGCTCGCCGGATGTGGTTCGGAGAGCTCCGACACCAAGACACCGACAGCGACCGCAGGCAGTTCCGGTGCGCAGGTCGAGGTCGGCAACACGATCAACTACGGGTCGTTCGGCACCACCGCCGACATCGACTGCGCGGACGGCAAGTCGCTCAACATCGGTGGGTCCAACAACACCCTCACGGTCAAGGGCACGTGCGCGAACGTGAACATCGGCGGCGCCGACAACAAGGTCACCTTCGACCGCATAGACAAAGAGATCAGCGTCGTCGGCCTGAACAACACCGTCACCTACAAAGACGGCGACCCGAAGATCAACGACACGGGTTCGAACAACAAGATCGGTAAGGGCTGACGGTCTAGGCGCTCGCGCCGTTTGTCGCGAGAGTGCGTGTCGGCGGACGACACGCCGGTCCACTCCTCCATTTCGCGCACGCTCGCGCGCGACCTCCGGCCTCCAGCCGCCGGCCCTCAAGCGCTCGCGCCGTGGCGGCCCGCTCCCGCCGCGAATCGTGCGGCGCCCTGCATCGACTCCGCGGAAACTCGCGACATGCTGCCGAACTCGAAGTCCATCGCCTCGGCCTCCGGCAGCCCCCACTGGTGGAGCGCCGACAGACGATCCGAACGCATGCACTCCTGGGGCAGCGCGGCAAGCTCGGCCGCGAGTTCCTCGGCCCGTTGGCGCGCTTCACCTTTCGGCACCACGCGGTTGGCGAGTCCGATGGCGTGTGCCTCGGCGGCATCCACCGCTCGCCCGGTCAGGATCATGTCCATGGCACGACCGTGACCGACGATTCTCGGTAGTCGCACCGTGCCGCCGTCGATGAGCGGGACACCCCAGCGGCGGCAGAAGACGCCCATGATGGCGTCCTCTTCGACCACGCGCATATCGCACCAGAGCGCCAGCTCGAGACCGCCGGCGACGGCGTAACCGCTCACCGCGGCGATCACGGGTTTCGAGAGCACCATCCGGCTCGGCCCCATCGGGCCGGGACCCGTGCGATGCACCGGGTTGGAATCCGGCGTTCCTATGGCCTTGAGATCGGCTCCCGCACAGAAGGTTCCGTTGTCACCCCAGAGCACCGCGACGGCGGCCGAGTCGTCTTTGTCGAACCCGTCGAACGCCGCGTAGAGCCCCGCGGCGGCAGGACCGTTGACGGCGTTGCGCGCCTCGGGACGATTCATGATGACCGTCGTCACCGGACCGTTCTTCTCCACCCGCACGCCACCGCTCATGTCGCCTCCATCAGTTCATCGTTGTCACGCCGGGACATCAGCTCCGCGGCGAAGGTGTTGTAGGCATCCCGCAGTGCGGCGCCTGGCCAGTCCCCAGGTAGTAATTCATCGGGCAGCACCGGGTCGGTGAGCAAGTGCCGAACCATAGCGGCCGCGACCGTGAACTGACCGGGGATGTCGGCCGCCCAATTCATTTCATCGAGCAGATCACGCCCGATGCGTGCCCATCCCGGCAGATCCCACAGATGGGCGGCGAGATCAGCGGGGTCGCCGTCTCGGCTGCGCAGCTCGCGCCCCCGCTGCAGCGCCTCGGCAGGCAGCTGCGAGTCCAGGTTGTCCGGCCGCAGCCACACGCCCTCGCGAAGCTCGCCGAATCTGTTGTTCTGCAGTATGTTCCGCAGCCCGGCGCGGGTACGGGCATCGGTGCCGATGCTGGTGATCACCAACGTCTTCCAAGACCCGTCCCAGGCACGCAGCCGCGGGTTGATCGCATCGTCCTGTCGCCGCTGTCTGGCCAGCAGCCGGTCGGACAAGCGATAGCCGTCCTCCGAACGGATCAGGTCGCCTGCGCTGACCATGCGGGTCAACGCCACCCGTACCGTCGGCTCTTTGATGTCGAAATCGGCCGTGAGCCTGATGAGTTGGCCCGCGGACGCCCACGCGGGGTGCGCGCCGAGCAGCACGCTGAGCACGACCGAGCGGGCCGTCATCCTCGCCAGCGTCTTGGGCATCGTCAGACTCCGGACGCCTTCCGGCCATGGTCCCCGAACGGCTCGTCGCGTTGGCGGACCGCCTCCCTGAAACCGTGCTCGCGAGACTGTGCCACGAATGCATGCCCCTCTGGCGTGTGCCGAGCGATACCGTCGAAGATCGTCGACACCATCGCGCTGTTGGCGGTGCCCTGATTGAGCAGCGCGGAGTTCATCGCGAGCTTCACCATGATCAGCTGGTTGATCGGAACGGCGGCAATCCGCTCGACCAGTCGCTCCGTGCGCTCGTCGAGATCCTCGGGCGCCGGCGCCTCCACCGCGAGCCCCCATTCGGCGGCCTGCGTCCCCGTGATCGAATCACCAGTCAGCAGAAGGCGTTTGGCGCGCTGATCGCCGAGCCGGTGCGCCCACATCCCGGCGGCGGGAACACCCCAGACCCGAGTGGGCGGGTAGCCGATCTTGGCGTCGGCGGCCGCGATCACCTGATCGGCGTGCAGCGCGATGTCGGTGCCGCCCGCCACGCAGTAGCCGTGGATCTTGGCGACGGTCGGCTTGTCGGCGTGCAGCAGGCTGGAGAACCCGCGGACGAAGCGGCTCATCATCTGGTAGTCGATCATCGGATCCCACGGCTGATCGGGCAGGTGGTTGATCGCCTGGGTCTTGCCGGACAGCACCGTGTCCTTGTACGGGCTGCCACCGCCGGCCGACGAGGACCCCTCGGCGTAGGCGGACAGGTCGAAGCCCGCGCAAAACCCCTCGCCGCGACCGGATACCAGGATCACGTGCACCCTGGGGTCGAGGTCCGCGCGTTCGACGAGCGCGGACAGTTCCAGCGGGGTGTCCGCGACGATCGCGTTGCCCTTCTCGGGGCGGTTGAACGTGATGCGCGCGACGCGGTCGGTGACCTCGTAGGTCATCGTCTTCAGATTGTCGAAATCCACCGGCCTGATCGCGTGCGTCATATGGTGGCCACCTTTTTCCGCGAGCAGACGTAAACCTGACCATATATCGCCGAAAATAGGCAGTTTGGCGTCTGCTCGGCCAGAGAAATCATCCCTTTACTAGAGCACGTTCCAGGATCGGCGCGAGATCCAGTCCGGTGGGCAGCGTTCCGAAGGCGCCACCCCATTGGCCGCCGAGCCGGGTCGCAAGGAATGCCTCGGCGACCGCGGGGTGGCCGTGCCGAATGAGCAACGATCCCTGCAGAGCCAGACTGACGTCCTCGGCGACCTTGCGGGCGCGATACTGGATGGTCTCCAGCTCAGCCAGCGCGGACCGCAGCGCGTCGACATGGGCGTCCAACCGGACGTCATGGCCTGCTGTCGACGACAGTTCGTCGAAGAGCACGTCGACACACTCCGGCCGGGTTGCCACGGCGCGCAACGTGTCCAGCGCGCTGACGTTGCCAGATCCCTCCCAAATGCCCATCAGCGGCGCTTCCCGGTACAGCCTCGGCATACCGGACTCCTCGACATAGCCGTTGCCGCCGAGGCATTCCATCGCTTCGCCGGCGTGCGGGGTGGCGCGCTTGCACACCCAGTACTTGCCCGCCGCCAGACCGATGCGGCGCAGCATCGTCTCACGTTCGTCACCACGCACCGCGGCGTCGGTGGCGCCTGCCATGCGCATCGCGAGGATGGTGGCGGCCTCAGCCTCGACCGCGAGGTCGGCGAGCACGTTGCGCATCAGCGGTTGATCAATCAGGTACTCGCCGAACACCTTTCGATGCTGCGCATGGTGAATCGCGCGGGTCAGACCGCTGCGCATGCTGGTCGCGCTGCCCAGTGTGCAATCCAGCCGGGTCAGGTTGACCATCTCGATGATCGTCGAGACGCCACGACCCTCCTCACCGACGAGCCAGGCGGTGGCGCCGTCGTATTCCACCTCGCTGGAGGCGTTCGCGTGGTTGCCGAGCTTGTCCTTGAGGCGCTGCAGGAACATTCGGTTGCGGCTGCCGTCGGGCAGGACGCGCGGCAAAAAGAAGCAGGACAGCCCACCGGGGGCCTGCGCGAGGACGAGGAAGATGTCACACATCGGCGCGGAGGTGAACCACTTGTGGCCGGTGAGGCTGTAGCTGCCGTCCGCGTTCGGCGTCGCCTGCGTGGTGCCCACACGTACGTCGGAGCCGCCCTGCTTCTCCGTCATCGACATGCCCGCGGTGATGCCGGCCTTCGTCGAGGGCACCTTCAGTTCGGGGTCGTACTGGCGGCTGGCCAACAGGGGCTCGTAGACCTTCGCGAGTTCGGCGTTGGCACGCAGAGCGGGGACGACGGCGTAGGTCATCGAGATCGGGCAGACGTGGCCGGGTTCTGGCGTCCACACCGACATCTTGGCGGCGCGCACGACATGGGCGCCCGGTCGGTCGTCGGCCCACGGCGCGGCGTGCAGACCGTGGGCGATCGCCGTTGTCATCAGCTCGTGGTAGGCGGGGTCGTACTCGACCTCGTCGACACGGTGGCCATAGCGGTCGTGGGTGTGCAGGACCGGTTGGTTGCGGTCGGCCAACTCGCCCCAGCGCTGGGCTTGTCTCGAGCCCGAGATCGCACCGAGGTCGGACACCTCGTCCACGCCCCATCCGCCGCCCTCGCGGATCAGCGCCTCTGCGAGAACCGGAGAGGTGGCTGGGTTGTAGTCCTCGAGCAGCGGGACCTGATTGGTGACGACATGCGTGTCTGACATGCCGGTGATATTACACTTTTTCGACAGTCGATCGATAGATGTAATGCCTATGGCGCGTTCAGACGCCGAGCCCTTCGCGCCTCGTGACGATTCAGCGCCACGATCGTGACGACGGCCAGCGCCCAGCCCAAGAGGATGTCGATGACGTAGTGCTCGGCCGTGTACACCAGCGTGAACGCCATGACCAGCGGGTAGATCACCAGTACCGGCCGCCAGCCCCGGTGCACGCGGTTCCACAGGAACATCGCGACCGCCGCAGTCATACCGGCGTGCAGCGAGGGGATCGCCGCGACGAGGTTCACGCTTGCTTGGCCCTGGTCCAGCAGCGCCGTCGCCGAGTGCAGGTTCAGGTTGCCCCACCCGCGGCCGACGATTCGCTCGACCCAGTTGTGGGCGCCGTCCTGGACGGACTGCATCGCGCCGAGCACGCCGCCGTCAGGCACCCCTCGGGCCGACCCGAACATGCACCGCGGATTGGCGGGACCGCCCGCGACGTCGGCCGAAGTGCAGCGGGCGGCCGCCCACGGCGGTGCGGCCGGCAGCGTCGCGTAGATCGCCAATCCCGCGACGTTGAGTCCGACGAACAGCTTGACGAACGACTTCCACTCCTCGCGGTCACGCAGCCACAGCACCGCCGCCACAACGTAGGGAAGGATGAAGAACGACATGTAGACGCTGCTGATGACCACTTCCCACCAGGGTGGTTGAGGAAGTTTCAGCTGTTCCTGCAGCCAGACCGTCGGCATCGTCCCCGAGAACAGCCACCGATCCACGTCGGCGGGCCACTCCCACAACGTCGGCCGACCGATCATGTCGGCGGCGCCCCTGCTGAGGTCGTAGGCGATGAGCACCAAGGCGAACGGCAGCCAGTCGCGGATGACGTACAGCATCTTGCGGCCCTGACCGATGCTCGCCGCGGCCAGACCGGTGCAGACGTAGAGCAGTACCAGTTCGCGGTTGAACGCGAAACCGTCGGTCACCGTGCGATAGACGATGACCGACGCCCAAATGGCGATGGCGATCCACCGCAGAATCTGAAGCCGTCGGGTACGGGTCAGATTGGGAGCGGGCTCGACGGTCTCGAGGGCGCGCGGCGGCGCAATTGACGACTCGTCAACGGCGGACACAAGAGCCTCTCGGATGCCGGTCGGCGATCGGTACCGCCTGTTCCCAGCGAAGAGCTTAGTTAACCGTCAGTGCACTCGAAATTTGATTGACGTTTTCGTTATTGCACCGTGCCCGCTCGGACCCGACCGGTGCTGGTCATGTCGAATTCCGCCTTTTGCAGAAGAAGTGCGAGTAGAGGTCCGCAAAACTCGACTTTCGACGTGAATGCCGCGGGCCAGCGATCTGCACCGTGCCCGCTCGGGACGGTCAGCCGAGGTGTTCGCGCAGAAACGCGATGTCGTCCTTTCGGCCCGCGTCGGCCGTTTCGCAGATGACCGGCGCATCGGCGGCGCCGACCACTGCGACCAGCAACTGCGGATCGATCTGACCAGTGCCGAAGTTGGCGTGCCGGTCGGCGCCCGACCCAGCGGCGTCGCGGGAATCATTGCAGTGCACCAGGTCGATGCGGCCGGTGAGCGCCTTGATACGGGCGACTGCGTCGATCAGTTCTTCACCTGCCGCCCACGCGTGGCAGGTGTCCAGGCAGAACCCGATACCGGTGTCACCGATGCGATCCCACAGCCGCCCGATGACGTCGAAGTGGCGGGCCATCGCGTGATCCCCGCCCGCGGTGTTCTCCAGGTACACCTGCATGTCGGTCTCGAGGTAATCCAGCGCCTTGACCCAGCGCTCGAAGCCGGCCTCGTAGTCGTTGTCGTCGGCATGGCCGCCGTGCACGATCACCGCGGTGGCGTTGATCTCCGATGCGGCGTCACAGGTGTCCTGCAGGATCTTGCGCGACGGAATGCGCACCCTGTTGTTGGCCGACGCGACGTTGATCAGATAAGGGGCGTGGACATAAAGCGGAATCGGCGCGGCTTTCAGAGTTTCGGCGTCCTCGCGCGGTTTGGGCTTCTTCCAACTCTGCGGATTACCGAGGAAGAACTGCACCACCTCGGCGCCGTCGGCAGCGGCGTCAGCCAGGGGATCGTCTCCGTGAACATGCGAACCGATAAGCACCCGGTCGAGTCTAGGCGGGACCCCAGAGAGCGTCACAACGTCACCCTGAGGGCGTTGCCGTGTACATATAGCCTTCCTGGCGTTCTCAGCGCGACATTGCGTCAGTGGCCGACGAAAAAGCCCCCGCACGGATGCGGGGGCTTTTCCGTTGTTGCTTAGCGGTAGTCGCTGTAGCCGTAATCGTCCAGCGGCACTGCGGCACCGGTCGCCTGACCGAAGTCCGGGCTGTAGTACTGATCCTCGTAGGACGGGATCGTGTACGCAGCGGCCCGAGCTTCCTCGGTCGGCTGCACCTGGATGTTCCGGTACCGGTTGATACCCGTACCGGCCGGGATCAGCTTGCCGATGATCACGTTCTCCTTCAGACCCTGCAGCTTGTCGCTGCGGCAGTTGATCGCCGCATCGGTGAGCACGCGCGTGGTCTCCTGGAACGACGCCGCCGACAGCCACGAGTCCGTGGCCAGCGATGCCTTCGTGATACCCATGAGCACCGGACGACCAGCCGCGGGCTCGCCGCCCTCGGCAACCACCCGACGGTTCTCGGTCTCGAACTCGCCACGTTCGGTCAGCGAGCCGGGCAGGAACTCCGTCGCACCCGAATCGATGATCGTGACGCGGCGCAGCATCTGTCGGACGATGACCTCGATGTGCTTGTCGTGGATCGACACACCCTGAGCCCGGTAGACCTCCTGGACCTCCTTGACGAGGTGGATCTGCACCTCGCGGGGGCCCTGGACACGCAGCACCTCGTGCGGATCCGCGGAGCCTTCCATCAGCTGCTGGCCGACCTCGACATGGTCGCCGTCGGACAGCAACCGCTCGGTGCCGTCGTCGTGCTTGAACACCTTCAGGCGCTGACGACGAGACAGCTTGTCGTAGACCACTTCCTCGCCACCGTCATCCGGGATGATGGTCATCTTGTAGAAGCGCTCGCCCTCTTCGAGTTGCACGCGACCGGTGACATCGGCAATGGGCGCCTTGTCACGCGGGATACGCGCCTCGAACAGCTCCTGCACACGGGGCAGACCGCCGACGATGTCGCTGCCGCCCGAAACACCACCCTGGTGGAAGGTGCGCATGGTCAGCTGCGTGCCGGGCTCACCGATGGACTGCGCAGCCACGATCCCGACCGCCTCGCCGATGTCGACGAGCTTGCCCGTCGCCATCGAGCGGCCGTAACACATCGCACACACGCCGGTACCCGTGGCGCAGGTCAGCACGGAGCGGACCTTCACCTCGTCGATACCCGCCGCCAGCAGCGCGTCGATCGCCGGATCACCCAGATCGTGTCCACGCTCGACGACCACGTTGCCCTTGGCGTCGACCGCGTCGATCGCCAGCGTCCTCGCGTAGGCCGACGTCTCGATGTGCTGATCGCGGAGCAAGGTGCCGTCGGGCTGGAGCTCCGCCAGTTTGACGATGACGCCGCGCTCGGTCTCGCAGTCGGTCTCGCGCACGATGACGTCCTGGCTCACGTCCACCAGACGACGGGTCAGGTAACCCGAGTCAGCGGTACGAAGAGCGGTGTCCGCCAGACCCTTACGGGCGCCGTGGGTGTTGATGAAGTACTCCAGCACCGTCAGCCCCTCGCGGAACGAGGACTTGATCGGGCGCGGGATGAACTCACCCTTCGGGTTGGTCACCAGACCCTTCATGCCCGCCAGCGTGCGGGTCTGGGTCAGGTTGCCCGTAGCGCCGGACTTCACGATCGTGATGATCGGGTTGTCCTCAGGGTAGTAGGCCTCCAACGCCTTACCGACTTCTTCGGTGGCGTCCTGCCAGATCTTGACCAACGCCTCGTTGCGCTCGTCGTGGTTGAGTGCGCCGCGCTGGTACTGCTTCTCGATCCGGTCGGCCTCGAGCTCGTGACGCTCCAGGATCTCCTGCTTCTGCGGCGGCACCAGCACGTCGGCCATCGACACGGTGACACCCGAACGGGTGGCCCAGTAGAAGCCGGCGTCCTTGAGCTTGTCCACCGTCTGCGCGACGACGATCATCGGGTAGCGCTCGGCCAGATCGTTGACGATCCGCGCCTGCACCTTCTTGTGCATCTGCTCGTTGACGAACGGATACGCGGTCGGGAGCAGCTCGTTGAACAGCACCCGGCCCAGCGTGGTGTCGGCCGTCCAAGCGTCACCCGGCTTCCAGCCGTCCTCGAACAGTTCGGCTTCGAGGTCAATGGGCGGCCGCTGCTGGGTCAACCGCACGCGAATGTTGGCGCGAACGCTCAGTGCGCCGCGGTCCATCGCCATGATCGCCTCGGCGGGTGAGCTGTACACACCCGACTCCGGCTTGTCCTTGGCGGCGGCCACGTACTCACCGGTGTCACCCTCGATCATGGTGGTCAGGTAGTACAACCCCGTCACCATGTCCAGACGCGGCATGGCCAGGGGGCGGCCGGATGCCGGCGACAGGATGTTGTTCGACGACAGCATCAGGATGCGCGCCTCGGCCTGCGCCTCGGCGGACAGCGGCAGGTGGACTGCCATCTGGTCACCGTCGAAGTCGGCGTTGAACGCCTCACACACCAGCGGGTGCAGCTGGATGGCCTTGCCCTCCACCAGCTGCGGCTCGAAGGCCTGGATACCGAGGCGGTGCAGCGTCGGTGCGCGGTTCAGCAACACCGGGTGCTCGCCGATGACCTCTTCGAGGACGTCCCACACCTGGGGACGCTGACGCTCGACCATCCGCTTGGCGCTCTTGATGTTCTGCGCGTGGTTCAGGTCGACCAGGCGCTTCATCACGAAAGGCTTGAACAGCTCCAGTGCCATCAGCTTGGGCAGACCGCACTGGTGCAGCTTGAGCTGCGGACCGACCACGATGACCGAACGGCCCGAGTAGTCGACGCGCTTGCCGAGCAGGTTCTGACGGAACCGGCCCTGCTTGCCCTTGAGCAGATCGGACAGCGACTTGAGCGGACGGTTGCCCGGTCCGGTGACCGGACGGCCGCGGCGGCCGTTGTCGAACAGCGCGTCCACCGACTCCTGAAGCATGCGCTTCTCGTTGTTGACGATGATCTCGGGCGCACCGAGATCGATCAGCCTCTTGAGCCGGTTGTTGCGGTTGATCACGCGGCGGTACAGGTCGTTGAGGTCCGACGTGGCGAAGCGGCCACCGTCGAGCTGCACCATCGGACGCAGCTCCGGCGGGATCACCGGAACCGCGTCGAGCACCATGCCCAACGGCGAGTTGCTGTTGGACTGGAACGCCGCGACGACCTTGAGACGCTTCAGCGCGCGAAGCTTCTTCTGGCCCTTGCCGCTACGGATGACCTCGCGCAGCTCCTCGGCCTCGGCATCGATGTCGAAGGTCTCGATGAGCTTCTTGATGGCCTCCGCACCCATGGCGCCGGTGAAGTACTCGCCGTAGCGATCGATGAGCTCTCGGTAGAGCACTTCGTCGACGATGAGCTGCTTGGGAGCCAGCTTGGTGAAGGTCGTCCAGATCTCGTCGAGCCGGTCCAGCTCACGCTGGGCGCGGTCGCGGAGCTGACGCATCTCGCGCTCGCCGCCGTCCCGCACCTTGCGCTTGACGTCGGACTTGGCGCCCTCGTCCTCGAGCTCCTTCATGTCGGCTTCGAGCTTCTGCGCCCGGGCCTCGAGGTCGGCGTCGCGCTGATCCTCGACGGCCTTCTTCTCGACGACCATCTCGGCCTCGAGCGTCGACAGCTCGTTGTGACGCATCTCGTCATCGACGGCCGTGATCACGTAGGCCGCGAAGTAGATGATCTTCTCGAGATCCTTGGGCGCCAGGTCGAGCAGGTACCCGAGCCGGCTCGGCACACCCTTGAAGTACCAGATGTGCGTGACGGGCGCGGCCAGCTCGATGTGGCCCATCCGCTCACGACGCACCTTGGCGCGAGTGACCTCGACGCCGCAGCGCTCGCAGATGATGCCCTTGAAGCGGACACGCTTGTACTTGCCGCAGTAGCACTCCCAGTCGCGAGTCGGTCCGAAGATCTTCTCGCAGAACAGGCCGTCCTTCTCTGGCTTGAGCGTGCGGTAGTTGATGGTCTCCGGCTTCTTTACCTCGCCGAAGGACCAGTTACGGATGTCGTCCGCGGTGGCAAGACCGATGCGGAGTTCATCGAAGAAGTTGACGTCTAGCACGTAACTCCCTTTCCCCTTGCGGGTTTTGTAGCCAATAGCTGATTAAGCAAGATCTTCGACAGAGGCAGATTCGTTGCGGGACAGGTTGATTCCCAGGTTCGCGGCAGCGCGCTCCAGGTCCTCGTCGTCACCGTCACGCATTTCGATCGCAGCACCGTCGCTCGACAACACCTCGACGTTGAGGCACAGCGACTGAAGCTCCTTGAGCAGCACCTTGAACGACTCGGGAATGCCCGGCTCGGGGATGTTCTCGCCCTTGACGATCGCCTCGTAGACCTTGACGCGGCCGACGGTGTCATCGGACTTGATCGTCAAGAGCTCCTGCAGCGTGTACGCCGCGCCGTAGGCCTGCATGGCCCAGCACTCCATCTCGCCGAATCGCTGACCACCGAACTGCGCCTTACCGCCCAGCGGCTGCTGGGTGATCATCGAGTACGGACCGGTGGAGCGGGCGTGGATCTTGTCGTCCACCAAGTGGTGCAGCTTCAGGATGTACATGTAGCCGACCGTCACCGGGTACGGGAACGGTTCACCACTGCGGCCGTCGAACAGCTCGGCCTTGCCGTCGTCGTCGATGAGCTTGTCACCGTCGCGGTTCGGCAGCGTCGCAGACAGCAGACCCTGAAGTTCCTCTTCCTTGGCACCGTCGAACACCGGCGTGGACACGATGGAGTCGGGTGCGACGTCCAACATCTCCTCGGGCAGGTTCGCCGCCCAGTCCGGTGAGCCGTCGATCTTCCAGCCGGCCTTGGCGGCCCACCCGAGGTGGGTCTCCAGGATCTGGCCGATGTTCATCCGTCGCGGCACACCGTGTGTGTTCAGGATGATGTCGACGGGCGTGCCGTCGGGCAGGAAGGGCATGTCCTCGACGGGCAGGATCTTGCCGATGACGCCCTTGTTGCCATGGCGCCCGGCCAGCTTGTCGCCGTCGGAGATCTTGCGCTTCTGCGCGACGTAGACGCGGACCAATTCGTTGACACCGGCCGGCAGCTCGTCGTCATCCTCGCGCGAGAACACGCGGATGCCGATGACCTTGCCGGACTCGCCGTGCGGCACCTTGAGCGACGTGTCGCGGACCTCGCGAGCCTTCTCACCGAAGATCGCGCGGAGCAGCCGCTCTTCCGGGGTCAGCTCGGTCTCACCCTTGGGCGTGACCTTGCCGACCAGGATGTCGCCGTCGCGGACCTCGGCGCCGATGCGGATGATGCCGCGCTCGTCGAGATCAGCCAGCACCTCATCGGAGACGTTCGGGATGTCCCGGGTGATCTCCTCGGCGCCCAGCTTGGTGTCGCGGGCGTCGATCTCGTGCTCTTCGATGTGAATCGAGGTGAGCACGTCCTCTTCGACCAGGCGGTTGGAGAGGATGATCGCGTCCTCGTAGTTGTGGCCCTCCCACGGCATGATCGCCACGAGCAGGTTCTTGCCGAGCGCCATCTCACCGTTTTCGGTGCAGGGGCCGTCGGCCAGTACCTGACCACTTTCCACCCGGTCGCCGGCATCGACGATCGGGCGCTGGTTGGCGCAGGTGCCGTGGTTGGACCGCGCGAACTTACGCATCCGGTAGGTGTGCCGGGTGCCGTCGTCGGCCATCACGGTGATGTAGTCGGCGGAGACCTCCTCGACCACACCGGCCTTGTCGGTGACGACGACGTCACCGGCGTCGATGGCGGCACGCAGCTCCATGCCGGTGCCGACCAATGGCGACTCGCTACGCACCAGCGGAACCGCCTGGCGCTGCATGTTGGCACCCATCAGGGCGCGGTTGGCGTCGTCGTGCTCGAGGAACGGGATCATGGCTGTCGCGACCGACACCATCTGGCGCGGCGAAACGTCCATGTAGTCGACCTCGGTCGCCGACACGAACTCGACCTCGCCACCCTTGCGGCGGACCAGGACGCGCTCCTCTTCGAAACGGCCTTCGCCGTCGATCGGCGAGTTGGCCTGCGCCACGACGTGGCGGTCCTCCTCGTCGGCCGTCAGGTACTCGATGTCATCGGTGACCACACCGTCGACCACCTTGCGGTACGGCGTCTCGATGAAGCCGAACGGGTTCACCCGCGCGTACACCGAGAGCGATCCGATCAGACCGATGTTCGGACCTTCCGGGGTCTCGATCGGGCACATCCGGCCGTAGTGGCTGGAGTGCACGTCGCGGACCTCGAGGCCGGCACGCTCACGGGACAGACCGCCGGGGCCCAGAGCGGACAGACGCCGCTTGTGGGTGAGCCCGGAAAGCGGGTTGTTCTGGTCCATGAACTGCGACAGCTGGCTGGTGCCGAAGAACTCCTTGATCGCCGCCACGACGGGACGGATGTTGATCAGGGTCTGCGGCGTGATCGCCTCGACGTCCTGAGTCGTCATCCGCTCGCGAACGACACGCTCCATACGGGACAGGCCCACGCGGATCTGGTTCTGGATCAGCTCGCCGACGGTACGCAGGCGACGGTTGCCGAAGTGGTCGATGTCGTCGACCTCGACGGGAACCTCGCTGCCGCCCGGGGCGGTCATCGTCTGATCACCCTGATGCAGCCGCACCAGGTACTCGATCGTGGCGACGACGTCTTCTTCGGTCAGCGTGGAGCTGGTGATCGGCTGACCGACGTTCAGGCCGAGCTTCTTGTTCACCTTGTAGCGGCCGACGCGGGCCAGGTCGTAGCGCTTCTCCTTGAAGAACAGGTTCTCCAGCAGGGTCTGCGCCGACTCCTTGGTCGGCGGCTCGCCCGGGCGCAGCTTGCGGTAGATGTCCAGCAGCGCCTCGTCGGTGCCCGCGGTGTTGTCCTTCTCCAGCGTGCCCATCATGATCTCGCTGAAGCCGAATCGCTCGACGATCTGCTCGTTGGTCCAGCCGAGCGCCTTCAGCAGCACGGTGACCGGCTGACGGCGCTTGCGGTCGATGCGGACACCCACGGTGTCGCGCTTGTCGACGTCGAACTCCAGCCACGCACCGCGGCCCGGGATCACCTTGACGCTGTGCAACGTCTTCTCGGTGGACTTGTCGATGCTCTCGTCGAAGTACACACCCGGCGAGCGGACCAGCTGGGACACCACGACACGCTCGGTGCCGTTGATGATGAAGGTGCCCTTCTCGGTCATCATCGGGAAGTCACCCATGAAGACCGTCTGGCTCTTGATCTCACCGGTGTTGTTGTTGATGAACTCGGCCGTGACGAACAGCGGAGCCGCGTACGTCATGTCCTTGTCTTTGCACTCGTCGACCGGGGCCTTGACCTCGTCGAAGCGCGGATCGGAGAACGACAGCGACATCGAGCCCGAGAAGTCCTCGATCGGGGAGAGCTCGGTGAGCACCTCTTCGAGGCCGCCGACGGGGTCGACGACGTCGCCGCGGGCCTTGGCGCTTTCCTTCCAGCGCTCCGAGCCGATCAGCCACTCGAAGGAATCGGTCTGTACGTCGAGTAGCCCCGGAACCTCGAGCGGCTCACGGAGCTTTGCAAAGGAAATTCGGTTTGGAGCTCCTGGTACGGAGTTATTGGTTGCTACTAGCGAAGACTCGGACTTGGATTGGCGGGACCCTGCCAAGATGCATCCTTCCAGCACCTCAAGCGACTGATTCGGTGCCGGGAGGAGCCCTTGCCGAAGTGTCGCGGTATCTGCGTCGGTTCGGCTGGCGTTATCCAGCCCAGATGTTCCCGGACACAGCACACACGACTAGTTCACTGAGCGGACTCAGGCCAGAAGTGTCAGGTTGCCAGGTTTAGGAGGGCAGGATGCAGCCAGCGCAACGTCCAACAGTACCGCAGGACGGCGTATTCCTCAACTACCGCACGCAGGAACAGTCAGGCGCTGGCTGGCATCCTGAACTCTCACATACATGCTGCCCAACAGAGTGACCCTTCGCAGCGTTTCCGTCAAGAGATAACGCGGCGTTTGGTGTGGAGTTTTGCGTTGAGGCTCTGTTTGCGGTGCAGCGGTCTCGCGCTCAGGCGGCCACCGATGACGTACAGCCGGCCGCTGTCCCGGTCGGCTCGCGCAGGCAGCCCGGCTGGAGGTTGAAGAGTCCGGCGCTACCTGCCATGAACGGTTCCAGGAAGTTCAGGAGGTATGGCCTTCGCAGCGAATTCGGCAGGTCGACCAGGGTGGCTTGGCCTGCCGGTGTATCGAGCGCGAACGTCTCACCGCGATCGAGGTAGATGCCTTGTCGCGGCCCGTCCGGGTCGAACATGTCGTTGACCCACCCGACCATCAGGATCTGGGCTGCCGCGACGTTCTGCGGCCGGGAGAATCCCGCCACCAGTTGCTGCGAGAACTGGATGAGGAAGTTGCCGCCCCGCATCGTGTCGACGTGTGAGCCGCCCGCGAGTGTCACGCCGTAGAACTCGGCGTCAGGCCGTGCCTGCATCAGGGCCGTGGTCCCGCTGCCGAACATGTTCCACATGTACTTGGGTGCGGCGAGCTGGTAGATCGGGATCTCGTCGGGAACCTTCGCCAGGTCCTCGGCCATCTTGCCGTTCATACCGACACCGTCGAGCAGGACCACCCCGGCCAGCCGGTCGATGCTGCGGTTCTCGGTCATGTAGCGGGCGATACCCGACACCGCGGAGCCGCCGGCCGAGTGGCCCATCAGCACGACCCGGTCCGGGATCGCGCCGGCGTAGCCCGCCGCGAGCGCACTGTCGGACAGCGCCCTATTGCCTTCTTTGAACAGGCCGGCCATCGCCTGGTGCATCGGCGCCCCACCGAGCCAGCACTGGTCGTACTTCAGGAAATTCGAGGTGATCGACGGGGCGACGACGATGCTCTTGGTCTGCTCGGCCAGCGTCGCCGCGGTGTAGCTGTACCAAGGGCCCGCGGCCAGGAATCCGTGCTGCAGGTAGATGATCCGGTCCGGCTCGGGGTCCTTGGGGATGTACCAGTCGACGGGCACAGTCTCCCCGGAACCGGGTGCGCACCCGCAGTCGAGCCGCAGTCGCGAGCTGAGCACGGTCACCGTGCTGCCCGGCGGGAGCATCGGCGGTCCGCCGAACAGCTGGATGGCGAAGTTGTAGATGCCGAAGATGATCGTGCCGACGACGTCGAGAAGGACGTTCAGCAACGGTGCGGTCGCCGTCGCCGAGACCGGCGCCGCCAGCGGGGCCGCGAACGCCACTGCAGAGAATTCGGGCTCCTCCGGCTGCTCGTCGAAAACGGTGGTCAACGCCACCACGCGCTGTTCCTGGACGGGTTCAGGGTCGTTGTTGACGACGGCGAGCTTGGTGTCGGCGTTCTCGCCCTCGAGGTTCGCCGCGGGTCCGAGGTCATCGACGCCGTCGACCACGGGCGGGTCCTGTCGCAGGTTTTCCGCGTAGTTTGCCTGGACATCGTTGGTCCGCGAACCGGTGTTGTTGTGCTCCCCCTGCGTCAGGTCGACGAATTCGCCGGGTTCTTCGTCGGTGCCGGTGACATCCTCTTCGATGACGTCCTCGCCGGTGACCTCGTCGCCGTTGTCGCTCTCGCCGGTCTTCTCATCAGTGGCGTCGTCGCCCTTGGCATCCTCGGCGGTCGACGCGCCCTTGTCGCCGTCGCCGGCGTCCTTCTTGGCGTCTGCGGGGTCGTCATCCTTCTTGTCGACGTCGTTGCCTTCGGGGCCGGTGGGTGAAGAGTTGTTCGCGCCCGAATTGTCTTTGGCACCAGTGGAATCAGACGATTCTGATGTCGACTTGTCACCGCCGTCGTCGGAGGCGCCATCGGTCGCCATCGCGACACCCGAGCCTGCCAGCACCGCCGCCGAGACACCCGCCATGACGACGCCCGTGCCCAACCACACCAAGAACCGGTCAACCATGACTCTCCCGTTCGCTGATCGCGAGAAAGATAACGCGCCTTCTCCGCTCGTGAGGGAGAATCTACGCTTCCGTCAGATTCCGGCGTTTGCTAGGAGGCGACCCGCTCCACGCGAATCGGAACCCCGGTCAGCCGCGCCATGCCCGCGAGCGCTTCGATGTCCGCGGGATCACTGGACATGAGTTGATTGACGTTCGCCCCGCCCGCCCGATTGGCCAGCCGCCAGCCGGCCGTTCCCTTGTGGCCCCAGCCGTGCGGAACCGCCACCACCCCGGTGACGATGTCCTTGGTGACGATGACGGGCACTTCGATCTCGCCGTGCTCAGATGCGATACGCACGATGTCACCGTCGACGACGCCGGCCGCAGCGGCATCGTCGACGTGAATGCGGGCATGTTGGTTTCGGTCACCGCGCATCAGCAGTGGCGCGTTGTGCATCCAGGAATTCTCAGACCGGGCCTCGCGCATGCCGATCAGCCGCATCGGATACGCATCGGGCGTCTTGCGGCGCGCGAGTTTGGCGATTTCGGCGGCGATCTCGTCATGCCGCAACCGCACCCGCCCGCCCCGGTAGACGACGGTGTCGCCGAGCACGCCCTCGCGCAGATGCGGAGCAAGGACGACGCCGTGCGGATGGTCGGCGGTCAGTCGAGCGAAGGACAGCCCACCGCGCCGCAACCCGTAGCGGTCGCCGCCCTCACCGAGCCGGATGACGGCATCGACGAGCAGCCGCGGGGTCATGCGAACCCCGAACAGCGACAGCGCCTTGCGCATGGTCGCCAGCATCGCGAACCCCGGGGTGCGCCGACCTAACCGCGAGGTGAGGTCGTCGATGATCTCCCACTCGGCACGCGCTTGGCCCCGCGGGGCGACGACCGGCTCGGTGGCCTGTCGGAACGGGGTGGGCTGCAGCGTCTGGAAGGGCAGCGGAAAGTCGTCGCGCTCGTACATCGACGCGGCGGGCAGGACGTAATCGCAGTGCGCGAGCGTCTCGTTCACGTACAGGTCGATACCGACCATCAATTCCAAGGACTCCAGTGCTGTCTCCAACTCGGTGCCGTTGGGCACCGACAGCACCGGGTTGCCCGCGCTGACGAGCAGCGCCCTGACCTGACCGCGGCCAGCCGTGGTGATCTCCTTGGCCATCACCGCGGCGGGTTCGGATCCCAGAACCGACGGGAAGCCGCCGATGCGTGACCGTCTGCGTGAGTAGATGGCCCGCAGCATCGCGCCGCCGAGCTTGCCGAGCAAGCGCTCGCCGGGCAACCCGAAGCGACCGAACATGCTGCCGCCTGCCACATCCAGATTGCCTGCCACGAGGTTGACCGCGTCGAGCAAATATGTTGTGAGCGTGCCGTTTTCGCCGATGCTGGTGCCGACGCGGCCGTACACCGCAGCACGCTCGGTGTGGACGAGATCGCGTGCCAGTGCGCGCACAGTGTCCGGGTCGATTCCGGTGCGCACCGCCGTGACCTCTGGACCGAACGGCCTGGCCAGCTGCTCGAGCCAGACGCCACCGTCGGCCTGACGGGCGAGCCTGGCCCGGTCGACGAGGTTGTCGCCGAACATCACGTTCAGAAGCGACAGCAGTAGGTATGCGTCGCCGTCGGGCACGATGCCCAACCACTCGAACTGGGCGGCGGTCTCGGTCTTGCGCGGGTCGACGACGAGTACCCGACCGCCGCGCTTGATGATGTCGTGCATGCGGTCCTTGATCCGCGGCACGGTGAGCACACTGCCGTGGGATACGACGGGATTGGCCCCGATCACGACGAGAAGATCGGTGCGCAGGATGTCGGGTACCGGCAGCGCCAGTGGCGATCCGTACAGCAGCTGGCTCGCGACGAACCGGTTGTTGACGTCCTGGCTACCCGCGGTGAACACGTGCAGTTTCGGGCCGAAGCCGAGCATGAACGCGGTCAGGCTCAGTGTGTGGCTGTAGCTGAACGCGCCGGGGTTGCCGTAGTACCAGCCGACCGCGCCCGACCCGTGCCTGCGGTGGATGTCGGCCAGCCGGGCAGCGATGTCGGACATCGCCTCGTCCCAGCTGATGGGTTCGAACCCGCCGTCGGCGGATGACGCGCTTGCGCGAAGACCCTTGGGCCCGGTGCGCCGTAGCGGTTGGGTCACCCGGTCGGGATCGTTGACGATCTCGCTGAACGCGACACCCTTCTGGCACGCGAACCCCGCCGAGAGCGGATGGTCCTTGTCGGGACGCAGTGCAGTGAGGCGGCCGTCTTCGACAGTTGCGATCATGCCGCACAGCGGCTCGCAGATCCGGCAGAACGTGGTCTTGTGAACGCCAGCCTTGTGCTCGGTGGTCATCCCACTTCGCGCAGGCGCTCATCGAGGTTCACGCTCGGCTACCTCTCGACGGTCCTGGTCTCGACAGTCGGGCTGTTGTCGACGGTCGGGATGACACCTGTGGGGGCGTCATCGTCGTGGCGGTGCCGAGAGGACGTGTCGCCGGCGAACTGGCTGGACTGGTATTTGTGCGTGCCTTCGAGGTCGTCGCGGATCGCCTCTTGGGCGGCCGGCGGCAGCGTGTGCAGGATCTCGCGGACGCGGGCCTGGCGGCGGCCCACGGCCTGACGTTCGGGCATACCCGGGGTCGCCTGGATCTGCGGCGGCACACCCTCGATCTCCTCGACACCACCATCGTGGTGGCCGGCGTCCATCATGGCCTGCTCTTCGGCCATCGTGGACTCGTCCTTCTCCTCGCTCATACCGATCGGGCCGATTCGGCGACCGTTGAGGAACTGGCGCACCACCGGCTCGTCGCTGGTCAGCAGCACCTCGCGGGGACCGAACATCACCAGGTGCTTGCGGAAGAGCATGCCCATGTTGTCCGGCACGGTCCGCGCGATGTTGATGTTGTGCGTGACGATCAGGATCGTGCAGTCGATCTGAGCGTTGATGTCGATGAGCAGCTGGGAAAGGTAGGCGGTACGAACCGGGTCCAGACCGGAGTCCGGCTCGTCGCAGAGGATGATCTGCGGGTCGAGCACCAGCGAGCGGGCCAGGCCGGCACGCTTGCGCATACCGCCGGAGATCTCGCCGGGGAACTTGTTCTCGTCACCGCCCAGACCCACGAGGTCGAGCTTCTCCATGACGATGTTGCGGATCTCGCTTTCCTTCTTCTTGGTGTGCTCACGCAAGGGGAAAGCGGTGTTGTCGTAGAGGCTCATCGAGCCGAACAGCGCACCGTCCTGGAACATGACGCCGAACAGCGTGCGGATCTCGTAGAGCTCCTTGGCCGTGCATTCGATGATGTTCGTGCCGTCGACGATGATCTTGCCGCGCTCGGGACGCAGCAGGCCGATCAGCGACTTCAGGAACACCGACTTACCGGTACCCGACGGGCCCAGCAGCACGCTCACCTCGCCGGCCGGGACTTCCAGCGTGACGTCTTCCCAGATTCGCTGGGGGCCGAAGGACTTCGTCAATCCCTCAACTTGAATGCCAATGCCCACGCGCGCGATCCTTCCGCCAATGTCGCAGGCCACACGCCTCCCGCCTGTGGCTTGAGTCACTGTAGCGTACGGCGTTACCCAGCACTGCGGATGTGTCACGTCCGGTATCGCCCGGCGCCCGGATCGGAATCAACTCCCACGTCAGCCAGGGGCCGAGCGTCAGACGAATCGACGGGGTACGGCGGGACCGGGGGCGCTGCTGGTCGTTTGCGACATCCGCGCGACAGCGGCCGTTTCCTGGCACCCCTGCGCAACGGCCAATAGCTAAGCGCGTCGCGGCACCGGCCATCGGCGCGACTGCGACCGATCCGACCCCGGTTTTCGGTCACGTGCGATGAATCACAATTCACTTCTCGGCTCGGTGCCGCAATGCAGAACCGCCCGGGACCGTGATGATCCCGGGCGGTTCGTGAGGAGCTGGATTACTTGACGGTCACCGTCGCGCCAGCGGCCTCGAGCTTGCTCTTGGCCTCCTCGGCGGCTTCCTTGGCGACCTTCTCGAGCAGCGGCTTGGGAGCGCCGTCGACGAGGTCCTTGGCCTCCTTGAGGCCCAGGCCCGAGACGATCTCGCGGACCACCTTGATGACGCCGATCTTCTTGTCGCCGGCGCCCTCGAGGATGACGTCGAACTCCGACTGCTCGTCAGCGGCCTCGGCGGGGGCACCACCGGCGGCGGGGCCTGCGGCAGCGACGGCGACCGGCGCGGCGGCGGTGACCTCGAAGGTCTCCTCGAACTTCTTGACGAACTCGGAGAGCTCGAGCAGCGTCAGTTCCTTGAACGCATCGAGCAGGTCGTCGGTGGACAGCTTGGCCATGATTGGTCCTTCCTTACTTCGTGTGGGTTTGTGGTGGATTTATTCGGCGGCGTCGTCGGACGGCGCCGGGCTCTCGGATGCGGCCTCGGCGGGTGCCTCGGACGCGGCTTCGGCGGGTGCCTCGGCAGCAGCCGCAGGAGCCTCCGCAGCTGCGGGTGCCTCGGCGGCCTTCTTTTCTTGCAGTGCTGCGAAGAGCCGGGCTGCCTGCGCCTGCTGCGCGGTGAACAGACCAGCGGCCTTCGACAGATTTGCCTTCATCGCACCGGCCAGTTTGGCCAGCAGCACCTCGCGCGATTCCAGGTCGGCGATCGTCTCGACCTCGGAAACGCTCAGCGGGCGGCCGTCCATGTAGCCGCCCTTGATGACGAGGGCCTTGTTGTCCTTGGCGAACTTCTTGATCGCCTTGGCCGCGTCGACGGCTTCACCCCTGACGAACGCGATCGCGGTGGGCCCGACGAAAAGCTCATCGAGACCCTCGATGCCCGCCTCCGCCGCGGCACGCTTGACCAGCGTGTTCTTGGCGACTGTGTAGGTGGCGGAATCACCGAGCGAGCGGCGCAGGTCTTTGAGGTTGGCAACTGTCAGCCCGCGGTACTCGGTGACGAGCGTCGCCGTCGAGTCCTTGAACTGCTCAGCGATGTCGGCAACCGCGGTGGCCTTTTCAGCCTTGGCCATGCATGCCTCCTCGTAGATGGGGACCGTGTGGCGCCGAGGAGGGATCGGGTCTGGAAATGACGAACGCCCCGACGCAGACAGGTCGGGGCGCGCAACAGCGATAGCCTCGTCCTCCTGCGTGGGCCGCCGGGTCCCTGATGAGCCGCTTGCGCGAAGAACAACAGGCACGTCCGGACCTTCAACCGATTTCTCGGTGACCAACGGTCTTCGGTAGAACGTCGGCAAGTCTAGCCGTCGCCCGCCGATCAGCCAAAACGAGCCGCATTATGCGATTTCGGTGCGCTCGCGACCGCTGACCGGTCGTCAGCGCGCCGAAATCGCCAGAGCCGCGGCGCCGACCAGGCCCGCGTCGCCACCGAGCTCAGCGGGCACGACGCGCAGGCCGCGGATGAAGTCCAGCCCGGCATAGGAGTCCAGCGCCTCGCGGAGAGGGTCGAACAGCAGTGCGCCCGATTTGGCGACACCACCGCCGATGACGACGAGGTCGAGGTCGCAGACCGCCCCGACCGACGCGATCATCGCGGCCACCGCCGTCGCCCCTCGCTTGAAGGCGCGCAGTGCGATGGCGTCACCCGCAGCCGCCGCGTCGGACAGTTCCTTGGCGTCGGCTCCGGCGGGCGCATCCCAACCCTGCTCTCTGGCCCACTGCGTCATCTTGGGGCCGCCCGCGATCGTCTCGACGCACCCGCGGCCACCGCAGGCGCATGGCCGGCCGCCGGGGTCGACGACGACGTGACCGACGTGGCCCGCGTTGCCGGTGCGCCCGTCGTACGGCGCACCGTCGAACACCAGCCCGCCGCCGACTCCGGTCGACACGACCATGCCGAGCATGAACTCGGCGCCGCGGCCCGCACCGCGCCAGCGCTCCCCCATGGCCATGCAGAGCCCGTCGCCTCCCAGCCGCACCGGAGCGTCGACGATCGCTGACACGCGGTCGACGATCGGGAAGCGGTTCCACTCGACGATGTTGATCGGGCTGACGGTGCCTGCCGAGAGGTCGATGGGCCCCGCGGATGCGATTCCTACCCCGCGCACCGCACCTCCTGATCTCGAGAGTGCTTCGGTGACAAGCGATTCGATGACCACCCAGATCGCCGCGGCATCGCCGTCGGGGGTCGGCAGCTTCGCCTGGTGCACCAACGTTCCATAGTCGTCGACGAGGCCGACGGCGATCTTCGTGCCGCCGATGTCGATTGCGAGTGTGGGCCTGCCCATCAGTGCCGGTGGGTGTTGTCGGGTTGTCGCGGGTCGCCGGGATGCTCGTAGCCGGGAGCCAGCTCGACGACGGCAGCGCACCTGGCGTCCAGCCACAGCCGGAAGGTGCGACGCCGGGACGCGGCGCGCAGGTGTTCGGCAACGGCGGCGGTGTCGGCGAAACGCGCGGGGTTGCGCGACGCGTATCCGGCGACGGCGTCGGCGGTCACGTCGACGGCAGCGGTCACCTCGATGAACAGCGCCCGCGCCAGCGGGCCTCCGAGCACGGACGCCGCCACGCTGCCGATCTCGAGTCGCACGGCCATGTCCGGTAGCAGGTCGGCCTCCGACGGCGCATTGTCAGGGCTCACACGGAGTGCGATCGCCTCGGCGGCCACCACGCGTTCGGCGACGAGAAGCTGTGTGAGCCAACGCCTCAGCTGTCGTCCCTCGCTGGTGCCGGGCCGCGGTAGCGACGACGCCGAGCGTGACGCGCGTAGCCGTGCTTCGCGCGCGTCGACCTCTGCGACAAAGATCGGCGCCCCGTTGACAGTCGCCGCGACACTCATCGGACCGTCACCTTGACCGCGGGTGAGTACAGCAGCTGCCCGGCGGCGGCCACCCGGATCAGCGCCCACCACTCGCCGGGTGGGGCCCACACCGGGGGTGCGACGTCGAAGCTGAGTTGCGCTGTGCCGCGGGCCGTCAGTTCGACACCGGTTGCGCCGGGACCGATCCACTCCCATGTTCCCCACGGACTGATCACGTGAGCTTCCACGGCGACGTCCGCGTACGCGTCGGTACCGACGCTGACGCTCAGCGTTGCGCGCTCACCTGCCTTGACGTCGACGGGTTCTGGTTCGGCGACGAACCGCAGCAGACTGTCGTCGGGTGGCGCAGAAACCGATACGACGCAGACATCCTCGACCACCTGGCGCCAGGACGGCGGCATCGAGACGTGGTTGCCGGTCAAAGCGAGTTCCGCCCGAACCGGATACAGACCGGATGGCACGTCTGCCGGCGCGGTGAGCACCACGCCGGTCGCCAGATGCGCGCTCGGCGGCAACATGAACGGGAGCTCGGCGGGGTCGGCCGTCCAACCGTCCGGGAGTAGGAGTCGCACGTGACCGTGTAGCACCGTATCGCTGCAGTCGCTCACCACCGTAAGTCGCAGCTGCGCATCGGAATCGGGTTCGACCGAAATGTGCTGCGGATGTAGATGAGCGACTGCCGGTAGACCGCCCAGCGGCGCGGGCCCGCGGTTGTGCAGCCAGTACCGCGCATACAGCGGTTGTGCGGCCTCCGCGTCGGGTGCCAGCACCGCGTGATCGGCCTCCAGGACCTGTGGCAGGTTCAGCCGGGTCAGCACCGTCGCGATCTCGAATCCGTGCAGTGAAAGGTCTTCCGACACTTGCTGAACTCGAGGTTGTTCCAGGAGGTCGACGCGGGCTGCCGCCGAGACCCGGCGTAAACCCGAGCGGATCTCCACATCGGTTGCGGTACCGGAGGTTTCGACCAGTCGCACCGCGACGCCGTCGGCCGGGTGGACATGCCGTGCGCTACCGCCCGCCAGTGGGTTACCCGCCGCTTTCAGCGCGCCGAGTTGCACGGTGCCCGCGGGTTCGATCTCCAGCAGCGATCCCCATGGCGGCAAACCGCCTGCGGCATGGGTGTTTTCGGTGACGACCTGCGGCGGTCGGGAGAACTCGGCACTGCGGGCCGGTATGGCGGCCTGGCGCCAATCGCCCTCACCGGAGACGACCGCGTAGTCGAAGGTGTGTGTCCAGTGCTGCAGCTGAAAGTTGGATCCGTCCGGTGCGGTGCGCTTCGGCGGATCGATCCAGGTGCCCGACGGCCAACCGGTGCACGAGCGCATCAGTGAGGTGTGCAGCGTGCCGTCCGAATCGACGGCGAATCCAGGCACCCCACGGTTGAGCACCGCGACGGTGTGCGACTCGAACGGTTCGAGCCAGGCGGGCGCCGCCTGGTCGACGACGATCTCGAAGTCGGAGAGATCCTCGACAACGGCATCGGTTGCGGCGTCGAGCTCCGCTGCCGCGATTACGAGCACCGGGAGCGCACGGACCGCGCGCAGGTCCGCGCCGGGCACCCACTCGTCGGCCAACGATGCAGCGGCCGGTACCCAGACCCTGGCGCGGCCCGCCGACTGGAGCTGGCGCTCGAGTTCCTCGGTGTAGATCGGGCCGGCATCGGCCAAAACCGCTGCGGTGAAAGAGTTCTGATCGGGTCCACCCAGGGCGATCCGCGCGTCCGGCAGGTTGGAGTCGACATCGAGATCGCCGTACCGGGGGTGGTCGGCACCGCTGCAGGTCGCGGTCACACCGGCGCGGACCAGCGCGACCATCAGCGAGCGCACCATCGGGGTCGACGCCGACCCTGCCGGCGACACCACCTCGGCCACCGACACCGCGCGCACACCGTCACCGATACGCACCCGCACCGCCGACGACAGTCCGAACCAGCCGTAGGCCGGGTTGTCCAACGTCCACGGGTGAGTCGCCGAGTCGACCGCCGACTCGGAGCCCTTCTCGTGCAGCAGACCGAACCCGCGCCCGATCACCGCGTCGCCGACCTCGCTGATCGGCAGTGCACCCGGCACCGGACACGGCCAGCGCAGCCGCAGCAGGCGATCGGCGCCGGTGAACTCGTCGATGGTGGTCCGGCATTCCACCCGTGCCACATCGCGCCACAGCGTCAGAATCTGCGTGTAGCGCAACTGGTCTCGGATTCGCCCTTCGATGACCAGGCGCTCGCCGAGGGGTCCGCGGTACGCACGAACCTCGGCTGGGCCCGCCGACGAGCACACGACCGGACCCTTCGGCAGCAGATGCCACGGGCCTTCGCCCGCCTGCGGATGGGCGGGGTATTCGTCGTAGACCGCGAGCTCGTTGCCGACCTTGCCGGCGGCGATGAGCTCGCGTTCCGCCGCGACCTCGATCAACGAGACAATCCCGCCGCCGCGTTCGGGATCGGCCCGAAGGCGATAGTGACCGTTGCTGATCTCGTTGCCGTCCAACGGCTTCCAGCCTTCGGCGGCCGTCGCCGGTGTCAAGTGATACGCCTGCCAACCCAGCGACGGGAGATCCCGCGCGAGCCAACTGACCACCCGTCCACCATGCTCGACATGGGCGGGCAGCTCGGTCCCGTCGGAGTCGACAACGCGTACCCCCGCGCCGACGGGTTTGTCGAATTGTGCCGTCACGATGTCACTGCGTTTGTGGGCCAACGCGTTCCAGACCACGACGCCGCCGTCGACCGCGCGCGACAAGAGTGCCAGCGCGTTGTCGCGCGCCGTGGTGCCGAGTTCCCACGCGTCGCGCCAACCCGTCAGCAGATCGAGGTAGACCTGGTCGGATTCCGAGCCGGTGATCGCGTCGTGGTGCGCCCCGTAGACGAGCTGGACCCACGCCTTCCCCAATGCGGCCTGCGGATACGTCGCGCCGCCGAGCACGCCCGCGAACACCGCGAACTTCTCCGCGTCCAGCACCGCATCCTCGGCTGCGCGATTGGCCTGCTTGGTGTCGATGTAAGACACGTGGCAGCCGGTGTAGATCGGATTCATGTCCCGGGTCTGCGGGGACGCGTCGGCACCACGCTCGGCGAGTTCGGCACGCACCGCTGCGAAGAACTCACTTGGCAACGCGCACAAGAACTTCGGCCAGGTATAGCGTGCGTTCCAGTCTCGGTGGATCTCGGTGACCCACTTGTTCGGCGGCGTGTAGTCCGTGCCGACCGGAAGCAACACGTTGCGCGTCAGCGCCACCTTCTTCAGCTTCGCGAACAGTTGGTACGTCGCGGTCTCGGCCTCCTCGAGCGTGGCCGCCGAGTCCATCCACCATCCCGCCGCGTAATGGGCGGGCATGTAATGCGTGAGCAATCCGCGCCCAGAGGGGGCGATCCATTCGAACTCGCTGTGAAACTGCATGCGCTCGGGGTCGCCGTCGCCGGCCATCGGACCCCACTGGTGATGTGGACCGCGCGCCCATGAGCTGGAGGTCAGTCCGGCGTCAGCGGCCATACCGGGGAACTGCGGGTCGTGCCCGAACACGTCGAGCTGCCAGGCGGTCGCCGGATTGGCGCCGAGGATGTCGCGCTGAAAACCCATGCCGTGCACGAAATTCCGAATAGTCGTCTCGGGACTGGTCAGGTTGGTGTTCGGTTCGTTGTACGTACCGCCCATTACCTCGACGCGGCCGTCGGCGATGAACCTGCGCAGGTCGGCGCGGTCCTCGGGGTGGGTGTCCCAGAACGGTTTGAGGTAGTCGACCTCGGCGAGCACGAACTTGTACTCGGGTTCACGCCGCGCCATCTCGAGGTGGGCTCGCACCAGATCGAAGCCGTTGGTCTGCCTGCACCTGCCGGGTGGATCCTCGGCCCACACGCTCGTATATGCCGCCTGCGTGTTCCACCACACGGGGTCGTAGTGGAAGTGGCTGATCATGTGCATCGTCCAGCCGGGCTCCGCGACGGTGAACGCGAATCCGGTGATGCTGTCGCCGGCGATGACCCGCGCGTCTCGCACCTGGCCGGGTACCGGATCGGTCACCACGACGGGTACCTCGATGCTCCCGTTGCCGGGATCGGCCTTGGCTCGACCGGTGACGCCGTCGCCCTCGATACGCACCGTTCCGGTTCCGTCGGTGTAGGACACCCGCACCAACTGCTGCGGCGCCTGCGACGGCCCTGTGAAAAGCTGCGTCGACTCCGCGGAGATGACGTGCACGCCAAAACCCTACGGCGTCAGTGCCGCGAAATGTCGACGACGAGCGCGCGGTGATCAGAGATCGGCAACTCGGGGGCGCTGCAGCTGTCGGCCCGCAGGCCGCCGTCGTCGGTCAGGATGTGGTCGAGTTGCATCTCCGGCCGGTCGGCCGGGAACGTCAGCGTTTCACCGAGCGATCGCAACCCGCTCAGCCGCCCGACTCTGGCCGGCGGCATGTTCAGATCGCCCATCAGCACATGCGGACCCGGGAAACCTCGCAGGTCGCGCATGAGTAGCCGCAATTGGCGACGGTTCCAGCCCGGTACGAACGACAGGTGGGTGTTGGCGACGGTCAGCGGGCCAACCGGGGTCTCCAGCCGCGCGACGACCGCCGCCCGCGGCTCCTCGTTGACGACCTGCACTCGATTCGGACCGCGCAGATACATCGGAAACTTCATCGGGACCCGCGGCAGCCGCACCACTTGCCAGTCGACGGCCGGATAGCGCGACAGCAGGGCGATGCCGTAGGCGCTGGTGCCCGGCTGCTCGCGCCCCGTGGCTGCCATCCACGTCGCGCCCGGTGTGCCCGCGATGGCGGCGACGAACCGGTGGCTCGCCGCTTCCATCGCGGCTGCCGCGACGGCGGTCAGGTCGGACATCCCGGACCGGGGCTGGTCGAGGTCGACCTCCTGCAACGCCAGGACATCGGGATCGAGTTGCCGGATCGCGTCGACGAGTCGGTCCGGGTGAACCACGCCATCATGAACACTGCGTCCGTGCAGGATGTTGAAGGTAGCCATCCGCATGGGTACTCACATACCCGCAATCGCCTCAGCCCACCAGGAGAAATGTGCCCGCACGAAACGACGATCTGCGCGATGCGCTCAAACGTGCCGCGTCGGCCCTGCGTGCGCAGGGTCCGGACTTCGCGCTGGGCGGCAGCTACGCGCTCTGGGTGTTCGGCGCGCCCGAACCGATCCACGACGTCGACTTCGTCGTGGCCGAGGCCGACACGGAGGCGGCCGCGGCCACCCTGAAGGCCGCGGGGTTCAACATCGAGCGGACACCCGAGGACTGGTTGTTCAAGGCGTGCGTCGGCGACGACTTCGTCATCGATGTGCTGCACCGGCTCAACGGCCTGCCGGTCGAGCCGGAGGCTATTTCGGCCGCCGAGGAGCTCGATGTGCTCGCCGTCAGGATGCGTGTACTCGCGCCGACGCACGTGTTGACCGAGAAGCTCAACGCGCTCAACGAACACAGTTGCGACTTCGCGTCGTTGATTCCCGGCGTCCGCGCGGTGCGTGAACAACTCGACTGGGAGTACCTGCGCACCTCGACGAAAGACAACGACTTCGCGTCGGCATTCCTCTTTCTCGCCGACCGCCTCGGTCTCACGTCGTGACGACAACAGAACCCAGACGTTCCGGCCTGACCATCGGCGAGTTCGCCACGTTGACGCGCCTGAGCGTGCGGACACTGCGGCGCTACCATGCCGCCCATCTGTTGGAGCCGGCCACCGTCGACCCGTCCACGGGGTACCGGTATTACGCACCCGAGCAGATCCCGACCGCGCAGGTCATCTACCAGTTGCGTCAGCTCGACGTGCCGCTCGCCGAGGTCGAGTCGATTCTCGCCACGGACGATCCGCAGCAGCGTACGGAGGTCATCGCGAACCATCTGCGGCGCCTCGAGGATGAGCTGGATCGCACCCGTTCGGCCGTCGTGTCGTTGCGCCAGCTGTTGCGCCCCGAGCCGGCGGAGATCGACGTCGAACTGCGGTCGGTGCCCGCCCGTACCGTCGCGGCGATCAAAGCCCCTGTGCAGCTGGATGATTCACTGGATTGGTACGACGCCGCGATGGCCGAGCTGGATGCGGCCTATCCGCAGGCGGAACGCACCGGACCGCCAGGCGGGCACTTTGCCAACGAGTTGTTCACCGATGGCGCCGGCGAGATGGCCGTTTACCGGCCGGTCCGGTCACCCCGCGCGAGCGGGCGGATCGAGGTCGTCGAGTTGCCCGCGGCCGAACTGGCCGTCACGGTTCACCCGGGACCGCACGATGACATCAATGTCACCTACGGCCGGCTCGGCGCGTGGGTCGTCGATCACGCACTGGCGGTCGACGAGCCCGTCCGGGAGATCTACGTGGTGGGGCCTCGGGACACCACGGAGCCCACGAGTTGGCGCACCGAGATCGGCTGGCCCGTGTTCCGGTTGGGCCCCGCCTGATTGTCAGCGCGGGAAATCAGCTCCGCGTGAGAGGTTTTCGCTCGCTCTGATATCGGCCAGGTTCTCCTCCATGGACGCGACCACGGTGTCGAATGCGTCGCTGCCGAGAACCAGCCGCCGGGGTGGCCGGTCCTGGGCCATCGCCGCAATCACTGCGCGTGCGCCTCGCATCGGGTCGCCGGGCTGCACACCGTTTGGTCGATGAACGCTTGGCGCACCTGCTCCAACATCGATCTGTACTCGGGGATGGTCTCGGTGACCGGTTCGTCGGCGAAGCCTGCGTAAGCACGCGTACGGAACGCTCCCGGTTCGACGGCCATCACTCGGATACCCTGTGGCGCCACCTCTTCCCGAAGCGCTTCGGTGACGGCTTCGACGGCGAATTTGGAGGCGCTGTAGTAGCCGAACCCGGTTGCCCCGAGCAGACCCGCGACCGACGATACGTTGACGATCCACCCGCTGCCGCGGGCTCGCATACCCGGCAGCACCGCCCGGATGACGGAGAGCATGCCGAAGAAGTTCAGGTCGAACATCGCGCGCAAACCGGCCTCGTCCATGCCCTCGATCGACCCGTACCAGCCGCGTCCGGCGTTGTTGATCAGCACGTCGATGCCGCCGAAATGCTCCTCGGCAGCGCGTACCGCCGCCTGCACCTGGCCGCCGTCGGTGACGTCGAGCGGCACGACGAACGCGCGCTCCCCGTATTCCTCGGCCCAGCGACGCAATTCGTCGGGTCGTCGTGCGGTGAGCGCGACGCGGTCGCCGATCTCGAGGGCCGCTTGGGCGAAGGCCATTCCGAAGCCACCGGGCGTGCCGCCGGTGATGAACCATGTTCTCGTCATGGTTCGATCACCAGTCGCGTGATCAGCGCACCGTCCAAGGTGAAGCGGAAGTGCAGGTCGGCAGTCCCACCCGGAAAGTCGCCTTCCAGGTGCTGCACCACGTCCACGCCGCCGGCCTCCGGCGTGGTGGCGCCGACGAACTCGGTGGTGAAGGAGAATTCCGAAGCCGCGTTGCACAGCCAATCGCTGATGCTGTCGTGGCCGCGGTACGTGTGGCCCTCGTCGGTCACGACGGCGTCGGGGGCGAAAACCGTGATGGCCGTCGCCGCGTCCTTGGCCTCGTGCGCAGTCAGGTAGGTGGTGATGGTCGGGGGCAGCTCGTCCCATGTCTTCGGCGTGTTCAGTGTCATGCCCCCACGGTGGAGCCTCCCGCAGGGAGAGAGTCAAGCTCCGGCGCGGCGCAGCCGGTCGGCGACGGCTTTCACCGCGCTGACCACCTCGGGCGGTTCGAGGATCTCGAAGTCGTAGCCGACGGTGGCGAAGTAGAGCACCATCCGTTCGGGGTCGTCGGCGCCAGCGGTGACGATGCAGGCCTCGGGGCCCTCGGCCTCGATGGTGGCCGACGCCGGCGAGAAGTGTTGCGTCAGGGCCTCTTCAGATGCGTGGTAGCGGACGCGTGCGCTGTACCGGTACGGGGAGCTGCTGATCGACTTCTGGACGTACGTCGCCGCATCCGGCGCGTCACGGGCGACGAACGTGCTGCCGAGCGCGCGGACGTCGGCCATCCGGTCGAGCCGCAGGCTCCGCCAGTCCTGCTTGTCGCGGTCGTAGCTCAGCAGGTACCAGCGCCTGCCGGTCGTCACCAACTGATAGGGCTCCAGCCGTCGCTCTGTGGCGTTGCCGCGAATGTCGACGTAGCCGCAGTGGACGTGCTCGCGGTCGCGGCAGGCACGCGCGAGCGTCATCAGGACATCGGGTTCGACGGCCTCGTCGGACGACGGTGAGGTCAGCGTGACGGTGGCGTCGTGCACCGCCGCGACCTGAGACCGCAACCGCGACGGCATCACCTGATCGAGCTTGCTCAGCGCGCGAAGCGCGGACTCGCCGACACCGGCGACCGTGCCGCCCGCTGCGAGCCGGAGACATACGGCGATCGCGACGGCCTCGTCGGGATCGAGCAGCAGCGGGGGTAGGGCCGCGCCGGCCCCCAGTTGATAACCGCCGCCGTGACCCTTGCTGGCGTGCACGGGATACCCGAGGTCACGCAGGCGGTCCACGTCGCGACGGACACTGCGGGTCGTGACGTCGAGCCGCTGCGCCAGCTCCTCCCCGGTCCATACCCGCCGCGACTGCAGCAATCCGAGAAGCTGCAGCACCCTGCTGGTGGTTTCTGCCATGGTCTCGACTCTGCCGTAGTTATAGGACCGAATCTGTCCTATATGTATTCCAGGGTAGTCATATGACCATGACGACGAGCGTGACCACCGAATTGGCCTTCCAGCTCGACTTCCACTGGACGCACGCGCTGCGCCCGCGACTGGAGGGCCTGACCGACGACGAGTACTTCTGGCAGCCGGTGCCGGGCTGCTGGACGGTGCACCCCGACGGCGGCGTCGACTTCGCCTATCCCCCGCCGGAGCCCGCGCCGTTCACGACGATCGCGTGGCGGCTCGCGCATGTGATCATCGGCGTCTTCGCGATGCGCAACCATAGCCACTTCGGGGCGCCGGACGCGAGCTACGAAACGTGGCCGTATGCCACGGATGCCGCGACGGCGCTGAGACAGCTCGACGAGCAGTACAGCGTCTGGATCGACGGTGTGCGCGGCTTGTCAGAAGAGGACCTGTGGCGTCCGTGTGGTCCTGCGGAGGGTCCATACGCCGACTATCCGATGACTAGTCTCGTTCTGCACATCAACCGGGAGGTCATTCACCACGGCGCCGAAATCGCTTGTATTCGAGATCTTTACGTCCACACCACCGCGAAGGGAAACTGAGCATGGCCGCGATGCCCCCACCAATTGCCGACGAGCGAGCAGGATTGCGCGAGTACCTCGCTGCTCAGCACCACGCGTTTCACGCAGTGGCGTTCGGCTTGACCGATGAACAGGCCCGGGCCACGCCGTCGGTGAGCGCCTTGTCGATCGGCGCGCTGATCAAACACGTCACCGGCGTCCAGCGCTCGTGGATGCAGCGGGTGGCCGCCGCACCGGAAATGATCGAGAGCGACAAGCGCCCGATGGAGGCGCAGTCGGCCGACTACCAGGGCGAGTTCGTGATGCGCGACGACGAGACACTGGCCGGCCTCCTCGCCGCGTTCGACGAGCAGAACGCCGAGACGATCCGGCTGATCGAGACCGTCGACCTGGGTGCCGCGGTGCCGATTCCGCAGCATGTGCCGTGGTTCCCCAAGGACGTTCCGGCATGGTCGGTGCGATGGGTTCTCTTCCATCTCATCGAGGAACTGGCACGGCATGCCGGGCAGGCCGACATCATCCGCGAAAGCATTGACGGGGCAACCCTTTACGAGTTGCTGGCCGGACTCGAGGACTGGGAGCCGACACCGTGGCTGACGCCGTGGGGCAAGGAGCCGGTAAACAGTTAGGTATGCAAGCACGCAGCGGGACCGCGGTCTGCGGGGCCGTCGAGCTCTTCTACGAGGATCTCGGCGACCCAGCAGACCCCGCTGTACTGCTGATCATGGGCGTCGGAGCGCAGCTGCCGATGTGGCCGGACGGTTTCTGCGGACAGCTCGTCCGGCGCGGCTATCGGGTGATCCGGTACGACCACCGTGACATCGGGCTGTCCACCAAGATGGCCGGCCACCGGGCGCAGGGCTCGGTATATCGGCGGGTCGCCCGCTATGCCGTCGGCAAGACCAGCCCGGTGCCGTACACGTTGGTCGATATGGCCGACGACGCTGCCGCTCTTCTCGACTCTCTACAGATCGACCGCGCACACGTCGTCGGTGCATCGATGGGCGGAATGATCGCGCAGGTGCTCGCGGGCAACCATGCGAATCGCGTGCACTCGCTCGGCATCATCATGTCGAGTTCGGGCAAGGCGTTCTCGGCGCTCCCCCGGTGGCGGGTCATCAGGTTGGCGTTCGGCGGGCCGGGCAAGGATGCGCCGTGGGAGGACCGCCTGGAGTCCGAAGTCCGCAACATCTCGATCATCAATGGACCGAATTACCTACCGCCCGTTGAGCAATTGCGCCGACGCGTCGAGGATCTGCGGGCGCGCAGCGACTACCCGCAGGGCATGCTGCGCCAGTTCGACGCGATCCTCGGCACCGGCAGCCTGTTGCGCTACACGCGGAGCATCGTCGCGCCCACGGTGGTCATCCACGGTTCGGAGGATCCGATGGTGCGGCCGCGCAATGGACGCAACCTGGCGCGCATCATCGAGGGGGCGCGATATGTCGTCGTCGATGGCATGGGACATGATCTGCCCGAGCCGGTTTGGCGCCCCGTCGTGGAAACGCTGACAGAGAACTTCTCGGCCGCACCGCCTCAGGGGTAATCGGCCACGGCATCCCAGAAGGCCTCGTCATCACGACCCACGCGTCGATCTGCTTCGTCGCGAAGCGCGGCAGCGCGCTGATGAAGGTAGTGCGCGGTGGAGCGCGGCATCTGCCCGGGGGCGTAGACGCCGCGCCGAAGCCGCCGAACCCGGCCGCGACGCATCTCCCAACGCAGAGCATCAGACACTGTCTTGGATACCCGCCCAGGAATCGAAAAGCCCTGGTATTGAAGCTGTTCAATCAACTCGAAGATGGACGCCGAACCGTGGATGTCGAGGTTCACAGCGAGCATGTAGCGGAGCTCGATGCCGTGCAGGACTTTCCGCTGGCGCGGGGTCTGTGCATCCATGGGCATGACAGTGGCATTCGACTCGGACATCTGCGTCCTCGCGCCGACGGCGCACTGCCCCCTGTGGATGGAGGTGCCATTGGGGACGAGCATCTCCCAACCTTCGCGTCTCCAAACCAATACGACTTGGTGCCAACCTCGCAGCGACTTTGTCGCTCAACTACTACCGACGACAGCGACGTCAGCGACTCTGTCGCTCAGAGGTTGGCACCACGCATATATGCCAGAGGCGGACCTGGCTGGGGCGCAGGTACAGCGAGCAACTGCCTGAGCACTCACGATCGCCTGCCTCCCGGGAGCGCGGAGGCCGACCCGCCTAACCGACGGACTGGCCTCACTCCAGTTCGGCGAGAGCCTTTCGCGCGGCCTCCAGTTCGGCTTCCAGCGCAGCGACCTTGGCCGCCTGCTGGGTGCGCGCCTCCTCGATCAGCTCGTCGATCGGGGCCGCGAGGTCCTCGTGCAGTTCCTTCGCGGCGCGCGAGACCGCCGCGGCCGCGACCGCGAGATTGCGCGCCCGATAGGTGCTTCCCTGCTTCAATTCCGCTCGCCACTCGCCGTCGGCGGTACCGGTGACGGTCAGGGTCAACTCGAGCGTCTTGGGCTTCTTGCCCGCCGGCTTCTTCGTCGCAGTCTTCCTCGGCCTTTCTTCGACAGGCTCTTCGGCCGGCGCTTCGGCGATGGGCGGCACCACCGGATCCGGATCCGGCGTGTCGAAATAGGTGGACTTCGTTTCGGGTGCCAGAGTATCTAGGGACATACCGGTATTAGAACATACGTTCGATAATCAGCGCAGTACCGTCTGCACCGCATACTCGACCACCGCGTCCAGATCGCTTCCGAGATTGCCCGCCAACCACTGTTGCGCCAACTCGGCCATCGCGCCGGTGTACAACGCGGCACCGACTTGTGCGGCAACAGGATCCGAGCCCGGGTTGAGCCGCCACCCTTCGGTCAACACGCCCTCGCGAAGCAGATCCTGAGTCGCGGTCCGCCGCGCCGCGAGCACCGGATTGGCCCGCGCGTCGGTGAACAGAATCCGGCCGCGGCGCGGATCGGCCGAACTGAACCCGAGCACCGCCGCGATGCCGGCCCGCGTGCGATCGCGCAGCGAATCGCCCGCCGCGGCGATCGCCGCCTCCACCTGTGCCCCCAGCGCATCGCTGACCCTGTCGTAGACCGCGCCCAGCAGATCGTCGACGTCGGCGAAACTCTCGTAGAAGTAGCGGGTGTTCAGCCCGCACTCGCGACACACCGACCGGACGGCGACGGCCGCCTCACCACCCTCGCCGAACAACGCGAACGCGGCGTCGATCAGCTGCGCGCGCCGTTCGGCGCGGCGGTCGGTCAGCGGCACGCCTGCCCACCGGGTCGGACTGGACATCACCACAGGGTAAGCCGCGCGCGCCGACTCTGGTCACATCCGTGTCCAAAGAGTATTCTGGTCACAGCTGTAGCCAAACCGGAGGGAGCACGGTGTATCTGCCGCATCAGATCGTCGGTCAGACGCTCAACCAGCGTTTCGACCAGGGCGTACGCAAGCACTTCTTCCGGGGCATGGAGTTCGCCGCACCAGTGGCGGATCCCGGCTGGTTCGGCCCCGGCAGCGCGGTCTGGCATGTGCACTCACACATGTACGCACTGATCTTCGGACTGCAGTGCGCGGCGTACCTGGAGCGGCTCGACCCGTCGATCTACTGGATGGGCATGCACCACTCCCGACTGGTCAAGCGGACCAGCGACGGCACGGCCATCCCCGAGATCGATCCCAAAGGCGCCTCGGTGCGACTCGGTCATTCCGTCGCGTTCTTCATCGGCACGGCATACGGCTCGACCGAGACCGCCGAACGACTCGCCCAATCGGTGCGCGCGATGCACCACACCATCAAGGGGGTCCGGCCCGACGGCGCGCGATACGACGCCGACGACCCGGAGTGGCTGCGCTGGAACTACGCGACGGTCGTCTGGGGGTTGGCCACCGCGCACGAGCTGTATCACCCGAACCCGCTGCGCGGTAAGAAGATCGACGACTACTACGGCGAGTTCGTCCGTGTCGGTCATGCGCTCGGTGGAACCGACCTGCCAACCACGAAGGCCGATACTCTCGAGTGCCTGAAGTCGTACCTGCCCCGCCTCGCCGTCACCCACGGCATGGCGATGTCCACCGGCGCGAACCTTGCGTTGCCGCACAGCGCCATCGATTGGGCCATTCGCGACACGATGCCGAAGTGGGCCAAGGAACTGATCACACACCGCGACCCCAACATCGTCGAGCGCACAGCTCGACGCGCCGCGGTGTGGAGCATCATCAACGGGCTCGAGCTCGCCGCGGGAACCGCGCCGGAATTCCGGCAGGCCCAGGCCAGAGTGAAGTCGGGCACCACGGTGTCGCACACCCTGCCTGAGTACGTGCTCGGTGACGACCCGGTGCGGTCGCGCCAAGAGGTCGAGCTCAGCTTCAACTGATCCGCAGCGCAACATCTTTCGTTTCAGGCAGCCGTGCCATGCACACCAGGCTGACAGTGACGGCGGCCGCCAGCATCGCGCCGACCGACGCCACCCCGTAACTCTGCGACAGCGGTGCGGCGACGATCGTCGGCACTGCTCCGCCAACCAGTCCGGCGAGGTTCAGCGACAGCCCCGCACCGCTGTAGCGGTAACGGGTCGCGAAGATCTCCGGAATGAACGCCGCCATCGGCCCGTACGCGGACCCCGCGACCGCGAACGTGCCTGCCACTGCCACCGCGAACCACAACGCACTGCCGGTGTCCACCGCCGGAATCATGACGAAGGACCACGGCACACCGACGGCGAATGCCGCCATGATGACGCGACGGCGTCCGAACCTGTCGCACAGCACCGCGCTCACGGTGTTGCACACCAGCGCAACCACACCGCCCAGCAGGCTCACCATCAGGACCAGCTGCGGTGAAAAGCCAACGTGGTTATGGGCGTAACTCATCAGATACGTATTGCCCATGAAGCCGAGCGCGAAGAAACCGATCATCGCGCCCGCGGCGAGCATCAACTCACGCCGCTGGCTACCGAACAGCGCCGCCAACGGCGTCGCCCGGTTGACGTCACGTGCCTTGTGTTCGGCGAATACCGGTGTCTCGGCGACGTTCAGCCGGACGTACAACGCGATGCCGACGAGCGCCGCGCTGCACAAGAACGGAACGCGCCACCCCCACTCGAGGAAGGCGCGACTGGTCTCGCCGATTGTCTGATTCACCGCAAGGAACATCAGGCTGCTCATGACCAGCCCGCTGCCGACACCCATCTGGGTGAACATGCCGTAGCGGCCCCGCGCCTCGGCCGGTGCGTACTCGGCGGACAACAGCGCCGCGCCTGCCCACTCGCCACCGACCGCGAACCCCTGCACGAGACGCAACACCAGCAGGATCAGCGGTGCCGCCAGGCCGATCGTCGCCGCACCGGGCACCAGCCCGACGGTCAGGGTGGACAGCCCCATGATCAGCAGGGTGGCGATCAAGGTCGACTTGCGCCCCAGGCGGTCGCCGAAGTGTCCGAAGAACGCGGCGCCGATCGGACGGGACAGGAACGCGGCGGCGAAGGTGGCCATCGACGCGACGGTCGCCATGGTGGTGCCCAGGTGCGGAAAGAACACCTTGGGAAACACCAGCGCGGCGGCGGTGCCGTAGATGTAGAAGTCGTAGTACTCGATCGCCGACCCGACATAGCTGGCCAGGGCTACCCGCTTGATCGATGTGCCCGGCTCGGTGACCAGAGTTGTCATTCCTGCTCCTCAGACGCGTGCTCGAGTCTGAAGCTACGGAGCGCCAACGGCCACGTCATGGTTGTGTGCACTAGCCGCCTAAGCCCCGATGCGACCGTTTTACGCATTGTGCTCACAGAGGCGGGGCTGTGACCCGATCCACACGTTTTCGCGGCTCATCGCCGTTTTTGAGAGACTGGCCCAATGAGTACCTCGAAACCCCGCGAGGTGGCCAAGCTGGACCGCGTACCGCTGCCCATTGAGGCAGCCCGCGTTGGCGCGACCGGCTGGCAGATCACCCGCACAGGCGCGCGAGTCCTCAGCAAGCTCACCGGCAAGGGCTCGTTGCAGCAGAAGATCATCAAGGAGATCCCACAGGCGTTCGCCGATCTCGGCCCCACCTACGTCAAGTTCGGCCAGATCATCGCGTCCAGCCCCGGCGCGTTCGGCGAGCAGCTGAGCCGCGAGTTCCGCAGCCTCCTCGATGCGGTGCCGCCAGCCGACGAGGAAGCAGTGCACAAGCTGTTCAAGGAGGAGCTGGGCGACGAGCCGGCCAACCTCTTCGCCTCCTTCGACGACAAGCCGTTCGCATCGGCCTCGATCGCCCAGGTGCACTACGCGACCCTGCACACCGGCGAAGAGGTCGTCGTCAAGATCCAGCGGCCCGGCATCCGGCGCCGCGTCGCCTCCGATCTGCAGATCCTCAAACGCGGTGCGCGCCTTGTCGAGTTCGCGAAGCTCGGGCAGCGACTGTCGGCGCAGGACGTTGTCGCCGACTTCGCCGACAACATCGCCGAAGAGCTGGACTTCCGGCTCGAGGCGCAGTCGATGGACGCGTGGGTATCGCATATGCATGCCTCCCCGCTCGGCGAGAACATCCGGGTGCCCCAGGTCTATTGGGATCTGACCAGCGCGCGCGTGCTCACCATGGAGCGGGTGTCCGGTCTCCGCATCGACGACGCCCCGGCGATCCGCAAGGCCGGCTTCGACGGCACCGAACTCGTAAAGGCCCTGCTGTTCAGTGTTTTCGAGGGCGGGCTGCGTCATGGCCTGTTCCACGGCGACCTGCACGCGGGCAACCTGTTCGTCGACCCCGACGGCAAGATCGTGTTCCTCGACTTCGGAATCATGGGCCGCATCGATCCGCGAACCCGCTGGCTGCTCCGTGAGCTGGTGTACGCACTGCTGGTCAAGAAGGACCATGCCGCGGCTGGCAAGATCGTCGTGCTGATGGGCGCTGTCGGCACCATGAAGCCAGAAGCGCAGGCGGCCAAGGATCTCGAGAAGTTCGCGACGCCGCTGACCATGTCGTCGTTGGGCGATATGAGCTATGCCGAGATCGGTAAACAGCTGTCGACACTGGCCGACGCGTACGACGTCAAGCTGCCCCGTGAGCTGGTGCTGATCGGCAAGCAGTTCCTCTACGTCGAGCGCTACATGAAGTTGCTCGCCCCGAAGTGGCAGATGATGTCCGACCCGCAGCTGACGGGATACTTCGCCAACTTCATGGTCGAGGTCAGTCGAGAGCACAGCGCCGACGAGGGCTTGCCCGAGGAGAAAACCAGCACAGAAGTCGAGGCCTGAGTTGCAGACACGCACCGGCACCGCCAAGTCGGGCGATCTCGACATCCATTACGAGGACATGGGCGATCCGAACGATCCCGCGGTGCTGCTCATCATGGGCCTGGGTGCGCAATTGTTGTTGTGGCGCACGGACTTCTGCGAGATGTTGGTCAACCAAGGGCTCCGCGTCATCCGCTACGACAACCGCGACGTCGGACTGTCGTCGAAGGTGACGGGTCAGCACTCCGGTGCCCCGCTGTTGCCGAGGATGGCACGCTCGTTCCTCGGACTCAAGAGCCCGGCGGTCTACACACTCGAGGATGTCGCCGACGACGCCGCCGCGCTGCTCGATCACCTGAACATCGAGACGGCTCACATCGTCGGAGCATCGATGGGAGGCATGATCGCGCAGGTCTTCGCCGCTCGCCACCAGGTGCGCACCCGAACGCTGGCCATCATCTTCTCGAGCAACAACCAACCGGTGTTGCCGCCGCCCGGCCCCAAACAACTCCTGGCGATCCTGCAGCGACCGAAGGACTCGACTCGGGAAGCGATCATCGACAACGCGGTCCGCGTCACGAAAATCATTGGCAGTCCGGGCTATCCCGCTCCCGAAGACCGGATCCGCGCCGAGGCCATCGAGGGCTATGACCGCTCGTACTACCCCGCGGGCGTCGGTCGCCACTTCGCTGCGATCCTGGGCAGCGGCAGCCTGCTGCATTACGACCGTCAGATCACCGCACCGACGGTGGTCATACACGGCAAAGCGGACAAGTTGATGCGGCCGTTCGGCGGGCGGGCCATCGCCCGCGCGATCAAGGGCGCCCGTCTGGTCCTCTTCGACGGTATGGGCCACGAGTTGCCACGCGAACTGTGGGACGACATCGTCGGCGAACTGAAGACCACCTTCGCGGCTGTGTAAGTGCTGTTAGGTAGCGCTCCCATTGGTTAGCTGCAGCAAAAGCGGCTAGGCTGCGCAGACGAGTGCTTCAGGGCTTTGCGAGCTGTCAACGGTGATGACGGTGAAGCTGCTGATTCGCCCCAGAAAGGCACCGATCCCACATGGCTGTTGCGCGCAAGCTCGAACCGCATTTCGAAGACGTACAGGCGCATTACGACCTGTCCGACGAATTCTTCCGGCTGTGGCTGGACCCCACGCAGACGTACAGTTGCGCCTACTTCGAGCGCGACGACATGACGTTGGAGCAAGCACAGCTCGCGAAGATCGACCTCGCCCTGGGCAAACTAGGTCTGGAACCCGGTATGACCCTGCTCGACGTTGGGTGCGGCTGGGGTTCGACGATGATGCGCGCGCTCGAGCGCTACGACGTCAACGTCATCGGCCTGACCTTGAGCGAGAACCAAAAGGCCCATGTGGAAAAGGTTTTCGCGCAATCTGACAGCCCGCGCGACAAGCGAGTGCTGCTGCAGGGCTGGGAACAATTCGACGAGCCCGTGGACCGCATCGTCAGCATCGGAGCCTTCGAGCACTTCGGGTTTGATCGCTACACCGACTTCTTCTCGATGGCCTATTCGGCGCTTCCCGAGGACGGCGTCATGCTGCTGCACACCATCACCGCGCTGACGCTCCCCCAGATGGCCGACCGCAAGATTCCGCTGACGTTCGAGGTGGCCCGGTTTGTGAAGTTCATCCTCGCCGAGATCTTTCCCGGCGGCCGGTTGCCGTCGATCGAGAAGGTCGAGCAGTACGCGACACCCGCCGGATTCACGCTCACCCGCCGCCAGTCGTTGCAGCTGCACTACGCCCGCACCCTGGACACGTGGTCGGCCGCACTCGAGGCGCACAAGGACGAGGCGATCGCTGTGCAGTCCGAAGAGGTCTACGACCGTTATATGCACTACCTAACGGGCTGCGCGCACGGCTTCCGAACTGGCTATATCGACGTCAACCAATTCACGCTGACCAAGTAGGCGTCGGATTAGGGCGTGACCCTCGCGAAACGCTAGGGTATACGACCAGATCAACACTACGAAGGGCCTAGCAGCGAATATGTCTGACACCACCGGCACGAAGGATATGACTCCTCACTTCGAGGACATCCAGCACCATTACGACCTGTCGGACGACTTCTTCGGCGTGTTTCAGGATCCGACCCGCAAGTACAGCTGTGCTTTCTTCACCAGCCCCAACGTGACCCTGTCGGAGGCGCAGATCGCCAACGTCGATCAGCACCTCGACGCGCTGGACCTGAAGCCGGGCATGACGCTGCTCGAAGTCGGCTGCGGGTGGGGCCTGACGCTTCAGCGAGCCATGGAGAAGTACGACGTCAACGTCATCGGCCTGACCCTGTCGAAGAACCAGAAGGCCTACTGCGATCAGCTGCTGAGCAAGCTCGATAGCAAGCGGACGTTCGACGTGCGGCTGGAGGGCTGGGAGCAGTTCCACTCCCCCGTCGACCGCATCGTGTCGATCGAGGCGTTCGAGCACTTCGGCTTCGAGCGCTACGACGACTTCTTCAAGACGTGCTTCGACATCCTGCCCGACGACGGCCGGATGACCATTCAGAGCAGCGTCGGCTACCACCCCTACGACCTGGCCGAACGCGGCAAAAAGCTCACGTTCGAACTGGCCCGATTCGTCAAATTCATCATCACCGAGATCTTTCCTGGCGGCCGGCTCCCGACCACGCAGATGATGGTCGAGCACGGCGAGAAGGCCGGCTTCGTGGTGCCCGAGCCGAAGTCCCTGCGCAACCACTACATCAAGACGCTCGGTATCTGGGCCGACCGGCTGGAGCGCGACAAGGAAAAGGCGATCGCGGCCACCGACGAGGAGAACTACCACCGCTACATGCGGTATCTGCTCGGCGCCCAGTATTACTTCATCGACGAGTCAATCGACGTCAGCCTGGTCACCTACTTGAAGCCGGGCGCAGCCGCCTAGCTGTCAGGCCGCTGCCGGTTCGGAATCTGCCGGGGCGTCTTCGCCGCCCGTACCAGGTGTGGCCGGTCCGGGGTCATTGGCGGGGTCGACCTGTTGGAGGGTCTCACCGCCGCCAGTCGGCTGGCTTTCGCCCGGGTTGTTGTCGTTCGGTGAGAAGCTCAGCGAGACACTGCCGCCGTTCGCGTCGACCCTATTGTCTTCGGGCTTTGTCCCCACGATCTCTTGGGAATCTTTGGGGAGCTCTTCGGGCCCGTTGCCTTCCTGGGGATCGATGGTGAGCTCTTCGGGCCCGTTGCCTTCCTGGGGATCGTTGTTCAGCTCTTCGGGCAGATCTCCCTCATTCGTCTCTTCCGGCTCGATGACCCCTGTGGGCGCGACGGCGCCGTCGGGCAGAGTCGGGTCTATTTCGGTCTCGACGTTCGCAACGAGCAACTGCTCCTCACCACCTTGGCCCGGCGCCTTCTCCTCGTCGATGCCCTGCCTCATCGACCTGGCCGCGAACAGGTCACCGGGATCGTTGGTCAACGACGTCTGCTCGAGGTCGCCACCTTCTTCGGTCAGCGACGTCGCTGCGGGCGGAACGGGGATCGGCGGGGTCAGCGGGATCTCCTTCGTCAGTCCGAAGTTCGCGAGGAAGTTGTTGATACCGACGAACACTGCCGGGATCAGCTTCAGGAAGAGCGTGATCGGATTGAAGAGCGGGATCAGCCCTGTTCCGACGGGTGCGCCGAATGGGAGCCAACGGGCGTACCCGGTCTCCTCGATGAGCACGCGCAATGCCGGCTCGAAAAGGTCCGCGATCGGCTTGCCGATCAAGGGAATGAGGTGCAGTGGTCGCACAAGCGGCAAGGTCTTTGGTGTGACGGTGTAGTACGTGGTGTCGCCGTATGGCTGGATGTTCACGTTGTCCGGATAGAGCTGCGGGTTCTTGGTCAGCTCGCGCCACTCCTCGAGTGTGTATCCCGCGGGAGTCTCACCCGGATCACTCTTCGCGTTGAACGCGAGGTAGGTGCCGTGGTCGTAGTAAAAGCCCAGGACCGAGTTGACCACTGCCAATGGGTTCAATATGTAGGTCGGCCAGTCGGCGATGCCCTCCCACCGGATCGCCCAGTCCTCGGTGGGAATGCCCGCGGGGAGAGCGGCCGTCGGTTGGTTCGGCGTAGGTTGCCCGGTCGTGATGTTGAGGATCGGAATGTACGGGAGGAAACCTAGTCGCGTGAGAAGACCGCCGTTGGGGCGGTTCGGATTGCCGATGAAGACGAACGAATCCGGAACCGGCAGGTCTCCCCACTCACCGCTGGCGTATTTCATCTTCGCGATACTGGCAACGCGGGCACCCTGTGAGTAGCCGGCGATCACGAGCTTGTCGCCCGGCTGCATGAGCGGTTTCAAGAGCTCCAGCGATGTTTCGAGGCTTTGCACACCCTTAGCCACCGAAACGTTGAAAGTGTCGCATGACAGGTTCGGACACCAGCCGGGCAGCGGTATTGGCCAGAACGAGGCGGGATAGTCGATTCCCTTCAGGCCTTCGCCGGTCACCGGGTTATAGGGAGCGGTGCAATCGCTTTCGACACACGGGGTGCGACGCATGTAGTAGTCGCGGAAGTTCGTCATGTAGCCGGTGATGCCGTTTGCGTTCGGCGTTCCGGTGCCCGGCACGATCAGCGCGGTGGCAGCGAGGCTGACGGCCGTCACCAGTGACGCGACGGCGGTCAGCACGGCGGTGCCGACCAAGCTCAAAAGGAACAGAACGACAACCCGGCCCATCTTGCGCATGCGTCAACAATCACACAGCGAACACACCCGGACCCCTGGAATCGAAAATTTGCTAACGGAAAATCGGTGCTGACTGTCGGATTCTTGTCGCGCCGTTCGTCGACCAGGTAGAGAGTGGGACGCAGGGTCCTGCTCGCATCCGAAAGGTGACGCCATGCATTACTTCGCTTTGTTGCTAGGACCCGAGTCCACCGACGCGCCGGACCCGGCCGCAGCGGCCGCCGAGATGGCGGCTTACGAGGCCTTTCACGTCAAAGCGGCGTCCGCGATCCGGGGTGGCGACGCGCTCACCCCATCGGCGGCCGGTGTGCGTATCACCGGCGGGCCGGACGCGCCGATGGTGACCGACGGCCCCTTCGCCGAGAGCGCCGAGGTGGCTGGCGGCTATTACGTGTTCGAGGCCGAGAACCTCGACGAAGCACTTGCCCTGGCCCGCGACATCCCCGCCGCCGAACACGGCGCGGTCGAGGTCTGGCCGATGGTGCACCACATGCCGCCGACCGAACCGCTCGCCAACAACTGGCTCGCGCTGTTGCTCGAGCCGGCGGACACGGTCCTCACACCGGGCACTCCCGAATGGAACGCACTCGCAGCACAGCACGCACAGTTCGCCGCTGATGCCGGGGTCCGCGCCAACGGCGGCGCACCGCTCCATCCGCCGTCCACGGCGACGACGGTGCGCGTGCGTGACGGCGAGGTTCTGCTGATCGACGGGCCCTACATCGAAGGCGCTGAGGTGGCAAACGGCTACCACATCCTCAACGTTGCCGATCGAGACGAGGCCATCAAGGTGGCGTCGATGATCCCGGCGAAGACCGTCGAACTGCGCCAACTCATGGGCATCTCTGGGCTGTAGCGAGCAGGCGAATGACCAACCTGGACGGCGTGTTTCGGCGCGAATGGGGTCCGGCCGTCGCGGCGCTCGCACGCTGGTCCGGCGATCTCACCGTCGCCGAGGACGCCGTCCAGGAGGCGTTCACCGAGGCGCTGCGTACCTGGCGCCGTGACGGAGTGCCCGCCAACGCGGGCGGTTGGATCGTGGCGGTCGCGCGCAACCGTGCCCTCGATCGACTGCGCCGCGAAACCCTGCGACCCGGAAAGGAACTTGCCGCGGTGCTCGACGACATCACCGCCCGCACCGACCGCGCGGGCGTACCGCACCGCATTCGCGATGACGAACTGCGGATGATGTTCACCTGCGCGCATCCAGCGCTCGACCCGCAGTCACAGCTGGCCCTGACACTGCGGCTGATCTCAGGGCTCACGGTCACCGAGATCGCCAGGGCGCTATTGCAGTCCGAAGCTGCGGTCGGCCAACGAATCACCAGGGCCAAGAACAAGATTCGGCATGCGAACATCCCGCTGCGGGTGCCCCCGCCCGAGCTGCTGCCCGAGCGCACACCGCACGTGCTGGCGTGCATCTATTCCGTGTTCACCGAGGGCTACTGGTCGACGGCCGGACCGTCGGCGATCCGCGACGAGTTGTGCGACGAGGCGGCCCGCCTCGCCGGCGAGTTGTGTGCGTTGATGCCCGACCTCCGCGACGCTCACGCCCTGGCCGCGCTTGTGCTGCTGCACGACTCCCGTCGGTCCACCCGTGTCGACGCCGACGGTGCCCTCATACCGCTCGACGAGCAGGACCGCCGCCGATGGGACCGCTCCCGCATCGCCCGAGGATTGGATCACCTACGGCGAGCCGCCGGTGCGATCGGCCCCTACCTACCGCAAGCCGTGATCGCCGCAACCCACGCGACCGCCCCGCGGTGGGAGGACACCGACTGGGCGTTGATCTGCGCCGCGTACGACCGGCTGGTCACCGTCACCGCCTCACCGGTGGCCGAAGCTAACCGCGCTCTCGCCCTCGGGTTTCGCGATGGGTTCGACGCAGGCCTGGCAGCGCTGGACGAGATCGCCGACGACCCGAGGATGGTCCGGTCCAATACGGCCGCATCGATTCGCGCGGACCTGCTGCGGCGCGCGGGCAGGAACGTCGAGGCGCAGCACTGGTATCGGCAGGCGTTGGAGCAGGCGGGCTCGGACCCGGCGCGGCAGTTCCTGCGTCGGCGTATCAGTGAGTGCGCCGCCCCTTTCTGACACCCGGGTGCGGGGATCCATAGGGAAACACCCGATTCCTTGCAGGTCGTTGGCGGCTACGGTGTTGGCATGGCGGAGACCGGCGCGGAACCCACGTGTTATCTCGCCGAGTGGTACCTACCTGAACTGACCGAGGATTCGGTCGATGACCTGGTCGCACGGCTCGATGCCGCCGCCGCCGTTGTCACCGACGAGGGCACCCCCATCCGGCTTCTCGTCACTCTGTCCGTGCCCACTGACGAAGTCCTCTACGGCGTGTTCAACGCGAACTCGCGAGATGTGGTGTCGAGGACGTGTCTAGCGGCCGGCGCGCCACATCAGCGGTTGTCCGACGAGATCGGAACGCGGATTCGCCTGACGCATCCCTGACCCAGGGGCCTGTCTCCGGCGTCCCACTTAGATATCCTCAAACTGCTGTAAGGCAGGGGCAGGGGTATGGCGTCGGGGGTAATCGAGCGTCCCGCCGAGTTTCGGGCGGTCGCGGAATTCCTGCTATCCGCAGCACGGCAGCCGTCCGGCCTCGTGATCGAGGGCGAAGCGGGTATCGGCAAGACCACACTCTGGCTCGCCGGTGTCGCCGAAGCGCACGAGCGCGGATTCGAGGTGTTGTCGGCACGAGCGGGGCAGGCCGAAACGGTCCTCACCTACGCCGCGCTGGCTGACCTCCTCGGCGGGGTTGACGCTCTCGCGCTGGCCGAGTTGCCCGACGTCCAGCGCATCGCTGTCGACCGGGTGCTGCTGCGCACCAGTGTCGACGGTCCGTCAACCGATCAGAGTGTGGTCGCTGCGGCCTTCACCTCGGTCATCGGCCGCCTGTCGGAGAATGCGCCGGTCCTGCTGGCGATCGACGACGCACAGTGGCTCGATCCGTCCAGCCAGGCGGTGTTGACGGCCGCCGCCCGGCGTTTGACCGGCCGCGTCGGGCTACTGCTCACCGAACGGACCGAACATGAGGGAGCTGACGCCGCGGACTGGTTGCAGCTGGCCGCCCCCGACCGCATCGGGCGTCTCCGCATCGGCCCGCTGAGCCTCGGCGGCCTGCACGCGTTGGTCTCGTCGCGACTCGACCGGTCGTTCCCTCGCCCCACGATGGTGCGCATCGCGGAGATCTCGGCGGGCAATCCGTTCTACGCATTGGAATTGGCTCGGGCGATCGACTCAGGCAGTTCCGACTCGGTGTTGCCGGTGACGCTGGCTGAGTTGATGCGCATGCGAATCGGACGGCTGGACAACGAGATCCAGCATCTGCTCCTTGCCGCGGCGTGCGCGTCGAGCCCGACGATCGAGCTGCTCGCCCAGGTGAGCGGCATACCCGTGGAGCGCGTCAACGAATTGCTCGCCGAGCCCGGGGCGAAGGGGGTCGTCGCTGTCGACGGGGATGTCGTGCGCTTCTCCCATCCCCTGCTGGCGCGCAGCGTGTACACGGATGCGACCCGTCGTGAGCGGCGTGCGATGCACCGGTTGCTGTCGGAGACGGCGACGCTGCCCGAGTTGCGGGCCAGACACATGGCGCTGGCCGCATCGAGCGCCGACCCGAGGACATTGACAGCGCTCGATCAGGCCGCGGTGGCGGCATCCCGCCGCGGCGCGCCGGCGGCAGCCGCCGAATTGGTCGAGCTCGCCATCGGCCTCGGCGGACAGACGCCGGAGCGGCGGATACGCGCCGCCGACCACCACATCCACGCGGGCGACCTACCGCACGCCGAGGCGCTGCTGAACGATGTTCTCGCCGCGGTGCCGCGGGGCCTAGAACGGGCCAAGGCACTGAACTTGTTGGCTGGCACACAGATTCACCTCAGCAGCTTCGCCTCTGCGGTGACGATGCTCGAGGAGGCGCTCGCCAACAGCTCGGAGAGTCTCGAGGTGCGGGTGCGTACCATGCTGTTACTGTCCTTCGCGCAGCTCAACGCGGGCGAATTCATCCATGCCATGCAGCATTCCGAACGTGCCGTGATCCTCGCCGAGGACATCGACGATCCCGACCTGACGAGCCAGGTGCTGTCTATGCGGGCGCTGGTGACGAGCATGTGCGGTAACGGATTCGACGAGTTCGCTCTGCGTCGCGCCGTGGCACTCGAAGACCCCGCCAGCGATGCGCCGATCACCCTGCGCGCCAGCGCAACCTACGCGGTTCTCTTGTCGTGGGCGGGGCGACTTCATGAGGCCGCCGAGCAGATGTCGGCCGTTCGCCGCCGCTGCACGGACCGTGGAGCCGAGAGCGATCTCGTCTTCGTCGCGTATTTCACGACGCTGATCGACGTATGGCTCGGCAGATACGCGGATGCGGCGGCGCTGGCGGACGAAACCGTCGAGCGGGCGCAACAACTCGGCGGCGACCACCTCCAGGTCGTGGGGTTGACGGTGCAGGCCGTGGTGAACGCCTACACGGGTCGGGAAGCCGAAGCCCGTAGTGCCGCAGTCGCAGCGATCGACCTCGCACGGCGGTGCGGCTCTCCGCGGTTGGCCGACTGGTCGTCGATCAGCCTGGGATTTCTCGAGCTGTCGCTCGGTAACCACACGGAGGCGATCGCCGCCCTCGAGCCGTTGATCGCGAGATTCGAGGCAGTGCCTGGCACCGAGATCGCGACATCGGGATATGTTCCCGACGCGGTCGAGGCGCTGGTGTCGCTGGGGCGGCACACCGATGCCGAGCCGATGATCGACGAGATCGAAGCCAATGGCCGCTGGCTGGACCGGCCGTGGATGCTCGCGGTCGGGGCGCGCTGCCGCAGTATGTGGCTGGCCGCACAGGGCGACGTCGGCGGCGCAGTCGCCATGGCCCAGACGGCGATGGCCTATCACGATCGGCTTCCCATGCCGTTCGAACGTGCCCGCACGCTTCTGCTACTCGGTCAGCTGCAGCGTCGTCAGCGCAAGAAGGAGCTCGCACGCGCCACGCTGAGCGAGGCGCTGACCATCTTCGAGGAGTTGGGCGCGCGGCTGTGGGCCGACCGGGCCCGTACCGAACTCGACCGCTCCGGCGGCACGTCGACGCGAATGCTCGGGTTGACCCCGTCCGAACAACGCGTCGCCGAGCTCGCGGCATCCGGGATGACGACCCGCGACGTCGCCGCCGCGCTGTTCATCAGTCCGAAGACCGTGGAGTCCAACCTGGCTCGCGTCTACCGCAAGCTCGGCATCAGGTCGCGCGCCGAACTCGGCCGCGTGATGGGCAGTGGTGATGGGCCAGCCGGATAACCGGCCCCGAACCGGTTACGCCTCAGTGAAGTTGCGGGTGACCGCCGGATCGACCGGGATGCCGGGACCGGTCGTCGTCGACACGACAACCTTCTTGAGGTAGCGCCCCTTCGACGACGACGGCTTGGCCCGCAGGATCTCGTCGAGCGCAGCACCGTAGTTCTCGGCCAGCTTCTTCTCGTCGAACGAGGCCTTGCCGATCACGAAGTGCACGTTCGCCTGCTTGTCGACACGGAAGTTGATCTTGCCGCCCTTGATGTCCGACACGGCCTTCGCGACGTCCGGGGTGACGGTGCCGGTCTTGGGGTTCGGCATCAGGCCGCGCGGGCCGAGCACACGGGCGATCTTGCCGACCTTGGCCATCTGGTCCGGCGTCGCGATCGCGGCGTCGAAGTCCAGGAAGCCGCCCTGGATCTTTTCGATCAGGTCGTCGCTGCCCACCTCGTCGGCGCCTGCCGCCGTGGCCGCCTCAGCCTTGTCGCCGACGGCGAACACCACGACGCGCGCGGTCTTGCCGGTGCCGTTGGGCAGGTTGACGGTGCCGCGCACCAGCTGGTCGGCCTTCCGCGGGTCGACGCCGAGCCGGATTGCCACCTCGACGGTCGCGTCCTGCTTCTTCGACGAGGTCTCCTTGGCGAGGCGTACAGCCTCAAGCGGGGAGTACAGGTTGTCCTTGTCGACCTTCTCGGCCGCCTCGCGATATGCCTTGCTGTTCTTGCTCATTGGTATCTCCTGGTTGATGAGTTGTGGTCTGTGATGATTGCTCTTCGCGCGAGCGCTCATCGCCGAGCCGAAGCTGGCTCTCCCACGGGTTGCGCCGAAATAGTGTTCCCGGTTGTGGTTATCGTCGATTCACGACCCGGAATGCTATTTCGCGGGAGTCACAGTCGAGCTATTCGACCGTGATCCCCATCGACCGGGCAGTGCCGGCGATGATCTTGGACGCCGCGTCGATGTCGTTGGCGTTCAGGTCTTCCTTCTTGGTCTCGGCGATCTCGCGCACCTGATCCCAGGTCACCTTGGCGACCTTGGTGGTGTGCGGGGTGCCGGAACCCTTCTGCACGCCTGCGGCCTTCAGCAGCAGTTTGGCGGCGGGCGGGGTCTTCAGCGCGAACGTGAAGCTGCGGTCCTCGTAGACGGTGATCTCCACGGGGATGACGTTGCCGCGCTGGCTTTCCGTCGCGGCGTTGTACGCCTTGCAGAACTCCATGATGTTGACGCCGTGCTGGCCGAGCGCCGGACCCACGGGCGGGGCGGGGTTGGCCTGCCCGGCCTGGATCTGGAGCTTGATCAGCCCGATGACTTTCTTCTTCGGGGCCATGCTTGTTCGTGTTCCTCTCTCGTTCCTTTGCGATTTCGGTGCGCATACGTTCGCTCAGCGAGCGCTAGCGCACCGAAATCGCCGTTAGATCTTGGCGACCTGGTTGAAGGTCAGTTCGACGGGTGTCTCGCGGCCGAAGATGGACACGAGCACCTTGAGCTTCTGCTGTTCGGCGTTGACCTCGCTGATCGACGCAGGCAGCGTGGCGAACGGGCCGTCCATGACGGTGACGGACTCGCCGACCTCGTAATCAACCAAGATGACGGGCCGTTCGATTCCACCTGTCTCAGAAGGCACAGCGGCGGCGCCCGCGGCGGCCTTGCCCGGCTTCTTGGCCGCGGCGGGCGGCAACAGGAACTTGACCACGTCGTCCAGGCTCAACGGTGACGGCCGCGACGTCGCACCGACGAAGCCGGTGACGCCGGGGGTGTTGCGCACCGCGCCCCACGATTCGTCGTTGAGTTCCATCCGGACCAGGATGTAGCCGGGCAGCACCTTGCGGTTCACCTGCTTGCGCTGGCCGTTCTTGATCTCGGTGACCTCTTCGGTGGGCACCTCGACCTGAAAGATGTAGTCGCCGACGTCGAGGTTCTGCACACGGGTCTCGAGGTTGGCCTTCACCTTGTTCTCGTAGCCGGCGTAGCTGTGGATGACATACCAGTCGCCGGGCCGGGTGCGCAGGTCCTTCTTCAGCGCGACTGCCGGATCCTCGTCCTCGTCCTCAACGGGCTCGGCCTCGGACTCGCCGGGCGCCTGTTCGGTGCCCTCGACGGCCTCGGCTGCCGTGCTTTCCTCAAGATGCTCGGCGGCCTCGTCTGCGATCACGGTCGCCGGATCCGCCGCTTCCGCAATTGCGTCTGAAACGGCCGAAGGCGTGTCGCCCTCGAAGCTAGTCACTTGTCAGTCCTCTCGAAATATTCGTTGTCCGCGAGCTCATCAGCCGAACACCCACATCACGAGCTTGCCGACGCCCAGATCGACGCCGCCGATCAGCGCGACCATGAACGCCAGGAAGACCAGCACCACCATCGTGTAGCTGATCATCTGCTTGCGGTTCGGCCAGATCACCTTGCGCAGCTCGGCGACGACCTGCTTCAGGTAGTTCCAGACGAAGGCGATCGGATTGCGCTCACCCTTTTCGGGACCCTCGCCCCGCTTCTTGGCGGTCTTCTTCGCGGTGCCCGAGCCGTTCTTGGTCGGGGCGGCCTCGGTACCGGTCTCCAGGTCGACGGCGCTGCTGACGTCCTCGCCGGTCGCTGCCCGCCGCGTGCGCTTGCCGCTGGGCCGGGTAGGCCGGGTCACGACGGCGCTGCTGCTGCCGTCGTCAGAGTCGTCTGCGCCTGCGGAGCCGGCACGATCACGCTCGTCGCTCACCGCATGCCTTCCTTGTTCTGATCGTCTGGTGTTCTATGGGACACCTTCCAGTGTCCACCCTTGTCGAGTATTCAGTTGAGCAGGGGCGACAGGACTTGAACCTGCAACCTGCGGTTTTGGAGACCGCTGCTCTGCCAGTTGAGCTACGCCCCTTCAGGATGGCACTGCCGAGGAGCAGGACCACCCGGTTTCCGGGGCTCACACAATTGGCGCGCTCCCCGTTCGGTCGATCTGTAACCGACGGACAGCGCGCTGGACTGGGAAAACCCCGAGTTGCGAGTGTAGCGCGCCACCCGCGGAACGTACTAATCCGTCGGCTGGCCGTCCGAGCCGGCGGTGTCACCCACCGCGGTGCGGATGACCTGGCCGGTTTCGGGATCCCACTTCGCCGAGATCGAGTTGTCGCCCTCGTGGCCCATCAGCGTGGTGAAGGCCTCCATAACGACTTCGCCGTTCTCGTCGGCGCAGACGTTGCGGGTGGTGACGATGTCGGCGCCGAACCGCTCGTCGACCGACTCGACGTGCATCGTCCCGGTCAGCCGATCGCCGTCCCGGATCGGCCGGTGGAACTTGAACTGCTGATCGACCTGAACGATCTGCATCGTCTCCAGGCCGATGTCGACGTGCTGGAAGAAATGTCGCTGGATCATCACCGCCAGGATCGTCATGAACGTCGGCGGGGCAACCAGCGCGGTGTGGCCGAGCGCGGCGGCCGCGGCCTCGTCATGACTGGCCGGGTCTTCTGACTTCACCGCGTGGGCGAATTGGCGGATCTGCTCGCGTCCCACCACGAAAACGTCCGGGTACTTGTGGACCATCCCTCGGATATCGGTCTTCAGCGCCATCGGTTATGCCAGCTTCGCCATAGCAACGGCACGGCCAAAAATCTTCTTTCCACCCGCAGTGGCCGTCAATGCGATTGTGACCGACTTGGTCTCGGGATCAGCAGATTTGACCCGACCGTTGAACACGATTTCGGCGCCGACGCCATCGTTGGGCACGGGCACCACAGCGGTGAATCGCACGTTGAACTCGGTGACCGCGGCAGGATCGCCGACCCAGGCCGTCACGTAACCCCCGCCCAGTCCCATGGTCAGCATGCCGTGAGCGATCGCGGTGTCCAGACCGACCTGCTTGGCGATCTCGTCGTCCCAGTGGATCGGGTTCAGGTCGCCGGAAACGCCGGCGTAGTTCACCAGATCACCGCGAGTCAGTGGGATCACCTTTTCGGGAAGCTGGTCACCCACCTTCACCGAATCGAACTCACGCAGTGCCATCGCTGAAACCCTCTTCTCCCTCTTCGCCAGAACGACCCGCCAAGGTCGTGTACGACTCCTGGACGACGTCACCCCTGTCGTTGGTGACGACGTTCTTGGTCACGATGATGTCGGTGCCGTGCGCTTGGCGCACGGAGTCCACGTAGACGTCACAGTAGAGCGTGTCGCCGGCGTGGATCGGCTTGCGGAACTTCAACGTCTGGTCGACCTGCACGATCTGCATGTCGTTGATGCCGATGTTGGCGTTGGCGAAGAACGCCGATTGCGCCTGGTAGCCGAACACCGAGATGAAGGTCAACGCCGCGGGAATCGCGGTGTGTCCGAGCTCGGCGGCCGCGTCGTCGTCATGCAGGCACGGGTGCTCGTTCTTCACCGCGGTGGCGTATTCGCGCAATTTCTCCCGCCCCACGACGTAGCAATCGGGATGGCGGTAGTGCATCCCGACGATCTGCTCTGACAGCGCCACAGTGAACCTATCCGACACCCGCGGGCAGACGCCCGCAGGTTGCCGCGCGCTAGCGCGATTCCTTGTGGGCCTGGTGCTTGCCGCAGTTGGGGCAGAACTTCTTGATCTCGAGGCGGTCCGGATCGTTGCGGCGATTCTTCTTGGTGATGTAGTTGCGGTGCTTGCACACCTCGCACGCCAAGGTGATCTTGGGCCGTACGTCGGTACTGGAGGCCACTTTTTCGTCCTTCGTCTAACAGTGTCGTCTTGTAGCGGTGGGGGGACTCGATCCCCCGACCTCACGATTATGAGTCGTGCGCTCTAACCAGCTGAGCTACACCGCCCCGATAGTCCGGGTCGGCGCACCGTCCCGTCCACCGAGCCCCCTAACGGAATCGAACCGTTGACCTTTTCCTTACCATGGAAACGCTCTACCGACTGAGCTAAGGGGGCCTGCACTTCTTCGATGCCCGCCAGCCGTGCCGTGGGCCTTAAAGAGGGTACATTCTCGGCGTTTGGCTCGCCAAACTGCAGGTGGTGATAGGACAGAAGAGTGACGGAACCCAGCAACCCGCGCGTGGCTGTCTATCTCGATTTCGACAACATCGTCATCTCTCGATACGACCAGATTCACGGGCGCAATTCGTTTCAGCGCGACCGGGCTGCCGGTTTTCACAAGCAGCCGGGCCGGCTGACCGAGGCGACCGTCGACGTCAGCGCGATCATCGACTTCGCGTCGTCCTTCGGCACCCTGGTGCTCACGCGTGCCTACGCCGACTGGTCGGCCGACGTGAACGCCGAATACCAGGGTCAGCTCGTCGGCCGGGCGGTCGACCTGGTTCAGCTGTTCCCCGCAGCGGCGTACGCCAAGAACGGTGCCGACATCCGACTGGCGGTCGACGCGGTCGAGGACATGTTCCGGCTGCCCGACCTCACCCACGTCGTCATCGTCGCCGGTGACTCCGACTACATTCCGCTGGCGCAGCGGTGCAAACGGCTCGGCCGCTACGTCGTCGGCATCGGAATCACGGGTTCGATCAGCAAGTCGCTGACCGCCGCGTGCGACGAGTTCGTCACGTACGACGCGCTGCCTGGTGTGCCGGTGCTCGAGCCACCCAAGCGCAAACCCCGCAAGAGCACCGCCAAGGGCACCGACCAGGAGCCGGAACAGCCCGACCCGCAGGTCACCGCTACCGCGCTGCTCGAGCGGGCCCTGCGGATCGGCCACGAGAAGGACGACTCCGACTGGCTGCACAACTCGGCGGTCAAGGCTCAGATGAAGCGGATGGACCCCTCCTTCTCGGAGAAATCGCTGGGATTCCGGTCGTTCAGCGACTTCCTGCGCTCCCGCCCCGAGGTGGCCGAACTCGACGAGAGCAGCACCACCCGCATGGTGCGGCTGAAGACCGCGACTGAATAGTCTTAGGGCCATGACGGACCGCCTGTACTTCCGCCAGCTGCTCTCTGGAAGGGACTTCGCCGCGGGCGACATGATCGCCGAGCAGATGCGCAACTTCGCTTATCTGATCGGCGACCGCGAGACCGGCGACTGCGTCGTCGTCGATCCGGCGTATGCGGCTGGCGATCTGGTCGATGTGTTGGAGTCCGACGGTATGCACCTGTCCGGTGTGTTGGTCAGCCATCACCACCCCGACCACGTCGGCGGCTCGATGATGGGCTTCGAATTGAAGGGTCTTGCCGAGCTGTTGGAGCGGCGCAGCGTTCCTGTGCATGTGAACAGCGCTGAGGCGGAATGGGTTTCGCGTATCACCGGGATTGCCCGCAGCGAACTGACCGACCATCAGCACGGTGATGTGGTCAAGGTCGGCGACATCGACATCGAGTTGCTGCACACGCCCGGCCACACACCGGGAAGTCAGTGCTTCTTGCTCGACGGTCGACTGGTTGCCGGCGACACGCTGTTCTTGGAAGGCTGCGGGCGCACCGACTTTCCGGGCGGCGATGTCGATGAGATGTTTCGCAGCCTGCAGGCGCTGGCACAGCTGTCCGGTGATCCGACGGTGTTTCCCGGCCACTGGTATTCGATCGAACCCAGTGCCACGCTCTCGGAAGTCAAGCGCAGCAACTACGTGTACCGCGCAAGCAATCTCGACCAGTGGCGCATGTTGATGGGCGGCTGAGGGCTCAATCGACGCCGGCGTTCGCGTCAGCAAAACTCGCCGGGTTGCGCCTTGCCTGCGTTATTCTCCCGTTGCTCAGCGTCTTTGCGGCGCGAACCGGGAGGACTCCGACTCGATGACGACACCGCCCACGCCCGCTGGCTGGTATCCCGATCCCGACGGCAGTGGCGGTCAACGGTATTGGGACGGCATCCTGTGGACCGAGCACCGGTATCCCGCCGCGCCCCCTGCCAGCGAGGAGGCGACGGCCGTCGTGGCGTTGCCGCCCGAGCCTGTCGCAGAACGGGTCGGGTCGCACCGCAAGCCCGACAGCGAGTCGGACCCCGAGCCCGCGCCCGCCCTCGAGTCCACGCCCATTTTCGAGTCCACGACGGAGACGTTCGCATACAAGACCGATCCGGTGAACCAGGGGTTCGCTGCGGACGCTCCGGCAACGTCGCCGCCCCCGTTCGAACCGGCACCCGAGCCGCCGAGTCGCAACCGCAGCATCCTCGTTCCCTACCTCGCCGCGTGCGCGGTACTGCTCGCCGTGCTGGTCGGCCTCTCCGTCTACGGGTTCGTCATCAAGAAGGACCCCGGAGTACAGATCTCGTCTGCCACCGACACGACGACCGAAACGTCTTCTCCGACTTCGACGGAGAGCACCGAGACCACATCGGAGACGCCCACCGAGACCCCGACGGCGGGCCCGACGACCGTGGGCCCGACGGGCGACGTCACCGACGGGCCCCTGTCGTTCACCATCCACGGCATCGAGATCGGGGACACCGTGGTGATGTCGGACGCACCGCTCGAGAAGACCGCGGTCGGCGAGTTCGTCGTCGTCCACATGACCGTGACGAACGTCGGCACCGACCCCGCGTCGTTCATCGGCATGTTCCAGACGCTGCACGCAGGCGGCACCACCTATCCGCTCGACGACGAGGCGACGGCCTATCTAGAGGGCACGTTCGCCGACCTCGAACCGGGTCAGTCCGCCGACGTGTCCGTCGCCTACGACGTACCGGTGGGCACACCGCCCGAGTCCATCGAATTGCACGCCGATCCGAGCACCCCCGGCGCGGAGGTTCCGCTCGCTTGACGTGCCGCCGCACGGTTTCGCCCCATACCCAGAGGTTTGCGCAAACCTCGATTGTTACTTTCGTCTCTGCTTACTCAGCTTCCTGGGCTTTTCCAGCAAATGACGCTGGCGCAAATTCGGCCATGCTGTAGCGCCGCGCGGACCGTGATATACACCGGGGCGTGGAAACGGTCGAACTCCGGTCACTGAGCGTGACCGACATCTCGGCTACCGGGTGGATGGCACTGGCTGCCTGGGTGGCGGTCGTGGTTCTCATCGCGGCACTGGTGTACGCGTGGCGGGCCTATCACCGAGCCAGGGCGCAGTCCGAAGAGCTGCTGCAGCCCAACGTGGCGATGTTCATGGAGCCCGCCGCCAACGACTGGCACCTCGTCGAACTCGTCGTGCGGAACTTCGGGCAGACTCCGGCGTACGGCATCCGGTTCGAGTGGGCCCACCCTCCGACCGTCGGCAAGTACGAGAACGTCTACGACGAGCGCTATGTCGACATCGTGCCGCTGAACCTTCCGGCGGAGATTCCGTACCTCGCGCCGTCGCAGGAATGGCGGATCGTATGGGATTCGGCACTCGATCGCCGCGAGCTCGGCGAAACCATCGCGTCACGATTCGACGGCGCGGTGACGTACTCCGATCAGCCGACGACCAAGGCGGGCTCCAAGCGATCCGGTAACCAGTTCCGATCGGCAGCCGTATTGGATTGGGCCACACTGCATCCTGTCGAGCGCCTTGAGCTGTTGACCACCCACGATCTGGCGCGCCAGGAGAAGCAGAAGCTCGAACTGCTGCGCAATCTGCTGACGTACTACCAGTACGCGACGAAAGAGAGTCGCGAAGAGGTGCTGCGCAGCGAGATCAACCGGGTCCGCAACGCCGCCGACAAGATGCGCGAGCGTCTGTCCACCGGCCAGGTCGACGCGCCCCCAGCAGCGCAGGCCCCCGCGCCGCGCGAGGTACCTCGTGTCGCGCCGCCGCTCGAGGTGCCGTTCCACGGGCTGCGCGAGGTCCCCCAGGACAACGGTGTGCACTACGACGACGATGACGCCCGCACCCAGGTGATCAACGGCGGGCCCCGGCACCGGCGCGATCTCGGCTAGAAGCAGCCGACTCCCCCGAAAGCTCGCCGCTTTCTTTTCGTAACGGTGTTACGTAACATCGGTTTGAAACCGAGACGCACTCAAAGGAGAGGCGATGACCAGCACCGTTGGCTATGAACTCAATGATTCGGTCGCGACGATCACCATGGACGACGGCAAGGTCAACGTGCTGGGTCCGGATATGCAGGCCGCGATCAACGAGGCCCTCGACCGCGCCGAGAAGGACTCCGCGAAGGCGGTCGTGATCGCGGGTAACGACCGCGTGTTCAGCGGCGGCTTCGACCTCGCGGTCTTCCAGTCCGGCGATGCCAAGGCGGCGCACAACATGCTGGCCGGCGGTTTCGAGTTGTCGGTGCGCTGTCTGACGTTCCCGGCGCCGGTGATCATGGCGGCGACGGGTTCGGCGATCGCGATGGGTTCGTTCCTGCTGCTGTCGGGTGACCATCGTGTCGGACAGCCCAAGACCAAGTGCCAGGCCATCGAGGTGGCGATCGGCATGACGATTCCGATCGCCGCGATCGAGATCATGCGGATGCGATTGACGCCCGCGGCTTTCCATCGCGGCGCCGCACTGGCGTCGATCTACGTCGGCGACGAGACGATCACGGCGGGCTGGCTGGACGAGATCGTCGAGAAGGACCAGGTTCTCGCCAGCGCTCAAACGGCAGCCGCGGCCGCGGCGCAGTTGCACACCGGCTCGCACGTGGCGACAAAACTGAAGGCACGCGAGTCGGCATTGCAGGCGATCCGGGCCGGAATCGATGGATTGGCAACGGAATTCAGTCTCGGCTAGGCAGCTGAGATGCCCAGGGCCAAGCAACGCACGCCCGAACTTCGGGAGCATCTGCTGGAGGTCGCGATCGCGACCCTGGCCACCGACGGGGTCGCCGGCTTCACGACACGACGCGTGGCCGAGCGGGCCGGTACGTCGGTGCCCGCGGTGTACGAACTGTTCGTCGACAAGGCCGGTCTGGTCCGCGCGATGTTCTTCGAGGGCTTCCGGCTGCTGGGCGCCGAGCTGGCCGAGGTGCCGGAGAGCGAGGATCCGCTGGCCGACGTGGAGCGGCTGGTGCCGGTGTTCCGGCTGTTCTGCCGCGCCTACCCGAGGCTGGCGCAGGTGATGTTTTCACGGCCGTTCATGGACTTCGAGCCGGGACCCGACGAGTTGGCGGCCGGAGCGTCGGTGCGCGAGGTGTTCGTCGGCCGGATACAGCGCTGCGTAGATGCCGGGCTGCTGACCGGTGACGTCACGGACATCGCGCACGTCCTGCTCGCCCTGGCGCAGGGTTTGGCGGTGCAGGAGCTGGGCCGGTGGCTGGGCTCGTCGGCGCCGGTGGTCGAGCGGCGATGGAAGCTCGGCGTCTCCTCGCTGCTGGCGGGCTTCCGGAGCTCCTGACGCCGCCGAACGCACGCTTGTTTGCTCGCCGTCTCGGCCGATATGTGCAACAAGCGTGCCCTCGCCGCAGCCGAAGTTGGGGCAATTGCCCCATGCTGCTACGCACGTCCTCGACAAATGATCACGGTATGACGATGACACCCGAAGCGGCCGCAGCCGCCAGCAAGAACCTCCCACTGCCCGACGGAGACGAAGAACGAGTAGTCGGCTTCGGCGTGATGGGCCTGCCCTTCGCCAGCGGGCACTACCTCGCCTTCCGCGATTTCCCCGAGACGTCCTTCTCCCCTGCCTACCTGTCGGTGTGGCATCGCACCCCCGACGGAGTGTGGACCTTCTACGCCACCACTCCCGGCCCGCAGAGCTGCTCGCGCTACTTCAGTTCGGCCACGCCGGTGGACCCGGTCGTCTGCGGCATCACGTCGCGTTGGGTCACGCCCTGGTCGCTCGCGGTTTCCATTGAGGGCGTGCTGGATTGGCGTGTCGACATCGCCGCCACTGCGGCGACGCGGCTGATGAGCGCCATCGGATCCCGCCTGCCCGCGATGGCGTCCAGGAACCGCAAGGTGCTCGCCGCGATGAGCCCCGTCGTAGGGCCTCTGTTGGGTGTCGGCCGGATCAAGCTGACCGGCAACCTGCCCAACGGTCAGGAGTTCCGCATCGCACCGCGACGTGTATGGGCGGTCACCGACTCGAGCGCCGTCGTGCACGGTGAGGATCTCGGCCCCATCGGACCTCATCGCGTGCAGGGCAACCTCGCGGACTTCCAGCTGCCCCAGCGCGGCATCTGCGTCGTCGCGCAGGGCCGGTTCGAGGCATTCGATGTCGCCCGTCACCGCGACGGCGACCGTCTTGACCTATCCAGCTGACCCGACGGTGACAACAGCGCAGAATCGGCAGATGTCCACTCGCGCGGCGCCGCCCGAACTTCCGACACGTGCGGAGGTACTGGCGGCGCTGTCGGTGGCGATCGACCTCGGGTTGGGGCAGCCTGCCGAACACATGCTGCGGTCGGCGTTGATCGCGACGCGGATCGCCGACCGGTTGAGTCTCACTGCGTCACAGCGCGATTGCATCTACTACGCAACGCTGATCATGTGGATCGGTTGCCATGCCGACTCGCACGAATACGCGCGATGGTTCGGCGACGACATCGCCGTACGCCGGGGCTCGTATCTCGTCGACTGGTCCGGGCTGCCATACCAGCGCTTCCTGCTGACCAACATCGGCCGCGGAGAGTCGCTGCTGTCACGGTTGAGGACCGTGGCGACGCTGTATGCCAATGCGCGCGGCCATATCTCGGAGCTCATCCACTCACACTGCACATCGGCGGCACTGCTGGCCGAACGGATCGGGCTGTCCAGCGATGTGCAGACGGCGTTGCGCTCCACCTTCGAACGCTTCGACGGTGGCGGTCTGCCTGCCGGCGCCAGTGGCGAGGCGATCCCGATCGAGATGCGGGTGGCCCAGCTCGCCGACATGGTCGAGGTGCACCAGCGCGAGTTCGGCACCGAGGGTGCCGTCGCGATGGCCCGCAGCCGTCGGGGCGGACAGTTCGACCCCGCGGTGGTCGACGCATTCCTCGCCGACCCGTCGGGGGTGCTCGCGGTGCCGTCGGCAGGTGACGTGTGGGCCACCGCGCTGCAGCACGCACCGGATCGCGCCACTCGGCTCGACGGTCAGTCGCTGGACACGCTCCTGGTGGCGCTCGGCGACTTCGTCGACCTCAAATGCCCGTTCACACTGGGGCATTCGCGTGCGGTCGCCACCCTGGCCGCCGATGCCGCCTTGATCGCCGGATTGGACGACGACGCCGTCACCGTGACCCGCAGGGCGGCCTACGTGCACGACATCGGCCGCATCGGCGTCTCGAACCAGATCTGGTCCAAATCGGGCGGTTTGACGATGGCGGAGTTCGAACGCATGCGGCTGCACCCGTATCTGTCCGAGCGCATCCTGTCGCGGGTCCCCGGACTCAAGGACGTCGCGTCGGTCGCCACCAATCATCACGAATGCCTCGACGGCTCCGGGTATCCGCGCGGCCTGGCGGCGCGGCAGTTGACGATGCCCGACCGGATACTGGCGTGCGCGGTGAGCTACCAGAGTGCACTGGAGCCGCGGCCCTACCGCGAAGCCCTCGGGCCTGCCGGGGCGGCACGGCGGCTGCGTGAACGCGTCCGCGACGGCGAGCTCGACCCAGTGGCCGCCGACGCCGTGCTGTACGCCTCCGGTCAGGCGCCGGACAGACCGAAGACGCGGCCGCACGGGCTCACCGCGCGCGAGGTCGAGGTGCTTCGACTGGTGGCACAGGGCGCCAGCAACAAGGAGATCGCGGCCCAACTGGTGCTGAGCGAGAAGACGGTCCGCAATCACGTCGAACGCACGTACACCAAGATCGGCGTCTCGAACCGGATCGGGGCGAGCATGTATGCGCTCGAACACGGTCTGACCGCTGAGGGTTGAGGCATTCGCCTCATGCGCTGGCGCACCTTGGGGCGGATGGTCGATGCATGAACCGAAACCTCGCCGCCACCTACGGCGCACTCTGCTACACGCTGTTCCTCGTTGTCTTCCTGTACCTGATCGGCTTCGTCGGCGGACTTTTCGTGCCGCGAAGCGTCGACCATGCCCTGACCGCCTCGGCCGGCTGGGCGGTCCTCATCGATATCGCGTTGGTGACGCTCTTCGGGCTGCAGCACAGCGTCATGGCCCGTCCTGCGTTCAAACGCTGGTGGACCCGCGTCGTGCCGACGCCCATCGAACGGAGCACCTACGTGCTCGTCGCGAGTCTCGTTCTCGTCGCGATGTTTTGGCAGTGGCGCGAGCTGCCCGCCGTCGTCTGGGAGGTGACGTGGCAGCCGGCACGGCTCGCGGTATGGACGCTGTTCTGGCTGGGCTGGGCGATCGTGTTGGCCTCGACCTTCATGATCGACCACTTCGAGTTGTTCGGGCTCAAGCAGGTGTTCGCGGCGTGGCGGGCGCAGCCGTCCGCCGAGACCGGCTTCCGCGTGACGCTGCTCTATCGCGTGGTGCGCCACCCGCTGATGATGGGGTTTCTCATCGCGTTCTGGGCCGCTCCGACCATGACATGGGGTCGCCTGTTGTTTGCGACGGCGATGACGACCTACATCCTGATCGCCCTGCAGATCGAAGAACACGACCTGATCGCGGCGCTGGGCAGCCGGTACGCCGAATATCGGCAGCGAGTCCCCATGCTGATCCCCGGGTTGCGCAGACGCCGTACTGACATCATGGTCGGGTGACCGACGTTCGAGGCCGGGTCTGGCGAGACGGCAAGCCGCAAGACGACTTCGAGTTCTCGGCGATCTCGGACTATCTCGCCGAGCCCGAAGCCCTGGTCTGGTGCGACATCTACGACCCCGACCACGCGATCCTCAAGGACTTGGCCACTGAACTGGACCTGGACAGCTGGGCGGTGGAGGACGCGATCGCAGAGGCCGAGCGCACAAAGGCCGCCGTCTATCGCTCACACACCTTCTTCACCGTGTACGCCGTGGAGGTCAAGGACCCTCCGCCAGATGACGACTCCGAGTCGGGTCTGGAGATACACCGGATCTCGGGGTTCGTGCTCCCGCGCGGACTGATCACGGTGCGCCTGTCGCCGAACTTCGACATCGAGGCCATCTCGCAACGCTTCGACGAACTCGGAGGCCAGGAGCACGGCGTGGGTTCCCTAGTGCACGGACTGCTCGACGTCGTAGTCGACAGTCACTTCGACGCGGTGCAGTCACTCGACGATTCCATCGAAGCGGTCGAGGACGACCTGTTCGAACAGAACGCCAGAAAAAGCTTGCAGCGAAAGACATTCCGGCTGCGAAAGGATCTCGTCGAGTTGCGGCGGGTCGTGCTGCCGATGCGCGAGGTCGTCAACTCGATCCAGCACCGAAGGCTGGACGCCAAGACGTCACCGGAACTCGACCCGCTGTACGCCGATCTCTACGACCATGTACTGCGGGCGTCGGAGTGGACAGAGTCGTTGCGCGACATGATCACCACGGTGTTCGAAACCAATCTGTCGCTGCAGGACGCCCGGCTGAACACCGTGATGAAAAAACTCACGGGATGGGCAGCGATCATCGCGGTGCCGACGGCCATCACCGGCTTCTACGGGCAGAACGTCGCGTACCCGGGCATCGAAACGGTGGGCGGATTCATCACGAGCACATCGATCATCGTGGTGATGGTGCTTGTCCTGTACTGGATGTTCAAGCGGCGGGATTGGCTGTAGTCAGCTCGCCCGCAACAGTTCGTCCGCGCGGTGATGGTCCTCGTCGGCGTTCAGCGTCAGTACGCCGACGACGTCGCCGCCGGCCTCGTACCAGACGGTGAAGCCGTTGTGGTGGTCGACCAGTCGACAGGTTTCATAACTACCCCAGCCGCGATACTTGAGCACCGAATCGCCGATGGTGCAAGAGAACCCGGGAACCTGATCCCATACGGCGGAGAAGCCGGCGGCGGTGAGCCCGGCGACCAGCCCCTCCTGTGCGGCGTCGCGCCAGTGCTCGGACCTGATGCGACGCCCGGCGGTGACGTTGTGCGCGAGCGCGACGTCACCTGCGGCGTACACGTTTCGCGCCGAGGCGTGCATGTGCTCGTCGACAACGATGCGCCCGTCGCGGGTGTGAAGCCCGGCGGCTTCGGCCAGCCGGACATCCGGCCGTACACCGGTCGCTGCCACGACGAGGTCCGCGTTGACGTCGGTGCCGTCGTCGAACACCACAGCGGAGGCACCGATCTCGGCCACGGTGGTCTCGCCGACAAAGCCCACCCCGTGGTCGGAGAGGATCTTGACGATGCGCTCACCGGCTTCCAGCCCGAAACGTCGTTGCAGGGGAACGACTTCCGCGGCCACCAGCGCGGTTTCCACACCGCGCGCCGCGAGACAGGCCGCAGCCTCACAGCCGATCAGACCGCCCCCGATGACGACAGCCGAATCTGCGTAGCGGGCAGCCATCTTCAATGCGACCGCATCGGAGAACGACCGCAACGTCAGCGCCTGGTCGGCGCCGGGGATGTCCAGCCTGACCGGCGTCGCACCCGAGGCGACGACGAGGTGCCAGTAGGGATAGTGCTGGCCGCCCACGGTGATCACCTCCTGGCCGGCCGTGTCGATGCGGTCGACGGCGATGCCGCGGATGAGGTCGACGTTGTTGTGGACGAACCACTCTTCGCTGTGCAGGTCGCGCTTCTGTTCGCGGCCACACAGAAAGCCTTTGCTCAGCGGAGGCTTGGCGTAAGGCAGCGCCGGGTCGACGGTCAGGATGCGCACCGGTATGCCGGGGTGCTTGCTGCGGAACGTCTCCGCCGCGCTCACCCCCGCAGGACCACTTCCGATGGCGATGAAACCCGGTGCCGCCACTTCTCCTGGGTACCACTTCCGCAGGTACGACGCTGCGCCGTTCAGCCTTTCGTCACTTTTGCTGATCCACGATCGCCTGCGGGTCCGCAGCTTTTCAGCCATTGCTTCGGGATTGCCGCTGACGCGGCACGGCAAACGATTGCCAGGTCGCGCTAGCGGCCGCAGTTCGGCGTTGCGCTCTTCGAATCCGCCACCCGCATCGCCGATTCGTTGACGCGGTCCATGCTCAGCTGGCCCGAGTTGACCGCCTGCTCGAGTGAATCCAATACCGCCGGTACCTCGTCGGTGGTGATCCACAACGCGATGTCGGCGCCGGCCTGCAGCGAGCGCAGCACGGCGTCGGGAACGCTGTAGCGCTCGTTGATCGCGGCCATGCTGGACAGGTCGTCGGTGTACACCAGCCCGGTGAACGGCGGACCGCCGTATCCCCCGGACCGCAGCAGGTCGTAGGCGGGTTTGGACAGACTGGCGGGGTCGGTGCCCGTCAGTCCCGGCACCTGGAGGTGGCCGAGCATCACGGCCACCGGCTTGTCGGTGGTCAGCGTCCGGTACGGGATCAGGTCATCGGCCTGCAGCTGGTCGAGCGGTGGGGTGCTCACCCCGCCGGTGTGCGAGTCGCCTGAGCCGTGGCCGTGTCCGGGGAAGTGTTTGAGCACCGGCAGCACTCCCGCGTCCCGCAGCCCGCGCGCGTAGGCGCCCGCGAAGGCGGTCACGGCTTCCGGGTTCGAGCCGAAGGAGCGATCGCCGATGACGGTGTCGTCGGGAGCGTCCGTCACGTCGACGACGGGAGCGAAATCAACTGTGATGCCAAGTTCTTTCATCGCGCGGCCACGTTGCAGCGCAATGGAATACACCTCGTCGGGCGAGCTGGTCGCGGCCAACGTACGCGGCGGCGGCTGCGAGCCGATGATGCTCGACAGTCGTTGTACGCGACCGCCTTCCTCGTCGGTGCTGACGGCCAACGGCAGCGCGCCCGCGGACCCCGCGATCTCGCGAAGGGATCCGTCTTGCAGCATGGACAGGTCGGTCCAGCTGCCGATCATGATGCCGCCGACGTGGTGGTCGGCCGCAACCGCACGGGCGTCCTCGGCGCCGGTCACCCCGACCATCAGCAGCTGGGCGAGCTTGTCGCGGGTGGACATGGCATTGACGACGGCTTCGGCGTCGCCGCACCCCGGCGGGATGGTCGCGGTGGGCGCCGGGGGGCTCGGCGCCGATGCCTGGCTGGAGGGGGCCGTCGACGACGACCCCGACAGCCTGGGCTTCACGACGAACACGACGACGACGGCAAGCACCACCACGGCGAGCACCGCGAACGCGATGGTCATCCATCGGGACCCCTGCATCCGCTCGCTCAGGCTTTTCCGGGAGCCTCCCCTAGATGGCATGGCAAAGAAGTTACCCGGCGCGGTTGCTTCGACGCCCACGCATGATCGCGATATGCGAATATCCACCCATGACCTCCCCGGAAGACCCCGAGGAACGCATCCGGCAGCTCGAGCAGTCGGCCGCTGCGTACGGGGCGCGGGAGCTGGGCACCGACCAGCCCCGCTATGCCGAAGGCGTCACCCCGTCGTCGCTGCCGCCACCCGCGTACGGGCCACCGCAGCCGGGCTATGCACCACCGCCGGCCTACGGAGCACCGCCGCCGCCCTACGGGAATCCGCCGTCCTACGGCGATCCGTACCAGCCGCCATTCGGCACGCACTACACCCCGGTCCAGAAGAAGGGTGGTGCGCCCGTCGGGCTGATCGTCGGCCTGATTGCGGTCGTCCTGATCGTCGTGTTCGGTGGAATCGCGGCGTTCATCTGGAACGTGTCGTCGACAGTCGAGGAAGTGGCGGGCGGCGGCGGGTCGGTCGACCGGCCGGGCACCATCACCTTCAGCCCGCCGTCGATCTCCATTCCGAGCATCGAAATTCCCACCATCCCCACCACCGCGGAGGAGAAGCCGACACCGGGCGGGCAGTTCAGCGTCGCGGGCATCGACGAAAACAAGACCGTCCCCTGCAACGAGGCCAACATCAACGTCAGCGGTGTCAACAACACCGTCACCCTCACCGGACACTGCCTGAGCGTCACGGTGTCCGGCGTGGAGAACAAGGTCACGATTGACAGCGCCGACACGATCGGTGCGTCGGGCTTCGACAACAAGATCGTCTATCTGTCGGGCGATCCGAAGATCGACGCCAGCGGCTCCAACACGGTTTCGCGCGGCTGAGGTCGGCTCTCGCCGGAAGGAGTGCCGATAGATCGGCGTCATCAATTGATGACGCCGCCCAGCCGGACATCTCACCTCCGCGGCTATGGTCGGGTGGTAGGGAGGAACCGACGTGAGTGAGCAGACCTCGACGCCCAAGTTGACCGGCCAGTTTTCCAAGGCGCTCGTATACGCCGAACTCAAACACCACAACCAGGTCCGCAAGGGTGGTGACATCCCCTACTTCGGGCACCTGATGTCGGTGGCGGGCCTGGTGATCAACGACGGCGGGTCCGAAGAGCAGGCCATCGCGGCGCTGCTGCACGACTGCGTCGAGGACGCCGGCGGACCGGCCACGCTCGACGAGATCGGCAAGAACTTCGGTGCGGACGTGGCTCGCATCGTCAAAGAGTGCAGCGACACCGACGAGGACCCGAAACCGCCATGGCTGCAACGCAAGCAGCACTACATCGACCACCTCGGCCAGGTGGGCGAGGACACGCTGTTGGTCTCGGTGGCCGACAAGCTCGACAACGCCCGGTCGATGCTGCGCGACTACCACCAGCACGGCCCGAAGCTGTGGGAGCGGTTCAACCGGAAGAACCCGCAGGACCATCTCTGGTACTTCGGCGGGCTGCTCGACGCCTACCGCAGGCGCGGCCTGGACAGCTGGATGGTTGACGAATTGGGCCGCGTCGTCGACGAGTTGAAACGCCAGGTAGCGGGCGGCGACCGGATCGTGCTGGTCTGACGATGCGTTATCCCACAAGCTCGACGCTTCCGACGGCATGCCCGACGTCGCCGCCATAGGATGTCGTGATGGCTACGTTGGCGGATCTGGAGGCACGCGTTGCAGCTCTGGAGGCCTCGCAGGCCGATTACCGCGCGGTGCTGTCGGCGGTCAACGCTCTGGGAGCCAACCAGCGGCAGCATTCGCTGGGAATTGCGACGATGGAAACGCGCCTGGGTGCGGTCGAGTCGGGCCTCGCTGACCTCCGGCAGGAGACAAGAGCGGGCTTTCGAACCGTCGAAGAGCACATCGCCGAACTCAAGGATCTGATCGTCGGACGCAACAGCACCTAGCGTGTCCGCGGCCTCCTAGAGTGGACGCCGATGGCACTGCATCTCCATCGCGCTGAGCGCACTGATCTCCTGGCCGACGGCCTCGGTGCGCTGTTATCGAACCCCCTGCCCGATCCGTTCACCGAGGAAGTCGTCATCGTCCCGGCCAAGGGCGTCGAGCGATGGTTGAGCCAGCGACTGTCCCACGTGCTCGGCCGCGGTGTCGGCGCCGACGGAGTGTGTGCGGGTATCTCGTTCCGCAGCCCGCGCTCGCTGATCGCCGAGATCAGCGGCACCGACCGCGATGATCCCTGGTCCCCCGACGCAATGGTCTGGCCGCTGCTGTCGGTCATCGACGAAAGCTGCGACCAGGCGTGGTGCACGACGCTGTCGACCCACCTCGGCCACTTCGAATCCGGCGACGAACGCGAACTGCGGCAGGGTCGGCGCTACTCCGTCGCACGCCGGCTCGCCGGCCTCTTCGCGTCCTACGCACGGCAACGCCCACAGCTGCTGATCGACTGGGCGAACGGCGCCGACGGCGACGTCGATGGCGATCTGTTGTGGCAGCCGCCGCTGTGGCGCGCGCTGATCGAGCGCATCGACGCCGACCCACCGCACATCCGTCACACGAAAACCATTGCCGCACTGCGGGAGTCTCCCACCGACCTGCCGCAGCGCATCTCGCTGTTCGGACACACCCGGCTGCCCAGCACCGAGATCGAACTGCTCGACGCCCTGGCCACCCATCACGACCTACACCTGTGGCTGCCGCACCCCAGCGACGAACTATGGGCGTCGCTAGCCGACGACCACGGACCGATCCCCCGCCGAGACGACACCAGCCACCGACTGGTTCACCATCCACTGCTCGCCACACTCGGACGCGATCTTCGTGAATTGCAGCGCGGCCTGCCGACCGGCCGCGATACCGACGAATACCTTCCTCGACCGCCCGGCGGCGACGCCCATCCCGACACGCTGCTCGGTTGGCTGCAATCCGACATCACCGCCAACGCCGTCCGTCCGCAGGCCCGCACGCTGGCCGAGGACGACCGGTCGGTGCAGGTGCACAGCTGCCACGGGCCCGCCCGCCAGATCGACGTGCTGCGCGAAGTGCTGCTCGGCCTGCTCGCCGATGACCGGACCCTCGAACCCCGCGACATCCTCGTCATGTGCCCGGACATCGAAACCTACCCCCCGCTGATCGTCGCCGGCTTCGGACTCGGCGACGTCGTGGACGGTGCCCACCCGGCCCATCAGCTGAGGGTCAAGCTGGCCGATCGCGCACTGACACAGACGAATCCGCTGCTCGGCGTGGCATCGCAACTGCTGGCACTGGCCGGTGGACGCGCCACCGCGAGCGAGGTCCTCAATCTCGCCGAGGCCGGACCTGTGCGCAGCCGGTTCAGCTTCAGCGACGACGATCTCGACGCGATCGCCGACTGGGTCCGCGAAGCCAACATCCGCTGGGGTTTCGACCGGGCTCACCGGCACCCCTACGGCGTCGACTTCGTCCAGAACACCTGGCGCTTCGGCATCGACCGGGTGCTGGCAGGGGTCGCGATGTCCGACGACTCACATGCCTGGCTCGACACCACGCTTCCGCTCGACGACGTCGGCAGCAACCGCATCGAGCTGGCCGGCCGGCTCGCCGAGTACGTCGATCGCCTGCATACCTGCGTCCAATCGCTTTCTGGGACAAGGCCGCTGCGTGATTGGCTGACCGCGCTGACCAACGGCATCACCCAGTTGACCGCGGTACCCGACGCCGACCGGTGGCAGTCCAGCCAGGTCGAGCGTGAGTTCAACGACGTGCTCGCGAAGGCAGGCGCACGCGCCGACACCCTGATGCGGCTGCCCGACATCAAGGCCCTGCTGGACCGCCACCTCGCCGGACGGCCGACCCGTGCGAACTTCCGTACCGGCACGCTGACGGTGTGCACGATGGTGCCGATGCGGTCGGTGCCGCACCGCGTCGTGTGCCTGGTCGGGCTCGACGACGGGGTGTTCCCGCGGCTGGGCGTGATTGACGGTGACGATGTGCTGGCCCGCGATCCGATGACCGGTGAGCGCGACATCCGCTCGGAGGACCGGCAATTGCTGCTCGACGCCATCGGCGCGGCGACCGAGAAGCTCGTCATCACCTACACCGGCGCCAATGAGTACTCGGGGCAGCGCAAGCCTCCCGCCGTGCCGCTCGTCGAACTGCTCGACACCCTCGACGTCACCACATCCGAGAAAGTCCGTGATCGGGTACTCGTCGAACATCCGTTGCAGCCGTTCGACGTTCGCAATGTCACACCGGGTGCGCTCGGCATGCCGCCGGGCCTGCCGTTCACCTTCGACCCGACGGCGCTCACCGTGGCTCAGGTCGCGACGGGCCACCGCGAACCGCGCCCGTCGCTGATCGGTCGACCGCTACCGGCCCCACCGCCGACCGATATCGCGCTCGATGACCTGATCGGCTTCTTCAAGGATCCGGTCAAGGGGTTCTTCCGCGCGCTGGACTACACCCTGCCGTGGGACGTCGACGCCGTCGAGGATGCGATGCCCGTCGAGATCGACGCCCTGCAGGAGTGGAAGGTCGGCGACCGGATGCTCGACGACATGCTGCGCGGCATGAAGCCCGAGGACGCCCGCGCGGCCGAATGGCGGCGCGGCTCATTGCCGCCGGGCAAGCTCGGATGGCGCACGGCGACCGAGCTCTGCGTGAAGTCCGATGCGTTGGCCACCGCCGCCAAACGGCACATGACGCACGAACCGTACGCGTATGACGTCGACATCGACATGGGTGTCCGAAGGCGCGTCACGGGTACCGTGCCGCGGTTGTACGGCGATCGGATCGTCGCAGTCACCTATTCGAAGCTGGACGGACGCCACCTGCTGGAGTCGTGGATCCGATTGATCGCGTTGACCGCGCAGTATCCGGGCCGCGAGTGGACGGCGGTGTGCATCGGACGGCCCAAACGCGACGGCCCGCCGAGGGAACGGCTGCTCGGTCCGCCGGAGTCTCCGGTCGACCTGCTGCGCGATCTCGTCGAGATGTACGACGCGGGGCGCCGCGCGCCGATTCCGTTGCCGCTCAAGACGTCCTACGCATGGGCAGAGACCGACCATAATCGTGGCGCTCCGTTGCGCGACGCCGGCTGGAAGTGGAAGACCGGCAAGTATCCGGGCGAGGACGCCGAGCCCGCACACGTCAAGGTGTGGGGACCGGGCTTTCCACTCGAGGATCTGGTCGCCGCCGGGCTGCCGGACTACGCGACACGGCTGTGGCTGCCGATGTTGTCGGCCGAGAGGGACCCCGACTGATGGCGATGGCACCCTTCGACCTGCTGGGCCCGCTGCCCGCACCGCGGTCGACCACCGTGCTGGAGGCCAGTGCCGGCACCGGCAAGACGTTCGCGCTCGCGGGGCTGGTGACCCGTTATGTCGCCGAGGGCGTGGCGACGCTGGATCAGATGTTGCTCATCACCTTCGGACGGGCGGCAAGCCAGGAGCTGCGGGAGCGGGTACGCAGCCAGATCCTCGAGGCACTGTTGGCGTTCGACGACCCGTCGACGGTCGGTGACAACCAGGTCGTCCAGCGTCTCCTCACAGGTGCCCCCGATGACTTGGCCGAGCGCAGGCTGCGGCTGCGCGACGCGCTGGCCGGCTTCGACGCCGCAACGATCGCCACCACGCACCAGTTCTGCCAGCTCGTGCTGAAATCGCTTGGCGTGGCCGGTGATACCGATGCAGGGGTGCAGCTGGTCGAGAGCCTCGACGACGTCGTCTCCGACATCGTCGACGACCTGTACCTCGCGCACTTCGGCCAGCAGAGGGAAGATCCGCAGCTGACCCGCGAGCAGGCGCTCGATCTCGCGCGCGAGGTCGTCAACAACCCGCACACCGAGCTTCGGCCGTCGGACCCGCCGCCGGGCTTTGAGCCCGCGGTGCGCGTCGAGTTCGCGACGGCCGTCTGCGTGGAGCTGGAGAAGCGCAAGCGCAAACTCGGCATCCTGCACTATGACGACCTGCTGTCGCGGCTGGCGAACGCGCTGGAGGCTGCCGAATCCCCGGCCCGGTCCCGTATGCAGCGGCGCTGGTCGATCGTCATGGTCGACGAGTTCCAGGACACCGACCCGGTGCAGTGGCAGGTGATCGACCGGGCATTCTCCGGCCATTGCACGGTTATCTTGATCGGCGACCCCAAGCAGGCGATCTACGCATTCCGCGGCGGCGACATCGTCACGTATCTGCACGCCGCCGACAGCGCGGGCGAGCGCCGGACGCTGGGCACCAACTGGCGCAGCGATGCTCCGCTCGTCGACAGCCTGCAAGCGGTGATGCGCGACGCACAGCTCGGCGACGCCAGGATCATGGTGCGCGAAGTGGCGGCCAACCACAAGGAGCACCGGCTGAAGGGAGCTCCGCACAACGACCCATTCCGGTTGCGTGTGGTGTCACGGGATACGTTGCGCACCAAGCCGGACCGTGTCATCACGATGGACCGGCTGCGCACGCACATCAGCGCCGACCTGGCCGCCGACATCGCCGTACTGCTGTCCAGCGGCGCGACGTTCTGCGACCGGCCGCTGCAGCCCGGTGACATCGCGGTGATCGTCGAGACGCACCGCGACGGTCGGGTGTGCTTCGACGCGCTGGCCGACGCGGGCATCCCCGCCGTCTACACCGGCGACTCCGATGTGTTCGGTTCACAGGCGGCCGACGACTGGCTGTGCCTGCTGGAGGCCTTCGACCAACCGCACCGCTCGGGGCTGGTCCGCGCCGCAGCGACGACGATGTTCTTCGGCGAGACAGCCGAAACCCTTGCCGCCGAGGGTGACACGTTGACCGATCGGATCGCCGACACCCTGCGTGAATGGGCCGACCATGCGCGCGAGCGTGGGGTTGCCGCCGTCTTCGAGGCCGCGCAGCTGAAGGGGATGGGCACGCGCGTGCTGTCGTGGATCGACGGCGAGCGCCATATGACCGATGTCGCGCACCTGACGCAAGTGCTGCACGACACCGCGCACCGCGAGCATTTCAACCTGCCCGCTCTGCGGGATTGGCTGCGGACGCAGCGCGAAGAGCGAAGCGGCGCAACCGAACGCAACCGTCGGCTCGACAGCGACGCAGCGGCCGTGCAGATCATGACGGTGTGGGTGAGCAAGGGCCTGCAGTACCCGGTCGTGTATCTGCCGTTCGCGTTCAACCGCAACATCCAGAGCCGCGACGTCGTGCTGTTCCATGACGGCGCCACCCGTTGCCTGCACATCGGTGGTGAGCAGAGCCCCGACTACACCGCTGTTCAGCAGCTCGGTCGGCGCGAGGCGGCCAGCGACGACGTCCGGCTCACCTATGTCGCGCTGACCCGCGCGCAGTCGCAGGTGGTCGCGTGGTGGGCGCCGTCGTGGGATGAACCCAACGGTGGTCTGTCGCGGCTGCTCCGCGGCCGCCAGCCCGGTGATCCCGTGGTGCCCGACCGCTGCGACCCGCCGAAGATCGACGACGCCGACGCGATGGCCACCCTGCGGGCCTGGGAGAACGTCGGCGGACCCGTACTCGAGGATTCGGTCATCGCGCCGCCGACCGCGGTCCAATTGCCGGCCACGCCATCGGATCTCGATGTCCGGCACTTTCACCGCCGGATCGACGCGTCGTGGCGGCGCACGTCGTACTCGGGGCTGATCCGCGCCGCCGAAACGGCAGGCGTAACCAGCGAGCCGGAGGTGATCGAACTCGACGACGAAGTCGGCGAGGTCCCCGTGCACGAAGCGTCAGGGATCGGTGTCGATGTGCCGTCGCCGATGGCCGACCTGCCGACGGGTGCGAAGTTCGGCACGCTGGTACACGCGGTGCTCGAAACCGCCGATCCCTTCGCCGGCGATCTGACGGCTGAGCTCGAGGCGCAGATCCGCGAGCATTCGATGTGGTGGCCCGTCGACACCCCGCCCGAGGAGCTGGCGGCGGCCATGGTGCCGCTGCATGACACCCCGCTCGGCCCGCTGGCTCCCGACACCACACTGCGGCAGATCGGGCTGCCAGACCGGCTGCGCGAGATGGAGTTCGAGTTCCCCCTCGCCGGTGGCGATCTGAGAGGCAAGGCGCCATCGATCACACTGGCCGACGTCGGACGGCTGTTCGCCGAACACGTGCCCGCCGACGATCCGCTGGCGTCCTACGCCGAACGACTGTCGAGCGGTGCACTGAGCCTGCAGTCGCTGAAGGGCTATCTCACCGGCTCGCTGGACGTCGTACTCCGCGTCGGCGAGAAGTACATCGTCGCGGACTACAAGACCAACTGGCTGGGCGAACCCGAGCGGCCGTTGACCGCGGCAGATTACGGTCGGCCGCGGCTGGCCGAGGCGATGCTGCATTCGGACTATCCGCTGCAGGCGCTGCTGTACTGCGTTGTGCTGCATCGGTTCCTGCGTTGGCGACAGCCCGGCTACTCGCCCGACAAGCACCTCGGCGGAGTGCTCTACCTGTTCGTGCGGGGGATGTGTGGTGCACAGACGCCGGTCGTCGACGGACACCCGACGGGGGTGTTCAGCTGGCGCCCGCCCGCCGCCCTGATCGTCGCCATGTCGGACCTCCTCGATGCGGGGGCGGTGGCCGCGTGAGTCTCGAGGCGTTCGAGGAGCTCTTCGAGCCGGCCGACACCCACGTCGCGCGACGGCTCACGGCGATCGCCAACGAGCCCGACGAATCGGTCGCGTTGGCCATCGCCGTCGCGGTGCGGGCGCTGCGCGGCGGGTCCGTGTGCGTGGATCTGCGGTCGATCGCCGACCAACTCGAGATGCCCGACCTGCCCTGGCCGTCGCCGGACGACTGGCTGAACGCGGTGCGGGCGAGCCCCCTCGCCACCGACAAGCCGGTGCTGCGACTCTACTCGGATTCCACCGCCGACCTGCTCTACCTGGACCGGTACTGGCTGGAAGAACAGCAGGTGTGCGACGACGTGCTGACGCTGTTGTCGTCGACCCTGCCCGGCGCGGTGCCCGGTCTCGAGCGGCTCTTCCCCGAAGGCTGGGAGGAACAGCGCGCGGCGGCGGAAATCGCTCTCACACAGTCGCTTACGGTGCTGACCGGCGGGCCGGGCACAGGTAAGACCACGACGGTCGCGCGGCTGCTGGCGCTGCTGGCCGAGCAGGCGTCGCTGTCTGGCAAGCCGCCGCTGCGCATCGCGCTCGCGGCGCCGACCGGTAAGGCGGCCGCGCGGCTACTCGAAGCGGTGCAGCTGGAGATCGACAAGCTCGACGCCGTCGATCGCGACCGGCTGCCGGAATTGAAGGCCTCGACGCTGCATCGGCTGCTGCGGACACGGCCGGACAACTCGTCGCGGTTCCGGCATCACCGCGAGAACCGGCTGCCGCACGACGTGATCGTCGTCGACGAGACGTCGATGGTGTCGCTGACACTGATGGCGCGACTGCTCGAAGCGTTGCGCCCCGACAGCCGGCTGCTACTGGTCGGCGACCCCGACCAGCTGGCCTCGGTCGAGGCGGGTGCGGTGCTCGCGGACATGGTCGACGGCCTCGGCGAGCGGTCTGACGTGCGCATCGCGGCGTTGACGACGTCGCACCGGTTCGGCAAGTCGATCGGCGCGCTGGCCTCGGCCATCCGGGTTGGTGACGCCGATGAGGTCGTCTCCCTGCTGCGGGCCGGCGGCGAGCACATCGAATGGCTCGAGACCGACGAGCCCGCCGAGCATCTGCGCAAAGTGCTTCTCCCCCATGCCTTGCGGCTGCGGGAAGCGGCGATCCTCGGCGATGTGACGGCCGCGCTGTCGACGCTGGACGAGCACCGACTGTTGTGCGCGCACCGGCGCGGGCCGTACGGGGTGCGGTTCTGGAATCACCACGTCGAGCGATGGCTGGCCGATGCGACCGGTGAGCCGCTGTGGACGCAGTGGTACGCCGGTCGGCCCGTGCTGGTGACCGCCAACGACTACGGGTTGGGTCTGTACAACGGAGACACCGGCGTGACGGTCGTGCGCGGCGACGGGCTGCGCGCCGTCGTGGCCGCCGGGTCCGAACCGATCGAGTTCGCGACCGGGCGGCTCCCCGACGTCGACACGATGCACGCCATGACGATCCACAAGTCGCAGGGCAGTCAGGCCGACGAGGTGACCGTGTTGCTGCCGCCCGAGGATTCGCGCCTGCTGACCCGCGAGCTGTTCTATACCGCGGTGACGCGCGCCAAGGAGAGGATCCGCGTCATCGGGACCGAACCGTCGGTACGCGCGGCGGTGCAGCGGCGAGCGGTCCGAGCGTCCGGGCTGGCGCAGCGCCTGCGGGCCTAGTTGTCGGCGACGAGCTCGAAGACTCTGCCTCCAAACCATCGAGACTGCTGTGGGATCGCAATTCCAAGTAAAAGCGCGATCTCGTCGCAGTCTCGGCGTTCTGTGGTCCGAGCGTCCGGGCTGGCGCAGCGCCTGCGGGCCTAGGTGTCGGCGACGAGCTCGAAGACGGGAATCACGCGGTCGGTGCGCTTCTCGTACTCGGCGAACCCTGGCGCACGCTCGACGACGATCTTGTAGATGTTGTCGCGGTCCTCCCGCGTCAGTTCACGGGCGACGACCGGGCGTTTGGGATTCGAGCCGATCTCCACCTGGACGTGCCGGTGGGCGCGCAGGTTGAACACCCAGGCCGGGCTCTCGTCGCGGCCTGCCGCAGACCCGACGACGTAGATCTTGTCGTCGATGTCGAAGTAGGCGATCAGATTGACCCGCTCCGCGCCGCTCTTGGCGCCCGAGGACGTCAGGATCAACAGCGGGAAGCCTTCGAACTGCCCGCCGACCTTTCCTCCGTTGCGGCGGAACTCTTCGATATTGCGCGCGTTGAATTCCCGTTCAGATTCCAGTCCAGAAGCCTGTGCGTCGTCAGTCATGCCTACATCGTGCCCTTTCACCGGCCTCCGCGAGCCACAACGCGTAGCGTGAGGCGGTGGCCGACATCGCCCGTACCCGCACCATCGCCGCTGCCCCGCAGGAAGTCTGGGACGTTCTCGCCGATTTCGGCGCACTCAGCACCTGGGTCGACCGTGTCGACCACTCGTGCATCCTCGTTCACGGGCCCGACGGCGGTTCCCTCGGCACCGAGCGGCGGGTGCAGATGGGGCGCAACACCCTCGTCGAGCGCATCGTCGAGTTCGATCCGCCGCACACCCTCGCCTACGACATCGAAGGTCTGCCGAAGCGGCTGCGCAGGGTCAACAACCGCTGGACGTTGCGTCCGCAGGGGGCATCGACGGTCGTCACGCTGACGAGCACCGTCGAGATCGGCTCGAGCCCACTGCAGCACGTCGCCGAAGAAGTCATGTGTCGAGTGATGACCCGCGAATCCGACGGCCTGCTCGCCGGACTCGCACAGCGATTGGAGAAGTCTCGTGTCTGAGCGGCCCGACATCGTCATCCTGATGACCGACGAGGAGCGTGCGATCCCGCCGTACGAGTCGCCCGAGCTGCTGGCGTGGCGCGACCATCGGCTGACCGGCCGCAAATGGTTCGACGAACACGGCGTCAGCTTCGGCCGGCACTACACCGGCTCGTTGGCCTGCGTGCCCAGTCGCCCAACGATTTTCACCGGTCAGTACCCCGATCTGCACGGCGTCACGCAGACCGACGGCATCGGCAAGTCCTACAGCGATTCCCGCATGCGCTGGCTGCGCCAGGGCGAGGTGCCGACGCTCGGCAATTGGTTCCGCGCGGCCGGATACGACACCCACTACGACGGCAAGTGGCACATCTCGCACGCCGACCTCACCGATCCCGACACCGGTGCGCCGCTGGCCACCAACAACGACGACGGCGTCATCGATCACGCGGCGGTACAGCGCTACCTCGACGCCGATCCGCTTGCGCCGTTTGGGTTCTCGGGCTGGGTCGGACCCGAACCCCACGGCGCGCTGCTGGCCAACGCCGGCATCCGCCGCGACCCGCTGATCGCCGACCGGGTCATCGCATGGCTCGACGACCGCTATGCACGGCGACGGGCGGGCGACACAGATGCGCTGAGGCCGTTCCTGTTGGTGGCCAGCTTCGTGAACCCGCACGACATCGTGTTGTTTCCGGCGTGGGTGCGCAGGAGTCCGGTGCAACCGTCGCCGCTGGATCCGCCGAGGGTGCCTGCCGCGCCCACCGCGGACGAGGACCTGTCGACGAAACCGGCCGCGCAGATCGCGTTCCGCGAGGCGTACTACACCGGCTACGGCGTCGCGCCCGCGATCGACCGCACGTACAACGGCAGTGCCCAGCGCTATCGCGACCTGTACTACCGGCTGCACGCCGAAGTCGACGCGCCGATCGACCGCGTGCGCCGCAAGGTGACCGAGGGCGGCTCGGACAACGCCGTGCTCGTCCGGACCTCCGACCATGGCGATCTGCTCGGCGCACACGGCGGCCTGCATCAGAAGTGGTTCAACCTGTACGACGAGGCCACCCGCGTTCCGTTTGTCGTGGCACGGACCGGTGCGAGTGCGACATCGGGGCGCGTCGTGACGGCGCCGACGTCGCATGTCGATCTGGTGCCGACACTTCTCGGTGCTGCGGGAGTCGACGTGCACGCGGTGGCGGCGACGCTACGGGAATCGTTCTCCGAGGTGCACGATTTGCCCGGTCGCGACCTGATGCCGGTAGTCGACGGTGCGCCCGCCGACGAGTCGCGCGCCGTGTACGTGATGACGCGCGACAACGTGCTGGAGGGCGACACCGGCGCGTCCGGTCTGGCGCGCCGGCTGAAGCTGACGGTGAATCCTCCTGGCCCCCTGCGCATTCAGATACCCGCACATGTCGGATCCAACTTCGAAGGTCTGGTCGTACGGGTCGACGAGGCCGACGGCGGCGCGGGTCATCTGTGGAAGCTGGTGCGCACCTTCGACGACCCGGCGACCTGGACCGAGCCCGGGGTGCGGCACCTCGCGGCGAACGGTCTCGGCGGCGAGGCCTACCGGACGTCACCGCTGGATGATCAGTGGGAGCTCTACGACCTCACCGACGACCCGACCGAGGCCGTCAACCGGTGGACGGACCCGGGCCTCGACGATCTGCGCCGCCACCTCAGGGCCCAGCTCAAGCAGGCGCGCACCGACGCCGTGCCCGAGCGCAACAATCCCTGGCCGTATGTGTCGCGCCGGCCACCGACCGGTCCGACGTTCGCGGCGCAGCTCGTCGCAAGGACAAGGAAACGGCTGGGACGATAACGCTCACGCCATGCAGCTCAGCGGCCGGCCGCCGTTGTAGGTGACCATGTCGGTCAGCGCCGCGGCGACGTCGATGGGCGCGCCCGGCGGGGAGCCGTCGAGTTCGGCGTAGGCCCGGTGCAAATTGCCCACGATGCGCTCGCGATCCAAGAGGTCGGCGTACCGCCCGAGGTCGAGGTCGCGCGCGGCCTCCAGCGGAGACAATCCCGCGTCGCGACCACCACGGGCACTCGTCTGGACGAACCGCAGATAGCCCAGTACATCGTCGATCAGTTCCGGGCCGGCGATCGCGCCGTGTCCCGGCACGATCGTCTGCGCGCCAAGGGGTTTGATCACCTCCTCCAACACCGCGATGGCACCGGCCACCGATCCCTGCACCAGGAATGGCGTTCCACCGTTGAACAGCAGGTCGCCGCTGTAAAGCACCTTGCGCTCGGGAAGCCAGACGATCGAGTCGTTGGTGGTGTGTGCGGGCATACCTACATGGCGGACGTCCGCGCGTAACTCGTCGACCCATACCGTCACCGAGTCGGTGTAGGTGAGGAAGGGTGGTTCCAGGACCACGTCACCCCAGTCGACCTCGGTCCAAAACGGGTACGCCTGCGGTTGGCCCCAGTCGAGGACGCCGGTGCGCGTGGCCTCGTGTCCGACGATCGTCGCGCCGGCCATGAGGAAATTCCCGAACGTGTGATCGCCATGGTGATGGGTGTTGATGACGGTCCGAACCGGTTGTGTGGTGACCGATTCGATCGCGTCGAGGTAGGCACGGGTGCGCCGGACAGTCGAGCAGGTGTCGATACTGACCACGCCCCGCCTTCCCACCAGGAAGCCGGTGTTGTTGATCCACCAGCTTCCGTCGGGCTGAATGTAGGCGAAGATCCCGTCGTCGACCTCCCGCAGCTTCGGCGGTCCCGGGGTGTCGATGTCGTGGTGAACCGTGCTCACGGGACCAACGGTAGACGGGCAAATCACGGTCCGGGTCTATAGCGCGCACGTCAGCGAATGTGTGAATCCATGTCAGCAACGCGGTAGAGTCAATCCGGGTTGATTTTCCAGCCCTACGGAAACGTCTCGGCGGCGACTTCGCTCCCCGCCGGACAGGGTCTCTGGCCCGACGTCAGCCGACGATTCATATATACGAATTCGGGCTGGGGGGCTCGGTGTCGGCCAATGCAGAGTTCATAACGACTTGGACCACACTCGGCGTGCGGGCGCGCCCAGCAACGGTGCAGTCTGTACAGTCAGTGCGTCCGACATGCACGGCGCGGCGCCCCGACCGGGGTGACCGACCATCTGGGGTTAACAAAGAGAAGGCACGCACCTCCACAGTCATCGTTGGCCTCCCAAGGGCTGGACGACGGTCGAACCCCAGCGGCTCCCATATCGCCTGGCGCACAACTTCTTTCGCGCCGGGTCTACCAACACTGCCATCACACGGCGCTGTCGCGCCTAGGCCAAAGGGATTGTCGTGAGCCGATTCACCGAGACGATGTACAGCAATGCCCAGTCGAGTCACAAGGGCATGGTCACCGGGGAGCCCGGCACGCCCGTTCGCCATACGTGGGCTGAGGTGCACGAACGGGCCCGCCGCGTGGCCGGCGGACTGGCTGCTGCGGGCATAGGCCCTGGTGACGCCGTCGCGGTGCTCGCCGGCGCCCCGGTCGAGATCGCCCCGACCGCCCAGGGCATCTGGATGCGCGCTGCCAGCGCGACCATGGTTCACCAGCCCACTCCCCGCACTGACCTGGTGCGATGGGCCGCAGAGACCACCGCGGTGATCGACATGATCTCGGCGAGAGCCGTCGTCATCTCCGACCCGTTCATGGCCGCGGCGCCGGTACTGACCGAAATGGGCATGACGGTGCTGACCATCGAGTCGCTGCTGTCGAACGCCCCCATCGAGCCGCTCGACACCTTCGACCACGACGTGGCGTTGATGCAGCTGACGTCGGGCTCGACGGGCTCGCCCAAGGCGGTGCAGATCACGCACGCCAACATCGTCGCCAATGCCGAAGCGATGGTGATCGGTTGCGACTTCGACATCGACACCGACGTGATCGTGAGCTGGCTGCCCTGCTTCCACGACATGGGCATGACCGGCTACCTGACGGTGCCGATGTACATCGGGGCCGAGCTGGTCAAGGTCACTCCGATGGACTTTCTGCGCGATACCTTGTTGTGGGCCAAGCTCATTGACAAGTACAAGGGCACGATGACGGCAGCGCCGAACTTTGCCTACAATCTGTTCGCCAAGCGATTGCGCAGGCAGGCCAAGCCAGGCGAGTTCGATCTGTCGTCGCTGCGATGGGCACTGTCGGGCGCCGAGCAGGTCGACCCGCTCGACGTCGAGGACCTCTGTGACGCGGGCGCACCGTTCGGGCTGAAGCCGGAGGCCATCATCCCGGCCTACGGGATGGCCGAGACGACGGTGGCTGTGTCGTTCTCCGAGTGCGGTGGCGGCATGGTGATCGACGAAGTGGACGCCGACCTGCTGGCGGTCCTGCACCGCGCGGTACCGGCGAACAGGGGCCACACCCGCCGATTGGTCTCCCTCGGCAAGCCGCTCGAGGGCCTGGAGCTCCGCATCGTCGACGAGGACGGCAGCGTGCTCTCAGCGCGCGGCGTCGGCGTCATCGAGGTCCGCGGCGAGCCGGTGACCAGGGGTTACACCACGGTGGCCGGGTTCCTGCCCGCACAGGACGAGCGCGGCTGGTACGACACCGGTGACCTGGGCTATCTCACCGAGACCGGTGACGTGGTGGTGTGTGGGCGCCTCAAGGACGTCATCATCATGGCCGGTCGAAACATCTATCCGACCGACATCGAGCGTGCCGCGAGCCGCGTGGACGGGGTGCGGCCCGGTTGTGCCGTCGCAGTGCGACTCGACGCGGGGCTGTCGCGGGAGACCTTCGCCGTCGCGGTGGAATGCAAGGAGTACGAGGACCCGCAGCAGGTGCGGCGCGTGGAGCGCCAAGTCGCCCACGAGGTGTTCGCGGAGGTCGACGTGCGCCCCCGAAACGTCGTGGTGCTCGCACCCGGGACGATCCCCAAGACACCGTCGGGCAAGTTGAGGCGAGCACACGCGCTGTCACTCGTCAATTGATCCGACCGCAGTCGTGGCGAGTACATTCAGAACGCACATGTCAGATTTCGACGCACAACCGGGTCGAACGCCGGATCCCGATTTGACTGTCGCCCAACGCGAAGCGGACGACGTCGATCTGCATGCCGGGCTGAGCGGTGTGGCTGGGCTGGTGGCCGGTGGCAGCGGAGTGGTCGACCTCCTGGGCCATGTGGCGGAGTTTGCGGCGCAGGCGATCCCCGGTGTCGACGGTGCGGGCGTTTCGGTGATCGATATGTCGGACGACACGCCCTCGGTCACCGCATGGGCGGTCACCGCTCAGTTCGTCGAGGACATCGACAGGTTGCAGTACCTCTTGTTTCGCGAGGGCCCGTGCGTCACGTGTATGCAGACGCGAAGACCAGCGGTCAGCGGATCGCTGGGAAGCGACAGCCGCTGGCCACGCTTCGGAGGTGGGGTGGCCAGGATGGGCGTGCACTCCGCGCTGGCGCTGCCGCTGTTGGTCGGTGATCAGTTGGTCGGGGCCATCAATACCTATGCCCACAGCCGCGACGCATTTGGTGCACATGCGGTCGAGCTGGGGTCGCAGTTCGCAGGGCCGGCAGCGGTGTCGGTGCACAACGCGCAGTTACTCGACCACGCTCAGGCGCGAACCAAGCAGCTGCAGAGCGCCTTGACCACCCGCGCGGCGATCGATCAAGCGGTCGGGATCATCCGATCGCGATCAGGGATCGACGCGGACGAGGCGTTTGATCGGCTCGTACGGATGAGCCAAGCAGAGAACATCAAGCTTCACGTCGTTGCCGAGCGATTGGTGGACGAGGCGGTGCGGCGCGCGAAGGCGCGGAAGCAGATTTGAGTTAGGTTGCCGGCGAGGCGAATTCACTGATAGCGGCGACAAGCACGGGCCGGGCGTTCCGGTCGCTCATCAAGCGCCGGGCGATATCAGTCAGGTGCTCGCCGTTGGCGCGGGCGTAGGACCGCAACAGGGTGAAGGCGCGTTCGACGGACACGTCGAGGGTCTCTCTGAGCAGACCTTTGGCCTGCTCCACGATGACACGGCTGGCCAACGCCGAACGCAACTGAGGCATGACGGTCGCGGGAGTGTGCGCGTGCTCCTGCAGGATCGCCACGCACGCCACGTGCGCGAGTGTCTGTGCGACGAGACGGTCCGCCTCGCTGAGCTCGCCGGGATGCGCGCCGAACAGGCCCAGGGCGCCAAGCACGATGCCCGCCGCCCGCATCGGGACGGCATGCACGGAGGAGAAGCCGGCATCGAGCGCGGCGGGCACGAATCGCGGCCACCGCTCGGCCGCGTCGTTCAGGTCGGCGATCGACACGGGATGGCCTGACGCGTAGCAGTCGACGCACGGTCCCTCGTCGGCCTGCAATTGGAAGAGCTCGAGCTCCCAGGCCGCTTCGGAGGTGGCGGCCAGCAGCCGCAGTTGGTTGAGCGGGTCGGCCAGAAGAAAGCCGGCGGCGGCGATGTCGAGCAGTTCTGCCGAGCGCTCGGTGAGTTCGGTGAGCAGTTCGACGATGTCGAAATCGTCAAGCAGTGTGTCGACGAGTGAAACGACCGCGTGCAGGACGCGGGTTTCACGTTCGGTATCAGTCATGTCAGTATTCGTCCCGTGGGTGGCTGTTTCAATCGGCCTCGAGCCGCAGGCGGCGCTCGAGGATGTCACGCGCTACGTCGGTGGCACTACGGCCAGTGGAGTAGGCGTGTGCGCGCAGGCGAACCAGGGCCTCGGCGGGCTCGATCCCGAGCTGCGCGACGATCATGCCGGTGGCCTGACTGACCTCCGCGCGGTACAGCGAATTCAATTCGGCCCATGCGCTGCTGTCGGGGTCGGCGGCGGCAGCATTGAGATCACTGCTCAGAATATCGAGCAGCGGGATCCCGGCCAGCTCCGCGGCGACCACCGCACCGCGAAACTGATCTTGTTTCAGGCGGCCGGGCTCGGCGCGGAAGAGGTCAAGGGCGCCGACATACTCGCCTGCGACGACGACGGGCATCGCGAAGACGCCACGGATCTGAAGGTCCAGCATCGCCGGACCGTAGAGGGGCCAGCGCGCATCGTCAGCATCGGCGAGATCAATGACCAGGACGGGTGCCCGCCGGGATACCGAGTCGAGGCATGGGCCTTCGCCGAGAAGGAACTGCAGTTCGTCGTACGTACGCGCGGACTCGCCGCTGGATCCGAGGGTTCCACTGCTGGCGCCGTCGAATACCAACGAGATCGCTGCTGCATCGACGTCGAAGAGCATTACGCACGCCTCACACAGGCGGTCGGCGGCATCCACCCCTCGCCGACCGTCGACGGCAGCGAACAGCTGATCGTGGGTAGCCACATCTAACCGAACGAGGGCCGCGCATCAGCGCCGCCCGGGAATCGTGGAACGGCGCTCATCACCTCAGTGTCCTCTCTCGGGGGTGGTTTGGCGGCAATAGGGTCATCTCGGCAAGCGTGTCGCCCGAGGCTGGCCGTAGAAATCGATCGGGCAGCGCCAGCGTGTGAATGGTCCGAAGCACCTGAAGATATTGGCGCACAAGCGAACCAGTGGTATACGGCACGTCATACTTGTCGCAGAGCGCCCGGACGCGCTCGGCGATCTGCGGGAGGCGGTTACTCGGCAGGTCGGGAAACAGGTGGTGCTCGATCTGGTAGCAGAGGTTGCCGCTCGCGAAGGCGAGCAGCGGACCGGCCCGGAAGTTTGCGGCACCGAGCATCTGCCGCAGGTACCACTCGCCTTTGGTTTCCCGATCCAGTACGTCGGCGGAGAATTTCTCCGCGCCGTCGGGGAAGTGGCCGCAGAAGATCACCACGTATGCCCAGAGGTTGCGCAGTAGGTTGGCCGCCGTGTTGGCGGCCAGGGTTCTGCGCCAGCGGGATCGGCTCAACGCCGGGAAGAATACGTAGTCCTTGAGTGATTGCCGGGCGACCTTTCGTCTGAACGCGTCTCTCGCGTCAGCGATCGCAGCCCGGTCGGGTGCCAGCCGATCATGCTCTGAATGAGCACCGTGCAGGCCGATTCCCCACTCGAAGATGCTGGCCAACAACAGATTACGAAGCGGCTGAAGCAGATGTTCGGGCTTCCAGGCTTGGTCGCGGGTCATGCGCATAACGCCGAAGCCGAGATCGTCGTCCACGCCGACGATGTTGCTGAACACGTGGTGGCGGTAGTTGTGCGAATACCGCCACTGCGACGAGAGGCCGACCATGTCCCACTCCCACGTGCTCGAGTGGATCTCTGGATCATTCATCCAGTCCCACTGGCCGTGGCCGACGTTGTGGCCGATCTCCATGTTCTCGACGCTCTTCGCGAAGGCCAGCGCGGCGGTTCCGAGCAGCCAGCCGACCCTCGACCGCGTGTAAGCGATGATCAGACGGGCGCCGACGTCCAATGTCCGTTGGAACTTGATCGTGCGCCGAATGTATGCGGCGTCGCGTTCGCCGAGGGACTCCTCGATGTCGCTACGGACGGCGTCGAGCTCACGACCGAGCGCTTCGACATCCGCGTCGCTGAGATGCGCATACGCGGCAGCATCGGCAATTGCCATCAAATTGCATCCGTTTAGCCGGTGGTGAACTGAAACTGGGCTCCTGAGCGAACCACGCGTGAGCTGACGGGCACCTGCGTCCAAAGACGGCGTTGCGCGTCGGCGTGATTTCAGGCTACCCGTGGATACCCTGATCAAACGTCCGTGTCGCCGCCCTGGTCGATGCCGTACCCGTGGCGTATGGTCGAGGTATCGGGACCATCCAGGACCCCAATCTCAAGGGGCCGGCCATGTCCGATAAATCTCCGCGGCAATCCATGACCAAGAAATCAGGCAAATCCTTGAAGGAGAAACGCGCCGCCAAGCACGCCAAGTCGGCCGCCAAGGCGTCGTCGGCGGACGCACTCTTCAATGACAAGAAACGATAAGGCGCAACAGCTTTCACTCGGAGTCCTGGCTCGATCGCGCAAGCCGGATGAACGCCGGTTGCCGATTCATCCTGCACATTTCGACCGCATTGATCGTCAGACCCGACAACGCATTTTTCTCGAGCGCGGCTACGGTTCGGATTTCGGCGCCACCGACGACGCGCTGTCCGAACTCGTCGGCGGCATGGCCACTCGTGAGCAGCTGATCGCCGAGTGCGATGTCATCCTGTTGCCGAAGGTTCAATCGGAGGACTTGGCCGAGCTGAGGACGGGTCAAATCGTGTGGGGCTGGCCGCACTGCGTCCAGGACTTTGCGCTCACCCAGATCGCCATCGATTCGCGATTGACGCTGATCGCCTTCGAGGCGATGAATCACTGGCAGTCCGACGGTGGATTCGGACTGCACGTCTTTCACAAGAACAACGAGCTGGCCGGCTACTGCTCGGTCCTGCACGCAATGCAGTCCATCGGTGTCACCGGAATCTACGGCCGTCGGATGCGCGCTACCGTGATCGGCTTCGGCGCGACCGCTCGCGGCGCCGTGACTGCCCTGAACGCGCAAGGCGTCGACGACGTGCGCGTGCTGACCAATCGGGATGTCGCTGCCGTCGCATCGCCGATCCATTCCACGCAGATCATCCAGATGGGGCCCGATCCGGACACCCCCGACCGGATCACTGCGGACACCCCGGACGGGTTCGTCCCGGTGGCGCAACTGCTCGCGGACAACGACATCGTCGTCAACTGCGTGCTCCAGGATCCCAATGAACCCCTCGTCTTTGTCTACGAGAAAGACTTGGAGTCCTTCGTTGCGGGCAGTCTGATCGTCGACGTCTCGTGTGACGTCGGCATGGGCTTCAGCTGGGCCCAGCCGACGTCATTCACGCAGCCGATCGTCGAGTTGTCCAACGGGATCCACTATTACGCGGTCGACCACAGCCCGTCCTATCTATGGAACTCGGCGACCTGGGAGATCAGCGAAGCCTTGTTGCCTCACGTCGAAACGCTCCTGGACGGCCCGGCGAGATGGGATGAGACTCCGACGATCGCCCGGGCAATCGAGGTCCGCGACGGCGTCGTGCTCAATCCGGCAATCCTGTCGTTTCAGCACCGCGAAGACGCTTATCCGCACGCGGCGTCTCAGCGATGAGACGCTGGGCCAACGCTCGATAGGCAGCTGCCACCACCGGCCACCCCACCTCCGCCGCGCGGCCCCGGACCTCGGCAGCCATGGACCCGGCAAGCCGCGGTTGGGTGAGGATCTGTCGCAGCGCCGCCGCGAGCGCGGTGGGATCGTCGTGAGCGACGACCAGGCCCGCTCCGGTGCCAAGCAGCTCGACAGCATGCGGAAATGCAGTCGCCACAATAGGTCTGCCGTTCGCGAACGCATCGACCAGCACGCCGGAGCTCACCTGCTCGGCCGAGTCGAAGGGCAGTACGATCACCGAGGCCTGCTGGATCAGTTCGCACAGCGCTGAACTGACGAAGTAGCGTGAGTCGAAGGACACCGAATCGGCCACACCGGCGTTCCGTGCCTGGTCGATCCGTCCGTTGCGATACGCGTCGGCTTCGGTGACCGAGATCCTGGGGTCCATCGGACCGGCGACAACGTAGCGGGGTCGGCCCGGGACATCTCTGAGCAACGTCATCGCCTCGATGACCCGTTCGATACCCTTGCCCGGCCGTAGCAGGCCGAACGTCAGAATGACGGGCCTGCTCGGACGCTTCACCTGCGGAATCATCGGCAGTGTCGCACCGTGCGGGATCGTGGTGACCTTCCGACGGTCCACGGCGTAGGTGAGATAGAGGCGCCGGCGGGCGGCCTCGGACATCACCACGACCTGGTCCGCGGCGGCCGCGATCCCTTCGAGCGACGAACGCTGTTGCGAGGTAGGGTCTTTCGGAATGATATGAACGACGACGATTACCGGGACTCGCAATCCCTCGCCCATATCGGTCACGTCCTCGCCGGTCGTGCCGTCGTGGTGCTGCATGATCACGACATCGAGGTCGCCGTAGGGGGGCGGTCCGTCGCCCACCCGCCTGACGCAGGACCCTCCGCCGCTCAGTGCGCCCTCGAGGCCTGCGGTGAACCTGGCAAGTCCGCACGGTGAAGACGTACGGGTGCCGACGATGCCGAAGCGCACAGCGCGCGGGATCCTTTGCGGCCGAGAGTAAGCGGGGATCGGCTCATCGATCGGCAAAGGGTTCAAGGGTAGTCCAGACTCGCGGTCAGTTCCGGCGTATCCGGCGTGAGCGGTTGCTCGGCGGATCAGCGGAGATCGGCTGAAACATCCCGGACTGGCTGGGCTCCCAACGACTCGACAGTACACCCGACCAGGCGGCATGTTTAAGCCGCGCCGCCAACAGGAAACCCACAGCGACGAGTGTGGTGTAGAACACAGCCGCCAGGGACGGAGCGCACCCATGAGCACGGAAAGCCCGGCTAAGCCGACCGACGTCGACAAAGCACTCCTGGGGAGCGCGACGTATCGCAGCCTCGGCGAGCAGAAACTCTCTCCCAAAGAGGAGCGGTTCGAGAAAGGTCGACGCACAGTCGGCCTTTTCCTCGCTCCGCTGCTGACCGTCGCCTTCCTCGTCCTGCCGATCGACATCCCCCGCGAGCAGCAGGTGCTCGCCGCGGTCTTGCTCGGCGTGATCGCACTGTGGATCAGTGAGGCGATACCGATCCCTGTCGGCGGCCTGCTCGGCGTGGCCGTCGCGGTCTTTCTAGGGGTCGCACCGGTCGACGACGTCCTCGGTCCGTTCGGCTCGTCGACGATCTTCACGTTCATCGGCGCGTTCATCCTCGCCCAGGCCATGCTCAAACACGGACTGGCGCGGCGGTTCGCGTTCCGCATCCTGTCGCTTCCCGGCGTCGGCCGCTCCACCACCGGCGTGATCCTCGCGTTCGGCGCGATCACGTGCATGCTGTCGGCGTTCGTGTCCAACACCGCCACCGTCGCGATGCTGCTGCCGACCGCGATCGGCATCCTCGCCGTCATCGCGAAGCTGATGCAGAAGCAGGGTGACGTCGAACCCGACTTCGATCCGCAGCGGCTGCGGGTCGGTGCGGCGATCATGCTGATGCTGGCCTACGGCGCGAGTGTCGGCGGCCTGCTGACGCCAGTGGGCAGTCCGCCCAACCTGATTGGGCGTGGGCTCATCGAGGAGGCCACCGGCGAACGGATCAGCTTCGCGCAGTGGATGGCGATGGCCGTCCCGATCTGCCTGCTGATGTTCGTGCTGCTGGCGTTCACTCTGCTTCGCCTGAACAAACCGGAGATCAAGCGCATCGATGGTGTGGCCCAGTACGTCGCCGAGGAGCGCGAGCGGCTGGGCTCGCTGTCGAGGGCCGAGAAGAACACGCTCATCGCGTTCGGCATCACGGTGACGCTGTGGATCCTGCCCGGCATCGTCGCGCTCGTCTCGGGCACCGACTCCAGTGCGTACGAGTTCGTCAGCGACCGTCTCGACGAGGGCGTGGTCGCGGTCTTCGGGGCGGCGCTGCTGTTCCTGCTCCCGACCGACTGGAAGGAGCGCGAGTTCACGCTGCGCTGGAGTGACGCCGCCGAAATCGACTGGGGCACCATCATTCTCTTCGGCTGCGGGATCATATTCGGTTCACTGATTTCCGAAACGGGCCTCGCTGAGACCATCGGCACCTCGATCAACGACGCGCTCGGCCTGTCGAGCATCGTGCCGATCACGATCTTCGCGGTGATTCTGGCGATCGTCGTGTCGGAGACGACGAGTAACACGGCGTCCGCGGCGGTGGTGGTGCCGATCATCATTCCGGTCGCGATGGCCGCGGGCATCAATCCGTTCGTGCCTGCGCTGGCGGCGACGTTCGCGGCGTCCTTCGGCTTCATGTTGCCGGTCTCGACGCCGCAGAACGCGATCGTCTACGGTTCCGGCGTCGTGAAGATCACGACGATGATTCGGTCCGGAATCACGTTCGACATTGCAGGCGCGATCCTGATCATCATCCTGTTGCCATTGATGGTGAGCCTGCTCGGGTTGGGCGGATGACTGGGCCGGCAATTCAGTCCGTCGCGGTGATTCCGGGCGACGGGATCGGCCCGGAGGTCATCGAATCCGCACGGGCGGTGCTCGACACCATCGCTGCCAAGCACGGAATCGAGTTGTCCTACACGGACTTCGACTGGTCGTGTGAGCGATACACGCGCGACGGCGCGATGATGCCCGCGGACGGCATCGAGCGGCTTCGCGATTTCGATGCGATCCTGTTGGGTGCGGTCGGCTGGCCGGGAGTGCCCGACCACGTCTCGCTGTGGGGTCTGCTGATCCCGATCCGGCGGGCCTTCCGTCAGTACGTCAACCTGCGTCCGATCAAGGTGTTCGACGGTGTCGAGAGCCCACTGCGGGCGCCGGGCGAGGTCGACTTCGTGGTGGTGCGTGAGAATGTCGAGGGTGAGTACAGCGAGATCGGCGGACGACTCAATCGCGGGTTCCCCGACGAGATGGCCGTCCAGGAGTCGGTTTTCACCCGGGTCGGGGTGAGCCGCATCGCGGACTACGCCTTCGAGCTGGCGCGGTCGCGGCGTGGGTACGTCACGTCGGCGACGAAGTCGAACGGCATCGTGCACACGCTGCCGTTCTGGGACGAGGTCGTCGCGGAGCGGGCCGCCCTGTTCCCGGACGTGCTGACGGACAGCGAGCACATCGACGCGCTGGCGGCGAAATTCGTACTCCAGCCGCACCGCTTCGACGTCGTGGTGGGGTCAAATCTGTTCGGCGACATCCTCTCTGACCTCGCCGCAGCCGTCGCGGGGTCGATCGGGATCGCGCCGTCGGGCAACCTGGACCCGACGAAGGAGTATCCGTCGATGTTCGAGCCGGTGCACGGTTCGGCTCCCGACATCGCGGGACGCGGGATCGCCAATCCGATCGGCGCGGTGTGGTCGGCGGCGCTGATGCTCGAGCACCTGGGTCACGCCGCCGCGGCGGGTGAGGTGTTGGCGGCGATGGAGGCCACACTGGCGAAGCCGGAAACCCGCACCGGGGATCTCGGCGGGACTGCGTCGACGGTCGAGGTCACGGAAGCGCTCGTCGAGCAATTGCGGTGAGCTAGGACTTCAACACGTCTAGGAGTCTTGACAGCGGGACGGTCGCGAATCCGATGGCTGCGTCACCGATTCCGTAGGGAACGATCAGCATCCCGGAATGTACGATCCCACCGCAGGAATACACGACGTTGGGAACGTAGCCGTTCTGCTCATCGGCGGCCGGACTCAGCAGCGGCTCTCGGAGCTGCCCGACGATCCGTGACGGATTCTCCAAGTCGAGCAATACGGCGCCGATCCGGTACGTGCGCATCGGACCGACACCGTGGGTGAGCACCAGCCATCCCGCCTCGGTTTCGATGGGCGGCCCACAGTTTCCGAGCTGCAGCGCCTCCCAGGTCCGGGTCGGCTGCTGGCAGGGCACGGACGACGTCCACGCGAACGGGGCATCCGAGAACGCAAACGAGTTCGATTCGCGGTCCGCCCTCGACATGGCGGCGTAGTGACCGCGGACCCGGCGGGGAAACAGCGCCAATCCCTTGTTGGCGGCCGCGGTGCCCACCATCGGCGTGGAGGTGAACGAGGTGAAATCCTCGGTCTCCAGCAGCTGCTGACTGATGTGCGTACCGCTGTACGCCGTGTAGCTCGCATAGAATCTGACCGAGCCGTCGTCGTCGACGAACCGGACGAACCGTGCATCCTCCATCCCCGCGGCCTCCGCGCCCATTGCGGGCCACAGAACGCGCTCGGAGAGAGGGGTGTTCCCGGCGAATTCGACGCCGTATGTCCTGTCGGCGATGGTTTGAATCAGCGAAATCGTCTCGGCCGTGTGACTGTGCGTCCTTCGAGCCCTTCCGAGCCTGGCGAGTTGTTCATCGAGATCGGACCGAGTGAACCGCTCGCCAAGGGCGTCGAGGACGAAGTCAGCACCCTCTCCGGCGTCGTGCAGCCGGGTGAGCTCACTCCGTAATACCGCAGCATCCAGCAGAACCGGCACGATGTTGCCCACGGTGGCGAACGACGGGGCAGCATCCATTGCCACGCCGCCGGAGGCGTCGATGAGTCCCGTGCGGAATCCGATCGACGATATGTGTCCCTCCCCGATTCCCCGCACGCTCATCACGAATCGCAGGCTGCCGACGGGAGTCCCCGTCTGGTCCGGGTGAGCCACCATGCTGGGATTGCACAGGGCTGCGCCCTCGATTGCGTACTCGCTCGTGAACGTCGCGCCCAGCAACATCATTCGCGCACTGGACAGGCTGGGTGCTGTGTCCAGCCGGTCGGCAAGGACACGGGCGTGCCTCTGGAATACGCCGATCAGGTCGCGGTGACGGGTATCGAAGCGCGTGACGACATCGTCCAACGACACGCGCACCTCCTCCTCTTCCAGCGCCAGGATGCGCCTCACGACCACGCCCGCGCGGGAATCCTGATGCTCAAAACCCTCCTGCCCGGGGACGAACAGCCGGGTGATGACCCGGGACGGGTCGGCGGCTAGCCGCTGCGGGCTGCGCGTGACAAGTGCAGAGTGCGTCGATATCCCCGATGTCATTGCGGCACTGCAGAAAAGCGCTGCGCATGCTGCAGTGTCGAGAGCACTGCCAGCGTCGATTCTGCGCCCTGATTGCGGTTCACCCGATCGGCGTGCAGGCCGTCGAATCCGCCACCCGTATCGGAATCCCACATCGGCTGTCCCAGGTCGTTGGCCCCCTCGAACCAGGCCGCTGCAGCGCGGATGCCGTCCGGCCACATCGGGTCACTGTCGACGCTGGCGGCGCGTGCGCAGGCATCGGCGAGCGAGGACACCTCGATGGGCTGCTGATCGAAGGCAGGCCCTTTCTCGCCGGGTCCTCTGCCCGCGACGGGAGTGACCGAGAGGTGACCGCCGGACGTCTCGGTGTCGAGAAGCCAGGCCAGTAGATCCAGTCCGCGCTGCCGTAACGGCCCGTCTTCGAGCACGACACCCGCGGCGATCATCGCCTCGGGCAGCACAGCGTTCGCGTAGGTGAGCCGAGGCTCGGGCCACGGCCATGACGGGTCACCGGTGGATTCGGCGATTGATGCCGCGTAGTCGATGATCAGCAGCCGCGCCGCGCGATGTTCGGGGTCGAACGCGAGCATCTCGGCGGCACCCAGCGCCGCGAACGCCTTCGCACGCGGCCATGGCGATCGCTCCTGCGCGCCGCGCTCGAACTGCAGGATGGCAGATTGCCGAGCCCAGACGACGTCACTGCGCGCGGCCGCGGTCCCCAGACCCCAGAGGGAACGCCCCCAGGCGTCCTCCACGGCCGGCTCGTCGACCCAATTGCCGTTACTGTTCATCCTGTTTCGGCAGGCGCCGGTGAGTGCTTGTGCTCCGTTCAGGAACTGCAGCGCAATTCTGGCGACACCGTTCAGCGTTCGCTGCAGACCGGGCTCGCGGGTGGCGACGACCAGCACCCGGGCCATGTCGTCGGTGCAATATCCGTGCTCGGGATCGGGTACGGCGATTCGCGCATGCTCGAATGTGCCGCGCCGATCCGTCATGCGGAGCAGGTGGTCGAATATGGGTTCCGGGATGGCGGTCATACGAGTGCCGGCCGTTCAGCGAGTACCCGCTGAGCCAGCCGCTGGTACGCACCCGCGACGACTCGCCACGACATTGTTGGGGCGAGGCGGCGGGCCTCAGCAGCCATCGAACCCGCCACGCGCGGATCGGTGATGACCCGCCGAAGCGCAGCTACGAGTGCGTCAGGGTCGTCGTGGTCGACGACGATGCCCGCCCCACTGGCCAGGAGTTCATTGGCATGGGGGAATGCCGTCGCGACGACTGGCCGGCCGCTCGCGATGGCGTCGACCAGCACGCCCGAAGTCACCTGATCGGTGGAGTCATACGGCAGCACCACGACACTCGCGGACTGGGCGAGGGCGTTCAGAGAGGCGACGTCGCGGTAGTCGGAGTCGAAAGCCACGGAGTCGGCCACCCCGATGCGACGAGCCTGATCGATACACCGGTTGCGGTACGTCTCGCCCTGTGCGGCAAGCACCTTCGGATGTGTCCGTCCGGCAATGAGGTAACGCGGCCTACCGGGGAGATGCCCGAGCGAGCCCATTGCGTCGATCACCCTCTCGATGCCCTTTCCCGGCCCCAAGAGACCCCAGGTCAGCAGGGTGGGTCTGCTCCAGTGCTTTGCAGCAACTGTCTTCGGGACGGTGGCGCCGTGCGGAATGGTGACGATCTTGCGACGAGTGACATCGAAGTTCACACTCAGTCGTTCGCTTGCAGCCTCGGACATCACCACAACGCGATCGGCGGCTGCGGCAACAGCCCTGAGCACCGAACGCTGGTGCGCCGTAGGATCTTTGAGAACCGTGTGAGCGATCACGATGGACGGCACGCGCAGTCTTTCGATGACATCGATGACATCGTCACCGTCCGTGCCGCCGTAGATGCCGTACTCATGCTGGATGATGGCGACGTCACTGTGGTTGAGCAATTCGGAGGCCGCAGACACCGAGACCGGCGAGTCGGCGATCAGCTCTCCGACCACGCGCGCGCTTGAACCGACCGCTCTCGAGGGCGGCGACCCATCGGCGACCCGTACCACGCTGACCTCGGAGCCATCGGCGGACAATCCGGTGGCCAACGCCGCGCTGAAGGTTGCGAGCCCACACGCCGTCGGTGGATGGGTGGTGAGAATGCCGAAGCTAGGTGGATCTGAAAATGGTTGTCCGACAGTAGGATTGGATAAAAACGGAATGGGAGATAAAAGTTTCAAAATGATCCAGACGTGCGGTTGGTACCTGCATGGCCGGACTTGAGCGGTTGCTCGTCGAGATCAGCGGCTGACGGCCGTCTCGTTCCGGAGTGGCTGGTTTCCCAACGCCTCTGACGGTACACCTCTTCGGGCGGTCACCGTACCTGCCGCCGCGGTGATCAACCCCAGAAACGTCCTGTCTTCCAAGTTTTCTCGTCGCCTTCGACATCTGTCCACGTACCCGGTGCGTAGTGGTACTGCTGTCTGGCGCCGCCGCGAATGATGTCGAGCGCCCCGTCGTCGTGCTTGTGGTAGACATCGCCGAACCGCATGTAATTATCGGCTCCGCCGCCGGCGAGCATCACGGTGACTGTCATGCGATCAGCGCATCTTCTCTGGGATCGAGCCGATTGCGTGCAGGACATGCTCGGCCAGCTCGCGGGCAGCTTTCTCGCCGAGTTTGGAGTGAGCCACGATGGTGTCCTTGACGAGGTCGATACGAATCTCGTAGGGCGTACGGAACAATGTCTGCGAAGTCATCACGCTTTCCTTTCCAGTTCCCGCGCCGTGAGCGCCAGGAGGTCGGCAACATTCGAGTCATTGCGTGGCGCCGCGGCGGCCATCAGCGTGGCGTGCGCCTGGTCGGGATCGGTGTTCGGAGGAATCACGAGTAAGGCAATGCGGTCCCGACGTAGGCCGAGAACCTCGAGGGTGTGAACCGGCTGACGCTGGTATCCGCCGAGCCGGACCACTCGGCCGCCAATGATGAGCTTTCGGGGCGGCTCGGCCCACTCATTGATGTTGTAGATCACGCGGCCGATCGGACCAAGCCGAACGGACAGAACTGCCAGCAAGTCTGGTAGCTCTGCGGTGAGGTCATCACTGTGCGGCCACCATGCGCCGTCGACATATCCGCTGATGGGAGCCTTGGGTTTCAGACGCAATCTGGGCGTGCGTTCGGGCGATTTGCGCGGTGGATCGATGGTGGAAGATTGATTCAGCGTCATCACGACGCTCCTGTCTTGACCGGGAGCCGGCCAGATCCTGCGAATCGGCGACGACACAACCTTGAACGGTCATATGACGAAGTACCGCCGATATGTACAGCCTACGCGTACTGCTTAAGCGCTGAGTCAGTCCGCGATCAGTCACCAGAGAACCGCGATGGCCGCCGCGCCGAAGGACAGCACGCCGACGGTGACGAACAGCGCACGCGCCACGGGCTCGCCGGTGCGTTTCTGCCGAGCACTACCCATACCGAGGACACCGCCGATCACCACGAGGATGACGAGCTTGACGCCGATCTTCGGATAGTTCAACTCGACACCCGCGGGCCAAGGCGCGGCCAGCGCCAGGCCGGTCAGCAGCGAGAGCAGCAGCCCGTAGTCCATGACGCGGGTGAAGCGGAAGCGTCGAGCCGCCGCCTCGGCGACCCAAGCGCCGAAGGTGACCGCGAAACCTACGATGTGCAACAGCACAACTACGTTTCGTAGTAGCTCCATGCGGCGAAGCGTACGAGACAACCACCGGGTCGGCCAGAGATTTCAGCCGACACGGCAAGATCCCGGCGGCTCAGGGCACCCAGGCGAGGATGTCGCGGACGCCGTCGTTGTAGACGACGCTGTTCGGGTCGACGCCGACGACGTCGAAGTACAGCTTGCCGCTCGACGAGCCATTCGGCGGCACCGCGTTGCCCTGGATGGCCTGCGGAATGAAGACGTTGGTGATCGCCTGGTACCCCTGGCCGTTCTCCGCGCGGGCGTTGAAACGTGGAATCACCGGGTTGGCCCAGTTTCCGAACGCATTCACCTTCAGCGTCGCTTCGTAGAGCCGTCCGGCGACCGGATAGGGAATGGTGTCGGTGCTGGGCTGAAGTCCGGTGACGGTATACCCGATCAACGGGCCACCCGAAGCGACGTCATTGATGTGCTGCTCTACCCCGAACGCCTTGATGCTGTCGGTGGCCGTCGCGACCCCGGTCGCGCCGAGCGCAACACCGGCGGCAATCGCCGTGGCGGCTGCAAGCTTTGCTAGTCCCCTGGTGCTCAATGTGGCTCCCTCCCCTGGCGAATTGGATGACTTCACCGATACCCCAACAGCTATGGCCACAGAGCGAAATCTCAAAATTCGCCGCGCGCGCGAGCACAGGCCGGGCCAGGCGTACGGTCCACGTGTGTATGTCGACGCGATGACCACCCCCCAGCCACTGCACTCGATCGGCGAACTCGCCCGTCGCACCGAGGCCGCGGGGTTCTCCGGACTGCTGTTCACCGAAACCGGCCGCACCGCATATCTCAACGCGGCTGTCGCATCCCAGGCAGCGCCGGGCCTTGACCTGTCGACCGGTGTCGCCGTGGCCTTTCCGCGCAGTCCGTTCGTCACCGCGGCGTCGGCGTGGGAACTGCAGGAGGCGACCGACGGCAAGTTTCGGCTCGGGCTCGGCACGCAGGTGCGTACGCATGTGGTGCGACGCTACGGCGCGGAATTCGAGCGCCCCGGTCCGCGGCTGCGCGACTACGTGCTGGCCGTCAAGGCGTGCTTCTCGGCGTTCCGCACCGGAAAGCTCGACCACCACGGCGAGTTCTACGACCTCGACTTCATCAGTCCGCAATGGAGCGCAGGGCCGATCGACGCACCGGATCCGAAGGTCGACATCGCGGCGGTCAACCCGTGGATGCTGCGCATGGCAGGCGAAGTCGCCGACGGCGTGCATGTGCATCCGCTCGGCGAACCCGGTTACATCGCACGTCATGTGGTGCCGAAAGTCGCTGAGGGCGCGGCCAAGTCGAGTCGTTCCGCGTCAGACATCGCGATCATCGTGCCGGTGATGACGATCGTCGGTGACACCGACGAGGAGCGCGCGAAGGAACGCGAGCTGGTGCGGGCCAGCATGAGCTTCTACGGCAGCACCCCCAACTACGCGTTCATCTGGGACGAGGCCGGGTTCGAGGGCACGACGGCGCGCATCCGCGAGAAGCAGAAGGCCGGCGACTTCAAGGGCATGGCGGCTCAGATCACCGACGAGCACATCGCGACGTTCGTCACGGAATCGACGTGGGACGGCCTGGCCGACGCGCTGGTCGCCAAGTACGGGGACACCGCGACCCGCGTCGTGCTGTACAACGCGCTGGCCGATCCTGAGCGCATCGAACGCTACGGCGCCGTGGCGCGCAGCATTTCGACTGGCTGAGCGCTCTATAACAAGGTGATCACTGCCCCGCGCGGGAGCATGGACAGTTGCAGTGTCGCTGCTACTTTCGCGCCGTGGCTGGAGATCGGGGACGTCGCGTTTCGGTGTTGATCGCTGTTGCGGTGATGGTGGCCGCCCTGGTGGCGGCACTGCCGTCACCGCAGGCGTCGGCGTATTCGCGCGACGGTCTGCCGGTCGAGACGCTGATGGTGCCGTCACCATCGATGGGCCGCGACATCAAGGTCCAGTTTCAGGGCGGTGGACCGCATTCGGTGTATCTGCTCGACGGTCTGCGCGCGCAAGAGGACTTCAACGGCTGGGACATCAACACCGCCGCGTTCGAATGGTTCTACGAGTCGGGCGTCTCGGTGGTGATGCCTGTCGGCGGCCAGTCGAGTTTCTACAGCGACTGGTACGCACCGGCGAGCGGCTTCGCCGGTACGACGACCTACAAGTGGGAGACGTTCCTCACCAACGAGTTGCCGACCTGGCTGATGGCGAACAGGCAGCAGGATCCCCGGGGCAATGCGGTTGTCGGACTGTCGATGTCGGGCGGCGCGGCGCTGACGCTGGCCGCGTGGCATCCGCAGCAGTTCTTCTTCGCCGCCTCGCTGTCCGGTTACCTGAACCCGTCGAAGGGCATGTGGCCGACGCTGATCGGCTTCGCGATGATGGACGCCGGCGGCTATAAGGCGGCCGATATGTGGGGCCCGCCGAACAATCCCGCGTGGCAACGCAACGATCCGATGCTGAACATCAATCGGTTGGTGGCCAACCGCACGGCGCTGTGGGTGTACTGCGGCAACGGCACGACGTCCGACCTGGACGCCGGCGGCGGCGGCTTCGGCACCCAGTTCAGCGCCTCGTATCTGGAGAACATCACGCTTGCCACGAACAAGGAGTTCCAGGAGAAGTATCAGGCGGCCGGCGGACGCAACGCGGTGTTCAACTTCCCGCCGAACGGCACGCACAGCTGGGGGTACTGGGGCGCGCAGCTGCAGCAGATGAAGCCGGACATCCTGAAGATCATCAACCCTCCTCCGCCTCCCCCGCCGCCGGCGCCACCGGCCCCTGGGGCCGTACCAGGGCTCCCCGCAATGCCGCCGGCGGCCGCGACGCCGGGTCTGGCACTCGTCCCGGCGCGGTAGTTACTACCCTTCGCAATTACTAGCCCAGCTTTGCGTCAAGCGGCTGGTCAGGCGGTATTCAGGGGCCCCACAGGCGGGTCCTAAAGATTCGCTAAATCTCGTGGGATTTCGTGCGCCGCTCTATTGACACCCGTGACAATTGGGCGTATGTCTAATACTGTTAGACGTCAGTCTAATAGTGCCCAATCGGACAGCAGGGGTTTCTCATGGACGTTGATTTCTGCGTGGTGGGTGCCGGTTTCGGCGGACTCACCACGGCGCTGCGGCTGAAGCAGGCCGGACACACCGTCGCGCTGCTGGAGGCGCGCGACCGCGTCGGCGGTCGAACGTGGACCGAGACCCGCGACGACGGACTGTGGATCGACCGCGGCGGTGCCTGGATCGGGCCGGGCCAGGATGCTATCTACGCCCTGATGAAGGAGTTCGGCATCGCGAGCTACAAACAGCCCACCGAAGGCGACGCGATGATGTTCGTCGAAGGCAAGAAGTACCGCTACAACGGCACGATCCCGTTGTCGATGAGCCCGTGGGCGGTGGCCAACATCGGCACGGTCTTCCTCGAACTGACGCAGATGTGCAAACAGATCGACCCGCACGCGCCGTGGGACGCGCCCAAGGCCAAGAAATGGGATCAGACCACCTGGGCGGGATGGCTGGACCGCAACACGCTGTCGAAGCCGGCGCGTCAGCTACTCGAACACTCGGTGGCAGGGCTGTATACCTCTGCGGCATCGGAGATTTCGCTGCTGTTCGTGCTGTATCAGATGGCGTCCGCGGGTGGGCCGAGCTTCGTGCTCGGAGTCAAGGACGCGGCCGAGGACGAACGCGTGGTCGGCGGGATGGGCGCGATTCATCGCGCGATCTGCAACGAGCTCGGCGACTCGCTGCACTTGTCGCAGCCGGTGCGCAGCATCGCTCAGGATGCCGACGGCGTCACGGTCCGTTCCGACGACATGGTGGTACGTGCACGGCGTGCGGTTGTCGCCGTGCCGGTCAGCATCGTCAGCCAGATCAACTTCGAACCGATGCTGCCCATGGACCGCTCGTTCCTGCAGCAGCGGATGCCGTCGGGTGCGGTGTACAAGATCGCGCTGGTTTACGACGAGCCGTGGTGGCGTGCCGATGGTCTGTCGGGTCAGTCGTTCGGGGCGGGGTCAATGGCGAGTCTGACGATCGATGCCAGCACCGACAGAGAATCGCCCGCCGTGCTGTGCGTCATCACCGAGGGTCCGGAAGCGCGCAAGATGACGAAGCTCAGCGAGGAGGAGCGCAAGAAAGGGGTGATCGACGCCGTCGCTGCGAGGTTCGGCGAGAAGGCGCGAACGCTGACGGACTACGTCGAACAGAACTGGACCATCGAGCGGTACTCCGGCGGCGGCATGATCGCGCACGCCCCGCCGGGTGTGCTCACCGAGTTCGGACCGTCGCTGCGCGAACCGTGTGGCCGCATCCACTGGGCGGGCACGGAAAGCTCGGCGATCATGTACGGGTTCATCGACGGCGCGGTCCGGTCGGGCGAGCGGGCGGCCGTCGAGGTGATGGAACACGAGGCGATGAAGGTCGCTCCCTGACCGTCACGCGTCGTGGGTGAGGCAGGTCTTAGACTCGTCGGATGGTCGACCGGGTTCGCAAGGCCATAGCTGTCGGCGTGTCAGCGCTTTTGGTCGTTACCGCGTGCTCGCGGAGCGACGAGATTCAGCCGCCGGTCAGCACCGCCGCGCCGTCGACGCCGCCGCCCGTCGCCGCTCCCCCACCGCCCCCGCCGATCGGGGCGCCGACGCCCGATATGCCGGCAGTCTCCGCATTGATCGACGACGCGATCGCCGCACACAAACTGCCCGGTGCGGTCGTGGTCGTCGGACACGGGGGCAACGTCGTCTTCCACCGGGCGTATGGGGATCGCAAGCTGCCGGGCGAGCCGGGGCTGAACGGCTCCCCCGCGCCCGCGGAGCCGATGACCGAGGACACCATCTTCGACATCGCGTCGCTGACGAAGGTTCTCGGGACCGCGACGGCAGTCATGCAACTGCACGAACAGGGCAAGGTGCAGTTCGACGATCCGGTGCAGCAGTACCTGCCGCAGTTCAATACGGCCAACGATCCGCAACGCGCGAAGGTGACGGTGCGGATGCTGTTGACGCATACTTCGGGAGAGCCGGGTGACGTCAACCTCGGCGACCCGTGGGGGCTGTCGAAGCCCGATAGGGCGGAGGGCTTTCACCGCGCGCTGACCAATCCGTTGGAGTCGGCTCCCGGCTCCGCGTTCCGCTACTCGGACATCAACTTCATTCTCCTCGGCGCGCTCCTCGAGAAGGTGACCGGCGAGGTGGAAGACGATTACGTGCAGCGCAACGTCTTTGCGCCGCTGGGCATGCTGGACACCCGCTATCTACCCGTGGACAAGGTTTGCGGCCCACACGCGGTGAGAGGTTCCGCGGTGGCATGGGCACCCGGGGTGGTGCCGACCGAATGTCCTGAGGGGGAATGGAATGTCGGCCTGCTGCCGCGCATCGCGCCGACTGCACGCGACGAGGAGGGCCGCGCGGATCGGGGTGAGAATCCCGACCTGGACCATCTGCTACGGGGCACGGTTCAAGACACGACGGCGCGACGGATGGGCGGAGTGGCCGGGCACGCCGGAGTGTTCTCGACGGCACGCGATGTCAGCGTCTTCGCCCAAGCCCTTCTGGATCGGCTGGCGGGTCGCCCGAGTGAGTTTCCCTTGAAGCGAGAGACTTTGACGTCGATGACAACGCCTGAGCAGCCCGGGCATTCGGCGGGTCAGGTCTCGGAGGCGAACGCGGCCGGAGCGGTGGCCGGAGAGTATCCGGCGGTCGCGGGGCAGGTTCTGCGTGGCTTCGGCTGGGACATCGACTCACCGTTCAGCCATCCGCGGGGCTCGGTGTTCCCGGTCGGCAGCTTCGGCCATACGGGCTTCACCGGGACGACGCTGTGGATGGATCCGGGGTCGGACACGTACGTGATCCTGCTGACGAACTCGATCCACACGCGGGGCAGCCCGCCGATCTCCAAGTTGTCGGGTGACGTGGCGACGGTGGCGGCCAAGGCGCTGGGGCTGTACGGCAGTTAGCTGCACGCTCCCAGGGGATAGTGCACGTAGTGCCAACCTCGTAGCGACAATGTCGCTCGCAACTTTGCGAACCTATGCTTCAAGCGACATTGTCGCTCGGAGCTTGGCACCAAACGGTGCATTCACACTGAGGCCTGTTTCGATTGTTTCAATTGACAGGTAGCCTGGAGGGATGACTTCCGCTGTCGCCCCGCTCGCCAATCAGCTGGCGGTCCGTGCGCTCAAGGACTCGCGATTCGCGAAGGTCCTCGATGCGTTGCTCACCGCGCCGACGACCCCGCAGGGAACGTTGGAGCGCACCGCGGCGCGCAGGCTCAGCGATCAGCGTCGCGCCGCGCTCGTCGAGGACTTCGTCACTGGGTCGATGCGCACGTCGGAGGTTCAGACACTGTTGAAGTTACGCACCCCGCAGGCGGTACATCGATTGCGCAGTCGCGGCAAACTCATTGGCAGCGCCGTCGGTAACCAGACATGGTTCCCCGCTTGGCAATTCGACGGCGGCCGGGTGCGCGACGACCTGCCGCGGATACTCGATCTGCTGGGACGGTTCACGTCCGATCCGCTGGCAGCTGACAGAATCATGCGGCTCAAGCACGAGGAACTCGGTGGCAGTTCGATCGCCGAGGCGTTACGGAAACCGAAGACCGCCGACACAGCGTGGCGGATGTTGACGTCGCTCGGTGCCTGACCTTCCGGCGGGCTACTCCGGCCCGTTCCCCGAGGACAGGCCCACGGGCCTTCGGCGTCGATCCATTCCGGCGGGCACCGAGATCTGGCGGCTGGACGCGACGCCACCCGCAAGGTGGGACTGGGTTGGGTTTCCGGAGCCGCGGTATCGCTTCGATCCGCAGTCGGGAGCGTTTCGGACCCGGTACGCGGGCGCGACGCTGCTGGGGGCGTTCCGGGAGCGGTACCGGTCGACGGGACTGGTGATCCCGGCCGACCATCGGAAACACCACCTGGTGCGGCTGGTGTCGTCGCGCAACCTGCGCGTGCTGGACCTGCGGACCGAGAAGAATCTCGATGCCTTGAAGGTGGACGACCAGATCAGCACGGGACAACACGCTGATGTATGGATGACGTGCCATCGACTGGCCGACGCCGTCAGGCGGTGGTGGGCCGATGTCGATGCGATCGTCTATCGGTCACGAACCACCCCGGAGACGTCGGTCAATTACGCGTTCTTCGGCGACGACGGGTTCGACGCCAAGGCGTGGCCGCTGGGTGAACGGGTCGATGCGCTGACCGGGCTGGTCCTGCACGAAAGCTTCACCGTCGATTGGGATTTCGGCTAGAACTGGTCGGCGCGGTCGCCGAATGCGATTGACTGTCAATCGATCGCGGGAAGCGCCGCGGTAGGCCCACTGTGAAGGGAACGAAATATGCCGACCATCACCACGTCCGACGGCGTCAAGATCTTTTACAAGGACTGGGGCTCCGGACAGCCGATCGTTTTCAGTCATGGCTGGCCTCTGACAGCCGACGACTGGGATGCGCAGATGATGTTCTTGTTGCATCAGGGCTATCGGGTGATTGCCCACGATCGGCGCGGGCATGGCCGATCCGAGCAAGTCGGGACCGGCAATGACATGGAGCACTGGGTAGCCGACCTGGCCGCACTGACCGAGCAGCTGGACCTGCGCGACGCGATCCACATTGGGCACTCGACCGGCGGCGCGGAAGTCGCCTCCTATGTGGCACGCCACCAGGAGCGAGTCGCCAAGGCGGTGCTCGTTTCTTCCCCCACACCGAGCATGCTGCAGACCGACAGCAATCCAGGTGGCCAACCCCAGGAGTGGTTCGACGCCGTCCAGGGCGGTGTGGTCGGCAATCGATCGGAATTCTTCCGCTCGGTGCCGGAGGGCCCTTTCTACGGATTCAACCGATCAGGCGCTGAGCCCTCCGAAGCGGTCATTGCGAACTGGTGGCGGCAGGGCATGTCCGGCAGCGCCCACGCTCACTATGAAACGGTGTTCACCTGGCTGCAAGATTACAGCGAGGATCTGCGCGCCATCACCGTCCCCGTCCTGGTGATGCACGGTGACGACGACCAGATCGTCCCATTCGCCAGCGCGGTGCCTCGGGCGGTCGACTTGCTTCAGAACGGTTCATTGAAGACCTATGCCGGCTTTCCCCACGGAATGCTGACCACTCACGCCGATGTGATCAACCCGGATCTGCTCGAATTCATCGCGTCTTGATCGATGTCATCAATCGATGACAGCACCCAGTCGGCACTATCCGGATGTGGCCGCTAGAACGCGTCGACGCTGTTTCATATTGCCGCCGCCGCTGTCAGCGGCGGAGCGTCCGTGAATCCCGTGCTCACGATCGGGATCCATCTCCAGAACAGGATTACCTCCAAGCGCGTCGGCTGTTACGGCTGGGAATGGTTCGCTGAACCCAGGAGTTGGCGTCACTAGGAGAGCTGAGCGCCGACTCACAGGTTGGTGCGCGACGATGGCACAGATGTAGCCGGAGGACACAACGATGTGTGGAATTTTCGCCGCGATGACCCGCGAGGGCCTGCCGCGTGATCGGTGCGATGAAGCCCTCGAGCGCCTGGAGCACCGGGGACCGGACGGCACCGGGCTCTGGACCTCACGTGACGGACGCTGGACGCTCGGACACACCCGGCTGTCGATCATCGGCCTGAACAACGGCAGCCAGCCGATGACCAGCCCCGACGGCGCTGTCCACATGGTGGTCAACGGTGAGTTCTACGGATACCGCGAAATTCGCGAGCGGCTACGCGCGAGCGGCTACCACTTCTCCACCGAGAGCGACAGCGAGATCGCCCTGCACCTCTACCACGAGCGCGGTATCCAGGCCGCGACGGAACTGCGCGGAGAGTTCGCGGTGGTCATCGCCGACGAACGCCAGCGCGCGATGTACGCGATCCGCGACCGATTCGGCGTCAAGCCGCTGTACTACGCCGTGGTGGGCGGCGAGGTCTTCTTCGCATCGGAGATCAAGGCGCTGCTGGCGCTCGGCGTTCCGGCGAGGTGGGATCTCGAGGGCGCCACCGGAGGTTTCGGCAGGACGCACGAGAAGACAGAGTTCGCCGGCATCAACACCGTCCCACCGGGCTGCTATGCGATCGCCCGCGACGGCACAGTGCGGATCTATCCGTACTGGGATTGGGAGATCCCGACAGCCGCACAGATGCAGGCCGATACCCGCACCGAGGAGGAGGTCGTCGCCGACTTCCGCGAGGCGCTGCGGGATTCGGTGCGGCAGCGCCTGGTCGCCGATGTCGAAGTCGCGTCCTACCTCAGTGGCGGCATCGACTCGTGCGCCGTCCTCGGACTCGCGCAGCAGGAGATGGATCGGCCGATCCGCGCCTTCACGCTGACATTCGACAACGCTTTGTATGACGAGGCCGCCATCGCGGAAGCGCAGGCCAAACTCGTTGGTGCGACATATCATCCGATTCCCATCACGGGGCGCGAGATCGCCGAGTCGTTCGCAGACGCGATCTGGCATTCCGAGACCCAGATGTTCAACGGGCACGGCGTCGCGAAGTTCCTGTTGAGCCGCGCGGTACGCGACGCGGGCATCAAGGTGGTGTTCACCGGCGAGGGCTCCGACGAAATGCTCGGCGGCTATCCGTACTTCCGGGTCGACGCGCTGAACGACGATCCGACGTTGAGCGCCGACGAACGAGCCAAGCTGCTCGACGAGATGCTCGGCGCGAACGCGGCGACTCGGGCGTTGATGATGCCCGAGCAGATCAGCAACCCGGAAATGCAGGCAATCGAGCGCAGGCTCGGCTGGTTGCCCGCAACGCTCAATGTGGCTGCCGTGCAGACGAATAGCGCGGCGCATCTGTTCCGCGATGATCGACCGGCGTCTGTCGGGCAGTTTCAACCGCTGGTGGGTGCGCTGGATCGGTTGCCGATCGCGCAGCGTGTCACCGGCCGTGATCACCTGAACCAGATGCTGTACGTCAACGCCAAGACGATCCTGCCGAACTTCATCCTCAACTACCTCGCCGATCGGATGGAGATGGCGCACTCGATCGAAGGACGCGTGCCTTTCCTGGATCACCACGTCGCCGAGGCGGCGGCACGGGTGCCGGTGAGCATGAAGGTGAAGGGCATTCGGGAGAAGCATGTGCTGCGCGAAGCGGCGAAGGACGTGCTGATCCCGGAGGTGTACGACCGGCAGAAGCATCCCTTTACGACGCCGCCGACGCGCAACCCGAACGACCCGATGCTGGAGTTCTATCGGGACACGTTCGCGTCTCAGGCCGCCAAGGATCAGCCGATCTTCGACATCGAGAAGGCGTCAGCGGCGCTGGACCAACTGCTCGAGGTCCCCGACGATCAACGCATCGCCGCCGAGGGCAACCTTCAGCGCGTGGCGAGCGTCGTCGTCATGCAAGAACTGTTCTCGATGTCATAGCGGCCCAACCGCCGCTTCGACGGTTCCGCCGCTCCCAAGTGGGTAAAGAAGCGGGGTGGCTGAGCTGACCCTGTTGCTGGTGCTGTTCGCGGCCACCGTCGTGCTCGCGCCGTTGGCCGACCGGATCAACGTGCCGTATCCGGCGGTGATGCTGGTGTTCGGCATGGCGGTGGCACTGGTGCCTGCCGTGCGTGTGCCTGCGATCGACGTGAATCTGCTGCTGCCGCTGATCCTGCCGCCGCTGCTGTTCGCCGCGGCGCGGCGGACCTCGTGGCGGGAGTTTCTGGACAATCGGCGGGCGATCGGCCTGCTGGCGATCGCGCTGGTGGCGGTGACCGCATTCGTCGTCGGCGGGGTGCTGCAGGCGCTGGTGCCGGGGTTGCCCTTGATCGCGGCAGTGGCGATCGGCGCGGCGGTGGCACCGCCGGACCCGGTGGCGGCGACGGCGATCGCGCAGAAACTGCGTCTGCCGCGTCGGCTGCGCACGATTCTGGAGGGCGAGGGCCTGTCCAACGACGCGACGGCCCTGGTGCTCTACGAGGTGGCGGTCGCGGCGGCGATGACAGGGGCGTTCTCCCCGGCCAAGGCCGGCATGCAGTTGGCACTGGCGACCGTGGTCGGCGTGCTGGTGGGCCTCGCCGTCGCATTGGCGGCACGGTGGCTGCTGAACAAGCTGCCTGCGCATCCGTCGGGCAGCGCTTTCGTGTTGGTGACCCCGTTCGTCGCGTATGTCGCCTCGGATGCGGCGCACGGCAGCGGTGTGGTGGCGGTGGTGACGCTGGCGCTGTCACTGAGTCGCTACAGCGACCAGGAGTCGGCACAGACGCGGATCGTCGCGATGACGATGTGGGAGATCGTCGAATTGCTGGTGACCGGTGCCGCTTTCGCGTTCGTCGGCCTGGAGTTGCGCACGATCGCGCTGGAGGTCGACGACCCGATAGGCAGTCTGCTCGCGCAGGCGGCCATCGTCACCGCAGTGGTCATCGTGATCAGGTTCGCCTGGATCTTCCCGGTGGCGACGATCGACGAGCGGGTCCGCCGACGACGAAATCCCAGCGGGGAGCCGGTGGGGTGGCGCGAGATGACGGTGTCGTCATGGGCGGGCATGCGCGGGGTGGTCACGCTGATCGCGGCGATGGCGTTACCGCCGACCTTCCCCGAGCGCGAGCGGCTGATCTTCATCGCGTTCGTGGTCGTGGCGGCAACGCTTCTGCTGCAGGGGCTTACGTTGCCGGTGCTGGTGCGACGGCTGAAGGTGACTGCGTCCGGTGACGACCAGGATGAGCTGGCGCGGGACCTGATGCGCCGCGCGCAGGAGGCGGGCCAACGACGCCTGGACGAGTTGCGGGACGAGGGAAGCATCGACTCCGACGTGATCGATCACGTCGAGGAGAGCGCGGATCGGATGTGGGATGCGTTGGGGCGCGCCGATTCGGACGACAGTGGCGACCGGGCCGACGAGTTCAAGACCGTCAAGGATGCGATGCTGACGGCAGCGCGGCAGGAAATCCTCAACGCGCGTTCCCAATCGGGGACGGATCCGACCGTCGTCGACGACGTATTGCGGCGGTTGGATTTGCGCGGAATCCACGTCGAGTAGTCACATGCGCGAGTAGCGCGCCAACGCGATGCTGTACAGGCCGTACGCGGCGAAACCCGTTGCCGCAGCGATCAAGGTCACGGTGCCGAACTGCGTTTGCCCCAACGACTTGAGCGCGGCGTCCAGACCCGTCGCCTTGGACGGATCGCTCACGTAGGTCGCCACAATCACGGACAAGCCGACCGCGAACAGCACCAAGCCCTCCGCGACATGACCGCAGACACCGAGCGTCGTGATGAACCGGCCGCCCGGCACCGTCAGGTCGTCGAGGAACTTGCGCGTCGCTCCCTTGTGCACGTAGTAGGCGCCGATCGCGGCGATCACGAACCCGACGATCACGAGCACGGTCTTGCCGCCGCCGGACTGCATCAGCCGCGCGCTCAGCCCTGCGGTCGTGGTCTTGCCCCACTGCGCGACGTCCAACGCGAATTGGATGGCCGTGAATGCGACGGCGCAGTAGATGAGCCCCAAACCGAAGGCCTTTAGCCTGTCGCCGATCGGCGAATCACGGTGGTGGGCCTTGGCGCTCTCGGCAGGATGCAGACCGAGCACCGACTCCGCGAATCTCCACAGCGCCAGTGCGATCAGTCCGCCGGCGACAATCCAGAGCGGCAGCGCGCCGCCGCCGCTCCTGGCCAACGTCTCCAGTGCGCCTGTCTGGTCGGCTTCGCCTCCGAACCCCAGCGCTATCCGCACGATCAGGTAGGCGATGAGCAGATGTAGTAGCCCGCTGACCGGATAGCCGGCACGCGCGATCCATTCGACGACGCGCGTCTGGGTGGCCTCGTTGACCGCACCCTTGACACTCGTCATGCCGGCAGTTCTTACCCTGGGCGTGGGCCGCCGAAACCGGGGTAATCCTGCATTATGACCGATCGCAGTATGGCCGACGATTCTTCGGAACAGGTCCCCGGCCAGCAGACCAACGAGAGTTCACTCGACGAGCGCAATCCTCAGCCCACCAAGGACGACACGGCCAAGGGGCTCGGAAGCGGCCCCCATGCGGGTGAAGGCGATCCCTGAGGTCAGACTCCGTGTGGCTCAACAAAAGAGCCTCCGACCGGAATCACGATCACCGTGATGTTGTCGTGGCCGCCGGCGCTTATCGCATAGTCGACCAGCGCGCGCGCTGCATCGGTCGGTGCGGCTCCGGCCACGAACTGGGCGATGTCGGCGGCCTCGGGCAGGTAGTTGTGTAGACCGTCGGAGCACAGCAGCAGCACGCCGCTGTCGGCGGTGGTCATCGTGCTCACATCGGACTCGTCGAACAAGGGCTGGTCGGCGTCGGCGCCGAACCACTTGGTCAACGTGTGCGCACCCCGTTCCACGACGGGCGAGTCGGCCGGGATGCCCCCGGAGATCAGATCCTGCGCAAGGGTGTCGTCGACCGTGAGGCGTTGCGGCTGCGCAGGCGAATCGGGCAGCCAGTACACCCTGCTGTCGCCGATGTTGGCGACGGCGATGTGCACCTCGTCGCCGATCGACACGACGACGGCAGCCGTGTAGGTGCATGACGACGCAGGGAGTGAATCGTCGCCGCCCGAACCGGCATTCGCAGCTGCCAGTGCCGCGTCGGTGAGTCCGGCCATCATCACCGTCGTCAGGTCGCGCGAGGCGGCGAGGGCGCTCACCATCGCGTCGACGCCCGCGGCCGACGCAGCCCGCGCGGCGTCCTGGCCTTCCGACGAGGTGGAGACGCCGTCGCAGACGACTGCCGCCACCGCGCGCGTCCCCGGCGCTGCAGCCACCGTTCCCGCGGCACCGGCGTCCTCGTTGCGGGTGTGCTGGATTCCGCGGTCGGTGATCAGCACGACCGCATCGAGGTGGTCCTCGTCGCGATCCGGCTCGACGCCGTCTTGCGCGGGCCTGGGCACCGCGGCGCGTCGGATCTGCGTGCCTGTCGCCACTGTGCTCCTCATGTCGGTCGTATGGTGCGGCAGTACCAGGTTCCCATCCCAGTGCCGATCCATGCGGCGGACACTCGGCTCGAGGGCACGGTTTACTGGTTGGCAATGGCTGCCGACCACCCGAGCGTAGAACGCGAGATCGACCTCACCGACGAGTTCCGCCAGGCGCTGGCGTTGCTTGCCGACGGCAGGAACATGTTCCTCACGGGCAAGGCCGGCACCGGTAAGTCCACGCTGATCCGCCACTTCATGACGACCACCGACCGCAATGTCGTGGTCGTCGCGCCGACCGGTATCGCCGCACTCAACGTCGACGGCTACACCATTCATCGGCTGTTCGGGTTCCGCACCACCACCTCGTTGGCGGACGTCAACGGCGGAGAATATCGGCCGGGCCGATTCAGCAGGACTCTCTCGTCGCTGCAGACGCTGATCATCGACGAGGCGTCCATGGTGCGCGCCGACATGTTCGACATGGTCGCCGGCGCGTTGGAGCGGTTCGGTCCCGCGCCCGGGACGCCGTTCGGCGGAGTGCAGATCGTGTTGGTCGGCGATCTCTATCAGCTGCCGCCAGTGATCGCCGGCGGCGAGGAGGCCTACTTTTCCACCGTCTACGAGACGCCGTACTTCTTCTCGGCCCGCAAGTTCGAGCGCGAAGATTTCCCGACGATGTCGCTGACCACGGTGTTCCGGCAGCTCGGTGATGACCGGATGACGGCGATTCTCAACGAGATTCGCGAAGGTGTACTGCTCGGACACGCACAGGAACAGCTCAACGCCCGCGCCGATGCCGAATTCGTCCCGCCGGACGGCGAGTTCTGGCTGACGCTTGCGCCGACCAACCGGCTCGTCACCGCGCGCAACCGCCAGCAGCTCGAGCGGCTGCCGGGTGACGAGTTGACGCACCAAGCAAGGGAATCGGGCGATCTCTCGCTCTTCGACAAACCGATCGAGGACGAGCTGCGGTTCAAGGTCGGTGCTCAGGTGATGATGCTCAACAACGACCAGGGCGACCGGTGGGTCAACGGCTCGATCGGGAGGGTTCTCGGCGTCGGCTACGACCGCTACGGTGCCGTCGTCGAAGTGGAGTTCGCGGACGGATCGTGTGCCGATGTCACCCCGTTCACCTGGGAGGCGACGCGTCCGGTGGTCGAGGGCGGCTCGATACGGCGCGAAGTGATCGGGACGTTCACGCAGCTGCCGTTCAAGCTCGCGTGGGCGATCACGATTCACAAGAGTCAGGGGCAGACGCTGGACCGGCTCGTCGTCGACCTCACTGGCGGCATGTTCTCCACCGGCCAGCTGTATGTCGCGCTGAGCCGGTGCACCTCGCTGGCCGGGCTGGTGCTGAAACGCCCTGTGCTACCGAAGGACCTGAAGACGGATCGCCGCATTGCACGTTTTCTGCGCGAATCCGCCGGTGACACCGGAGCACGTCGCTACTGTGCGATCGGGATGCTGACCGTCGGCGACGAGGGTCGCATGTCGCGGCCGAGACCTGTGGAGTTCGCGGTGGCCTTCGACGACGGGAGCGCCATATCGACGCTGATCAATCCGCAGCGCGACCTCGCGGATGCGCGGAATGCGTTCGGCATCAACGTGTCCGATATTCTGCTGGCACCGACGCTGCGCGAGGCGTGGGCGGTGATCGCGCCGATGCTGGCGGGTTGCACGCCGGTCGGTGTCGGAGTGGACGAGACCCTGGGCCTGATCGATTTCGAGCTCAAGCGGCTCGGCCACGTGGCGGTGATGCCGCTCGGCGTCGAGCTCGGCCGGGCATTGGTGATGGGGCATACGGCGTTGGAACGGGCCCAGTCGGCACTGAAGGCGCATGCGGTGTCCGAAGTGCAGGGAGCGTCATCCCCGTTCACGGAACCAGAAGCGGCGGAGATGGTTTCGGGCTTGTTGGTCAGCCGTGATCACGTTGCGCGTACACCGTCGGCCGATCACCTACCGGCGCTATCGGCTCTGCTTCGAATCAGCCGGGGAGTCGGAGCCGTCGTCCTGAGTGGCATGTCGGCAGCCGAGGTCGGCGATGGTGACGAAACGACGTGGGATGCGGCGGCTCGACAGGCCGTCGCCGATCAGCTCCGCGCGGCGGCCGCACGGACACCGCTGCCCGATGAGGTGGTGGCGCGACTGCACGAAGCGTCGACGCTACTGGGAGTCGATGTGGTGAGCGGGGCGGTGTCGGTGGCGAGTCACGACATCGATGCTGCTCTGGTGCCGGGTGCTCGAATATGTTTCACCGGAACCGCTTTGGATATGAACGGGCGGGTTGTCGAGCGTGACGAGATGGAACGGCTGGCCGCTTCGGCGGGCCTGGCGCCGGTCCGGTCGGTGACCAAGACGCGGTGCGAGGTGCTGGTCACAGCAGAAGCGGGCACGCAGTCGGGGAAAGCGCGCAAGGCGCGGGAATACGGAAAGGCCGTCTTCACCGCCGAGGAGTTCTTCGGTTGGCTGGCACACGGCCATAGCTGAGATGGTGATTATGGCGAGACCCGCGACACCTTCCAGGAAGTCGAAATCCCCATCCTGGGTGACTACCGGTAGGCGCTTGGCGGCTGCAATAGCGGCGATCCACCGCGGTCGAGTCCGGGCGTCGGGACGCGCGACCTGCTCATCCATGCGGTGGCTGTCGGTCCAGAACTAGCTGCGAATTCGGCGCGCTGACGCACCGTCGCGGTTGATCTGCGCGCCCGATTCGCCCCGTACCGATGAGTTTCGGGCGGCGCAGTGGTCTGCTTGGGCATGACGCGAACCAATCTCTCGATGTCGATCTCGACGGACGGCTACGTGGCCGGACCCGACCAGAGCGAGGAGAACCCCCTTGGTGTGGGTGGAATCCAGGTCCACAAATGGCATATCGGGCCGGACGCCGATCACCCGGTGAACAGGCAGGTGATGTCGGAGATGCTGGACGGCATGGGCGCAACCATCATGGGCCGCAATATGTTCGGGCCAATCCGTGGCGACTGGGCCGGCTCGGACTGGAAGGGCTGGTGGGGTGACACCCCGCCGTATCACTGCCCGGTCTTCGTACTCACCCACTACGCGCATGAGCCGATCGAAATGCAGGGTGGAACGACCTTTCACTTCGTGACCGACGGCATCGAGGCTGCGTACGCGCAGGCATTGGAGGCTGCCGGTGAGCGGGACATCTCGATTGCGGGAGGCGCGTCCTGCGCCCGACAGGCGATCAAGGCCGGGATCGTCGACGAGATCGACCTGCAGGTGTCGCCGGCGATCCTCGGCTCCGGCGAGCGCCTGTTCGACGGTTTCGAGGCGGGCTTCCCGAAGCTGGAACTAGTCCGCGTGCTGGAGGCACCCGGCGTAGCCCACCTGCGCTACGCGGTCACCCGGTAACAGTTACGAACACGAATTCGGCGCGCTGACGCACCGCAGCGGTCGGTTTGCGCGCCTGATACCCCCCGCGTCAGGACACCGCCGCGCCGAGCTCCGCGTAGACCGCGGCCTCGACACCGAGGATCGTCTCGACCATCTTGCCGTCGAAGAACGGCAGCAGCTGGGTCGCGATCACCGCGCCGATCCCCGCTTTTCGGTCGATCCAGTAAAACGTGTTGAACAGGCCCGACCAGTCACCCGAGCCGGCGCTGCGCATACCGGGCAGATCGATCGAGTACACGTGGAATCCGAGGCCCCATCCCTGCGGGACAGGCAGCAGCTCGACCGGATTGGCCAGTTCGGGGTCAGCGGGTTCCAGCTTCGCCGGTAGCGGTACGCCGTCGAGGTGGTCCCGCAGCGCGAGCTCGACCGTCTCCTCTTTGAGGATGCGCGTGCCGTCGAGCTGCCCGCCGTTGACCCAGGCGCGCACAAATCGTCCGTAGTCGGCGACCGTCCCGTAGGACCCGTGCCCGCCGGCGTCCCATTCCATCTCGGCATCCAGGTCGACCGTGGTCGGCGCCAGGCTGCCGTCCGGCTGTCGGGACAGGACCGGCAGCAGACGCTCGCGCTGCTCGTCGGTCGGGGTGAACGTCGAGTCGGTCATGCCGAGCGGACCGTAGACGTTCTCGGCGAGGTAGTCGCCCAACGCCTGACCGGTCACGGCCTCGACGACCTGGCCCAGCCAGTCGGTGCTGACGCCGTACTCCCAGACGGTGCCGGGATCGTGGACCAACGGCGCGCTGATGCTCTGCTTCTTGCCCTGCAGCACGTTGGGCCAGTCGTGGTCGGCGCAGTACGTGAAGAGCTTCTCGTTGAGGAAGTGGTAACCGCAGCCGGACGTGTGGTTCATCAGTTGGCGGACGGTCGCCTGGGCTCTGGGGGCGCGTAGGACCGGTTTGCCACCCTCGAAACCCTCGAGCACCTGGAGTTCGCCGAACTCGGGCACTATCGACGCCACCGTCGCGTCGAGGTCGAGGCGCCCCTGCTCGACGAGCTGCAGCGCGCCGGTGGTCGCGACGGCTTTCGTCATCGAGGCGTTGCGGAACATGGTGTCTGGCCCGGCGTCGCCGGCGGCGCCCTCGTAGAGGACGCTGTCGCGGCTGACGACCGTGGCGGCGATCCCGTGCAGGGACCCGTCGGCCGTCACGCCGTTCAACAGGTCGTCGATTCGCTCAAACCCCATGTCAGACTCCTTCCGCTTTCGGGGATCATCGCACGCGGGGAACGCACCGGTTCAAAGGCTCAGGTCATGCACCGCATGAGGGCCCGTGAGCGGGGCTCGCCCGGTCAGAACAGCGTCATCAATTGATGACGCTTCACGGCCGCGTACTCGAGGAAACGGGGCGATGATGGGACCCAAGAGGCCCGAGGTATCGACCACCCCGAGCGCGACGCGCTGCCGGGCTTGGCGTTGGTCGGTGTCACGTGAAAATCGTTGTCGCACCGTGAGTTCAGGCTTCGACGATCGGCGCGAAGAGATCGAACAACCGCGCGTCCCATCCCGTCGCAACGCGTCCCGTGCGGGCGCGCTCGGCGATGTGTGCACCGACGATGGCGTCGATGAGTGTTGCGCCGTCGACATCGGCGCGAAACGATCCTTCGGCTTTCGCGGCGTCGATCACTGACTCCAGCTCGCGTCGCTGACGGGCGAGGATGCGGCGGAAGAGCTTGGTGAAATCGGGGTCGTCGTCGGTGAGCGTGGAAGCCAGACCCCCTATGCCGATTCCCACGTCGAGGGTTTTGACGGCTTCTTGGATGAGCCACCGCAACCGATCTGCCGCCTCGGCGTCGGCCGGCAGGGGTTCGGGGGTGGTCACCCGCGACAGCGCAGCGGACAGCATGTCGCGGCGGTCGCGGTATCGCCGGTAGATGGTGGTTTTGGCGATGCCCGAGCGGGCGGACACGGCCTCAACGGTCACTGATTTGGGGCCTTTGGCGCGCAGGAGCGCCAATGTGGCGTCGGTGATGCCCTCGTCGACATCCGCGCGCTGCGCCATCGACCCCTCCTTCGTCGCCGGGAATAACCGCGACGAAATAAACGCTACACTAGGCGTAGCGCTACGATACGCGTAGCGTTTCTGAGTACTTGGGAGTGATAGTCGTGAAGGCATTGCGCAACGTTTCTGCGACCAACGTGGCGTATGTGTGTTTCCTGCTGGTGTTCGTCTCGCTGGGGATGCTCGTGTACGCATTGGCCGCCGGCAGCGCGGCGGCGGGGATCATCGGGGCGGTACTGGTCGCTCTGACGGTCCTGATGATCGCGGGGTTCCGCGTCGGCGTCCGGACGCGAGCGGCGTCCAACGACAGCGGCATCGACATCCCCGGCGAGAACATCTGGGCACGGCCGCTGCGACGCGAACAGATCGACAGGTATCTGCAGAATTACCGCGCTGTTCGAGAGAACCATGAGGAACTGTTGCAGGCGATCGCCGTCCCTCTGGGTAGGCCGACGGTTGTGGAGGATCGACGGGCGGCCTGATCGGTTGAGAGTCCGACATGGCGGCGTCATCAATTGATGACGCCGAAATGTCGGCGGAAATACTTCAGACCTACAGCACCTTCGACAAGAACTCCTGCAGCCGAGGGTGTTTCGGATTGTCGAAGAGTTCGGCAGGCGGCGCGTCCTCGACGATCTTGCCGCCGTCCATGAACAGCACCCGCGAGGAGACCTCCCGCGCGAAGCCCATCTCGTGGGTGACGACGACCATCGTCATACCGCCCGCGGCGAGTTCACGCAGCACCTCGAGCACGTCGCCGACCATCTCGGGGTCCAGCGCGCTGGTGGCCTCGTCGAACAACATGATCGACGGGTTCATCGCCAACGCGCGAGCGATCGCGACACGCTGCTTCTGACCGCCCGACAACGTCGACGGTTTCACGTGCGCCTTCTCTTTCAGCCCCACCTGGTCGAGCAGTTCGAGCGCCTTCTTCTCCGCGGCCGCCTTGTCCATCTTCTTGGTCAGCAGCGGGGCCATGGTCACGTTGTCGATCACGGTCATGTGCGGGAAGAGGTTGAAATGCTGGAACACCATGCCGATGTGCTGGCGGACCTTGTCGAGGTCGACCTTCTTGTCGGTCAGGTCGTACTCGTCGACGACGACCTTCCCCCCGGTGATGTCCTCCAGCTTGTTCAGGCACCGCAGGAACGTCGACTTACCCGATCCCGACGGGCCGATGACGCAGACCACCTCACCCTGGCTGATCGTCGTGTCGATGCCGTTGAGAACGTCCAGATCGCCAAAGGACTTCTTGAGTCCCTCGATGCGGACCTTCACGGTGCCTTTGGGTTCGGCGGCGGCAGCCTCCGGAACAAGCTGGTTCATTTGTTGATCCTTTTCTCGAGTCGATCCGAGAGTTTCGTCAGCGCCATGATGACGATGAAGTAGATGATTCCGACGATGAGCCACATCTTGAAAGCCTGGTAGTTGCCCGCGATGATGATGCGGCCGCTCTGCGTCAGCTCGGCGATGCCGAGCACCGACAGAATCGACGTGTCCTTCAGCGTGATGACGAACTGGTTGATGTACGAGGGAATCATCGTGCGAATCGCCTGCGGCAGAATCACTTTGCGCATCGTCGGCAGGTAACCGACGCCAAGGCTGCGGGATGCCTCCATCTGCCCCTTGTCGACGGACAAGATCCCACCGCGCACAATCTCGGTCATGTACGCGCCGGCGTTCAGCGACAGCGTGATGATGCCCGCCGTCACCGCCGACATCTGGAAACCGAGCGTGGATGGTATGCCGAAGTAAATGAAGAACGCCTGCACCAGAAGCGGTGTGCCGCGGAAGATGTCGACGAATGTGGTCCCGATGGCCCGCAGCCAGATCGATCGCGAAACCCTCGCGAGACCGAAGATGACACCGAGAATCAGCGCGAAGAAGATCGAGACCACGGTCAGGATGACCGTCATCTTCAGGCCGGCCAGGAGCATCGGCGCGGTGCTCTTGAGCAACCCGAAGAACGAGTTGTCGCTCGTCGACGCACCCTCTCCGAGGTACGTCTGCAGAATCTCGTCGTATTTGCCGGACGCTTTGAGGTTCTTCAGGCCGTCGTTGAACTTCTTCAGCAGTTCGGGGTTCTGTCCCTTGTTGACCGCGAAGCCGTAACCGGTTGGGTCCTCCTTGGGCGTCACGGTTTTGAAGCCATTGCCCTGCTGGATGCCGTAGAGCAGCACCGGGTAGTCCTCGAACACCGCCACCGAGTTACCGGTCTTCACCTCATCGAACATGGTCGACGAGTCGGCGAATGACACCACCTCGAAGCCGTACTTGTCCTTGATCGAGTTGGCGAAATCCGAACCCTGGGTGCCGTTCTTGACCGATACCCGCTTGCCCCTCAGGTCTTCGTAGCCCTTGATGTCGTCGTTGTCCTTGAGCACCGCCATCTGGACGCCCGACTCGAAGTACGGGTCCGAGAAGTCGAATACCTTCTTGCGTTCGTCGGTGATCGACATGCCCGCGATGACGCCGTCGACCTGGTTGGCCTGCACCGCTTGCAACGCTGCGTCAAAGCCCAACGGCTTGATGTCGACCTTGAAACCCTGGTCCTCGGCGATGTCACGGATGAGGTCCATATCGATACCGACGAATTTGCCCTGGGCGTCCTGGAATTCGAACGGGGCGAACGTGGTATCGGTGGCGATGACGTAGGTCTGACCGTCTTGCGCGTGCGCAGATGCCGGGTTCAGCAGCCCGGTCCCGAGCAGCGCGATGACGATCGCGGCAACCAGGGCCGCCCATCGATGCGGGCCACTTCGGTCTCTGGAACACTCGGCTCGCATCGTTGGCCTCCCAGCATCGGCTGTCACGGGGAATTCACGCTAGTAGTCCTGTGCTGTTCGCGCGGCGTATCCGGACGGTTGTTCCCAACGCAAGCGATTTCGTCGGGTCCCGTGCCGCTCGGCCGGGCGGTAGTGCGAGGATTCTTGTTACTTACAGACAAAGGAGTCTTTGTAACGCCATGAACGTGCTCAACGCCTGGCGACGCCCACCCGGCGTGCCTGCAATCGAGAACCCGCGCGCCGAAGGCCGGTTCCACCTGCCCGACGGCCGCCGCATCGGTTACGCCGAGTACGGCGATCCGAACGGCCCCGTCGTCCTGTGGTTCCACGGCACCCCCGGTGGTCGACGCCAACTCCCCCTCGTCGGTCGGCGCGCGGCCGAAGAGCTCGGTCTTCGCGTTGTGCTGATCGAACGACCTGGCTCCGGGCTGTCCGACCCACACGTCTACGAGTCCGTGTCGGATTTCGCGGACGACATGACGTGTGTGGCCGACGCGCTCGGCGCCAAACGACTCGGGGTCGTCGGCCTGTCTGGCGGCGGACCCTATGCGCTGTCCTGCGCGGGCACCGGTGCGCTGGCCGGCCGCGTCGTCGCGGTCGCCGTGCTCGGCGGAGTCACGCCGTCCGTCGGAGAGGACGCCACGGCCAGCGGCGCCATCACCATGGCGCGCCGATACGGCGCCGTGCTCTCGGCCCTGCGCGAACCCTTCGCCCGGATCACCGCCGGCCTGCTGCTCCCGATCCTTCCGCTCGCCCACCTCGCATACCTCGGTCTGACGAAGGTGATGCCCGAGGGCGATCAGCGCGTGTTCAGCGATCCCGACATCGAAGCGATGTTCATCGACGACATCATCCACGTGCTCGACGGCAAGGTGCCGTTCCAAGCTCTGCTCGACGACGCCCGACTCTGCGGGCGCGACTGGGGATTTCGCCTCGCGGACGTCGGGGTGCCGGTGCGGTGGTGGCACGGTGACGCCGACTCGATCATCCCGTTCGACGACGCGAACAAGGCCGCCGCACGTCTGCCCGACGCCGAGCTGATCCTCATGCCAGAGGAGAGCCATCTCGGGGGCTTCGCAGCGGCCGACGAAGTGCTCGGCTACATCGCCTCGTATTTGTTGGCCGCGGGCGAGAAGGTCAGGACCGACGCGCTGTAGCCGTCATCGACGACGGTGCACGAGATGATGGCAGCACCTCGTATCGTGTCCCAAATGCAGAAGGCTCGAATCGTCTACCTCGCACGGCAAGTCGGGTCGCTTGCCGTCACCGCAGTGACCGCCGCGTCGACGCTCAACGGATACCGGCCGCTCGCCCGCAGCGGGTACCCGTCGATGTTCTCGTGGGCGTTCGGTCTCGTGGTGACCGAATTCCCGCTGCAGACGCTGGTGAGCCAGCTCGGCGGGCTGACATTGACCGCACGTCGCCTCGCCCGTCCGGTGCGCGCGATCGCGTGGCTGGTGGCCGCCCTGTCGGCGCTGGGTCTGCTGAACTTCAGCCGCGCGGGCCACCAAGCGGCCGGCCCGCTGACCGCCGCTTTGAACGAGGGCCTCGGGCCCGCTCGCCGCACCGATTCGGCGGGCTTGTGGCGTGCGCCGGCCGGCGGCGGCACCGCCAAAGCGCCAGGGGCCGTGCGGATGCTGCGGATCTGGCGCGACTACGCCCACGACGCCGACATCAGCTACGGCGAATACGGCGGCGCAAACCGTCTCGACATCTGGCGACGACCCGATCTCGACCCAACGGCCGCGGCCCCGGTGCTGTTCCAGATCCCCGGCGGCGCGTGGACCACCGGCAACAAACGCGGTCAGGCGCATCCCCTGATGAGTCACCTGGTCGAGCTGGGCTGGATTTGTGTGGCAGTCAACTACCGGCACAGCCCGCGCAACACGTGGCCCGACCACATCGTCGACGTCAAGCGCGCGCTGGCATGGGTCAAGGCGCACATCGCCCAGTACGGTGGCGACCCGGATTTCGTCGCCATCACCGGCGGCTCGGCCGGTGGCCATCTGTCGTCGCTCGCCGCGCTGACGCCCAACGACCCGCGATACCAGCCCGGGTTCGAAGACGCCGACACCACAGTCCAGGCCGCGGTCCCGTTCTACGGCGTCTACGATTTCACCCGCTTCGAGGACGCGATGCATCCGACGATGCCCGAGCTGCTCGAGCGGATGGTCATCAAAGAACGGCATTCGACGAATCCGCGGGTGTACGCCGACGCGTCACCGGTGAACCACGTGTCCGCAGACGCTCCGCCGTTCTTCGTCCTGCACGGCCGCAACGACTCGCTGGTTCCCGTCGAGCAGGCGCGGGCCTTCGTGGCGAGGCTTCGCGATGTCAGCACTTCGCCGGTCGCTTACGCCGAGCTGCCGTTCACTCAGCACGCTTTCGACATGTTCGGTTCGGTCCGTGCCGCGCACGCGGCGGTTGCCGTCGAGCACTTCCTGGCCGAAATCTATGCGAACCGACGCGTAAGGGTCGCCGCCCCGTAGAGTTCCGCTGTCGCGCTGCGCTAACCCTCTTTTTCCCGTTCGGCGGTGAACGAGATAGCCACGGAATCAACAACTTTCATTGACCCCATGAGCATCGAGTACGGCTTCATGTCGAAGTCGGATTGGCGAACCTCGGTCTCGCATGACAGTCGCCAGTTCGCGCCGAGATCCTCGACGCGCACGCTGACGCTGCACTCGTTGACCACACCGTGGATCTCCAGGGTGCCGGTGAGGAGGTAGCCGTCACCCGTTTGTGCGATGTCGTTGGCGCGGAAATCGATCTGCGGGAACCTTTCGGCCTCAAAAACTTTCAATGCATTGGACCGCGCGAGCGCTTTTTCCGGTCCGGACAGCGCCTTTATGCCGCCCTCGCCTTTGAGCACCTGAAGCGATTCCACGTCGACAGTCAGTTCGGCTCCGACGAGTTCGTCGCCGCTCCACTGTGCTGTGGCCAGCCAGGTCGTCATGGCGATCGTCAACCGGTGGCCCATCTTGGCGGCCCTGCCCGTGACACCGGTGTGGATCAGAAGCCGACCGTCGGAGGCGTCCAGGGTCCATTCTTTGGCGGCCATGGGCCGAATGTACCTGGGATGGCGCGGCCTTCGATGCGTGACTTCTGGCCGACGATGAGGTGTCTCGGCTACGTCGCCTCCTACCTGTTGGGCGCCGGCGAGGCGGTCAAGTGGCCATCTCGGCGGCGTCAGAAGTCCCGGATTTATGCTCAATATTTCGATCATATGAATCGCAGTCCTTTGTGATCGAAATAAGGCGCATGTACCGCTATCGCGGCTATGATCGAAATATGCATCACGCTGCTGTGTTGGTCTACGACATCGCCGAGCTCGGCGAACAGATCCGCCGAGTACGCCTTGAAAAAGGCCTTCAACAGGACGAACTTGCTGATCGACTTGGTGTGACTCGCATGACGGTTTCGCGACTCGAACGTGGACAGTCCGTCAGCGTAGACACCGCGTTGCGCGCGCTGTCCGAGTGCGGTTACGCGATCGCGGTGGCGCCGAAATTCACTCGCGTGGCGGTACTCGATGCCGGCTAGGACGTTGGCGGTCTGGTTGCACGACATCCAGGTCGCACGCCTGAGCGAGCCGAGTCCGTTCAGACTGCGACTGGATTTCACCGAGGAGGCGCTCGACGTCTTCGGCGAGGGCAGCCGCGTGCTCTCGTTGGCGTTGCCGATGTCAAAGCGGCCCCTGCGCGACGCAGAGGTCCGGTCTTCGGGTCACACAGTTTCGGCCTTCGTTGAAGGGCTCCTGCCGGAAGGCAATGTGCGGCAGCACATCGCAAGTCAGGCCGGTTTACCGGTCACCGACACGATGGGGTTGCTCGAGCGAGTAGGCAGAGAATGCGCGGGTGCCGTTCAGTTTCTTCCCGAAGGGGACGTACCCGGCACCGGCAATGTGCGCACTCTCAGCGCACGAGAGGTCGACACGCTCGTCGCCGACCTGCCGATCTACCACCTTCCGGAGGGCGCGACTTTTCAAGCATCACTGGCGGGCGTTCAAGACAAGGTGCTGGTGGTGGCGCTGCCCGACGGGGGCTGGGGATGGCCCGAAGGCGGCGCGCCATCAACGCACATCATCAAACCAGAACCCCTGGTGGGCGCGCTGCCCCATCTGATTCAAACCGAGGACTGGGCGTTACGAGCGGCCAGGCAAGCGAACATTCCCGCGGCTGAGTCTCGACTGGCGAAGTTCGAACTCCGCGAGGCGATCGTCGTCACCCGCTATGACCGAAGCGCCACCGGTGAGCGTCTGCACCAGGAGGACTTCTGCCAAGCACTCGGGCTTGACCCGCAGGCGAAATACGAAAGCACCGCCGAGTCCGATCGACACGGCTCCCGACTGAAGCGAATCGCTCGTACTGCCGCGGCCCGGGCGCACGATCCGGATGCGTTCCGCATTGCACTGCTGGAAGCGGTGACCTTCAACGTGGTCATCGGCAATGGGGACGCGCATTCAAAGAACTACTCAGTGATGCTCCATCGTGATGGAAGCGTCTCTCTCGCACCCGTTTACGACGTCGCCCCAACGTTCTACCTCGATTCCCGGTACAAGGGCACGGGCCACGTCATCAATGGGAAGACGTCCGTCGATTCGGTCGAGGTGGACGACCTTGTCGGCGAAGCAGTGTCGTGGGGAACTTCCGCCCGTCGCGCCCGTGCAGCCGTCGCGGCAGTCTTGGAACGAATACGTGCAGCCGTCGACCTCGTCCCGCTGCCGTCCGGTGCGGAACATGTCAAGGGCAACCTCGAGACCCTGTGGACACGGCGGTCGTGGTAAGCGACGCGTGACAATTCGTGAAGTCGAATCCGAATCGCTTGCCCACGGCTACCGCACAATGGACGCCGACGGTTGGTGCACGAAGACAGGAGCAGCACATGAAGACACGGCATCTCGTGATTGCGGTCGCGGTGATCCTCGCTGCGGCGGCGTGCGACAGCTCCTCCAAGCCGGCAGCCTCGTCGGAGGCGGTGACGACGCCGCCGACGACGTCTACGTCTTCTGGGGCGGCCACCACATCTGCTTCGCCGACCACGACGGCGGCCGCATCGTCGGCGTGCAGCGAGCTCAAGGGAAAGGTCGGCGAGGCGGGCCTCTGCACGGTCCACACCGAGACGCCCAACTACACGATCGACATGAGTTTTCCGGTCGCCTACCCCGACCAGCGCGCGGTGAGTGACGTGCTGACCGGCCAACGCGACAAGTTCATCGAGACCGTCGAGGAGCCGCCGGTCCGGGATGTCCCGAAGGCGCTCGACATCAAGTCGCAGACATTCCGGTCGGGTGCTCCGGACTCAGGGACCGAAAGCCTGGTGTTCGAGGAGTACATCAACTTCGGTGGCGCCCATCCGGTGACGAACTACGACGCGCTCAATTTCGATCTCGGCAAGAAGGCGCCGATCACGTTCGAGACGCTGTTCAAGCAGGGATCCGATCCCGTCGCGGTGCTGGATCCCCTCGTGAAGGCTGAGCTGAGGAAGGCGTTGCCGGGCGCGCCGGCCATCGGCGACAACCCCGTTGGTGCTGACATGTACAAGAACTTCGCCCTCACCGACGACGCGGTCCTCTTCTTCCTCAGCCAGGGCCAGTGGGCGCTCTCAGCCGCCGGGGCCCAGACAATCTCGATCCCCCGCACTGAACTCGCTTCGATCCTGGCCTGACCTGGCTCGATTACGGGTTTGGTGTCCGCGGCGAATACCATCGCTGGCGACATGTCTGACAATGCCCTGGCGTCCGTAGCCGCCGCCCCACCTGGCCGTATCTCCGCCGAGGCCGCGCGTCGGCGCACCTTCGCCGTGATCAGCCATCCCGACGCGGGTAAGTCCACGTTGACCGAGGCGTTGGCGCTGCACGCGCGGGCGATCACCGAGGCGGGCGCGGTCCACGGCAAGGCAGGCCGGCGCTCGACGGTGTCGGACTGGATGGACATGGAGAAGGCCAGGGGCATCTCGATCACGTCGACGGCGTTGCAGTTCCCGTACCGCGAGTGCGTGATCAACCTGCTCGACACCCCCGGCCACGCCGACTTCTCCGAGGACACCTACCGGGTGCTGACGGCGGTCGACTGCGCAGTGATGCTCATCGACGCGGCCAAAGGTCTTGAGCCACAGACGTTGAAGCTGTTCCAGGTGTGTAAGCACCGCGGAATCCCGATCATCACGGTGATCAACAAGTGGGACCGTCCGGGACGTCATGCCCTGGAGCTGATCGACGAGATCCACTCGCGCATCGGATTACGGCCCACTCCCCTGACGTGGCCGGTCGGTATCGCTGGGGATTTCAAGGGTGTGCTGGATCGCCGGTCCGGTCGGTTCATTCGGTTCACCCGCACGGCCGGTGGCGCGACGGCGGCGCCCGAAGAGCACATCGAGGCGGCCGACGCTTTCGAGGCCGCCGGTGTTGATTGGGAAACCGCGGTCGAGGAGTCCGAGCTGTTGTCGATGGACGGCTCGGATTACGATCGTTCGACGTTCTTGAGCGGCGAGACGACGCCGACGCTGTTCACGTCGGCGGCGTTGAACTTCGGGGTGAATCAGCTGCTTGATGTGCTGGCCGAGTTGGCGCCGGCGCCGAGCGGGGCGGCGGATGTCGACGGTGATCGGCGCGAGGTCGAATCACCCTTCAGCGCTTTCGTTTTCAAGGTGCAGGCGGGCATGGACTCGGCGCACCGCGATCGCATCGCGTATGCGCGGGTGGTGTCGGGCACGTTCGAGCGCGGGGATGTGCTCACCCATGCGGCGACGGGGAAGCCGTTCGTGACGAAGTACGCGCAGTCGGTGTTCGGGCAGCAGCGCGCGACGTTGGACAAGGCGTGGCCGGGTGACGTGATCGGGTTGGCGAACGCGGCGGCGTTGCGACCGGGTGACACGTTGTATGTCGATGCGGCCGTGCAGTATCCGCCGATCCCCAGCTTCTCGCCAGAGCACTTCGCCGTCGCACGCGGGGCGGATCCGAGTAAGCACAAGCAGTTTCGGCGCGGGATCGAGCAGCTGGAGCAGGAGGGCGTCGTTCAGGTGTTGCGGTCGGACCGGCGCGGGGAGCAGGCGCCGGTGCTGGCCGCGGTCGGCCCGATGCAGTTCGAGGTGGCGACGCACCGGATGGCCACCGAGATCGGCGCCCCGATCACGCTGGAGTCGCTGCCGTATCAGGTCGCGCGGGTCGTGGACCCCGCGGACGCCGACTTCATGAACCGGCAGGTGTCCGCGGAAGTGCTGACGCGCACCGACGGCGTCATGCTCGTGCTGTTCTCCACGCCGTGGCGGCTAGAGGGATTTCAGCGGGACAACCCCGACGTGAAGCTGGGATCGCTGGTAGCTGCAGAGGGTTAAGCCGGCGTCGGCGTCAGGTGTCGTCGGCGCCGGGATGCTTGGCCATCAGGTTGTAGGCGGCGGTGAACGCCGTCGCCCCCTTCAAGAGATCCTCCCGCTCGCGGCTGCTCATCTGCTCGGTCACGTACCGAAAGCGCTGCACCCGATCAGCGACCACCCCGTCGAGGATGGCGCGGCCGGCGTCGGTCAGTTCAAGGATCGTTGCCCGCCGATTCATAGGGGCAACTCCGCGAGTGATGAGCCCGGCCTCGGTGAGCCGATCACTGAGACGGCTGGCGCTGGACGGCACCAAATCGAGGTCCTGGCCGAGTTCGGTGACCAGGCTGGGCCCGAGCCGCTGTAGCGATTGCAGGGCCCGCAGGATCGGCAATCCGACGCGCTTCTCGACTTCCTCCAGCACGGCGACGTTCAAGGCCAGCAGGCCCCGGGTGGCTTGTTCGAGTTGCGCCGCGTACTCGCTGTCGGGCGTCGCCTCGTCATCGGCGCCGGTCACCCCGGCCCTGCGGGCACCCATGGCTCAGCAGCATACCTCCGGTGGAAGTCGTGCATTGACATGAAACTTTCAGTTTGCACGTCATCCATTTTGGATATGTCTATCTCCGAACAAGCACAAATGGTTTCAGGCTGGCAATTCGGCAGGAGGAGGCAGTGTGGCGCGAGACACCCGAGGTCCGATGCCACCGCAGACGGCCGGCCTACGCCGGGTGAGCGGCAACCCGGAGCACTGGCGGCAGAGCCGCCGCGCGCTGGCCGCACAAGCCGCAGCGACGGGCGTCCTGGGCGCAGTCGGCCTATTCGGAGTGATCACGCGTCCAGGTGAGGACGGCTGGCGCATCCTCGGTGTCCCCCTCACACCGGCACTGAGCGTCGTGATGCTCGGCATCGCCGCGGCGGCGGCCCTTGCGTCCACCCGTCGGCCCGCGGCGAAGGTCGTCACGCTCACCCTGACCGCGGCGGCGCTCGCCCTGATGATCATCTGTTCGGTGGCCGCCGCGCATCGCGCGCCCGGACCCTTGGGCTTCACCGAACCGGCAATCCTGTTGTGGTCCATCCTTTTCTGCGTCAATCTCGGCACCGCGATGTGGATCATTCCCGACCACATCGAGGGGCCGGCGTGGCTACCTCGGCGGCACGCGCACCGCGCCGATGGGCAGGCTCCGACGTGACGGGCAGCCCGCATGTGCTGCGGCAGTACGCGTTGCTCGCTGACGGTCATCGCGGCGCGCTGATCGGCCCGCGCGGCGAGATCGCCTGGATGTGCGCGCCGCGGTTCGACAGCGACGCGGTGTTCGCCGACCTGATCGGCGGCGACAGCGCCTTCGCCATCACCCCCAGTGGACGGTTCGTCTGGGGCGGGCACTATGAAGACGGCAGCCTGATCTGGCGCTCCCGCTGGGTCACCACCGACGGCATCACCGAATGCCGCGAGGCTCTCGCGTACCCGGGCGATGCGCACCGCGCCGTTCTGATCCGACGCCTGATCGCGGTACGCGGGGACGCCTGCGCGTCACTCACCTTCGCGCCGGCCTCCGGGTTCGGCCGCCGCGGCATGACGCATCTCGCGCGCGACGATCGCGGTTGCTGGCACGCCATGTGCGGGTCCCTGCACATCAAGCTGCATGGCGCCGCGCACGCGGCGGTCGTTCGTGAGGGATCCGGGATGGCCGCGCTGCGCTGCGACCTGAAGCTGACCGAGGGCAGCCACCACGACGTCGTCGTCGAAGTGTCCGACCAGCCGGCCGGCGACCCGCTGCCAAACCCCGACGCACTTTGGGTGACAACCGAAACACATTGGAACACCGCGCTTCCCCGTTTCGACACCAGTATCGCCGCGCGCGACGCACGACACGCGTACGCGGTGCTACTCGGTTTGACCACACCGGGTGGCGGGATGGTGGCGGCCTCGACGATGAGCCTGCCGGAACGCGCCGCGCAGCACCGCAACTACGACTACCGCTATGTGTGGCTTCGCGACCAGTGCTACGCCGGGCAGGCCGTCGCGGTGGACGGGCCGCACCGCGTTCTCGACGACGCGGTCACATTCGTCACCGAGCGACTCCTCACCTACGGTCCCGACCTCAAACCGGCCTACCGCGTCGACGGCACGGCGGTGCCCGACGAGCGCTCAGTGCAGCTACCCGGCTACCCCGGCGGTTCAGATGTCGTCGGCAACCACGCCCACAGCCAGTTCCAGCTCGACGTTTTCGGTGAAGCGCTGCTGCTGTTCGCAGCGGCCGCGAGCCATGGCCACCTCGATGGCGACGGATATCGCGCCGCGGCCGCGGCGGCATCGGCGATAGCGAAACGGTGGCATGAACCCGACGCCGGTGTCTGGGAGTTGAAGCCCCGGCGCTGGACCCATTCCCGGCTCACGTGCGTCGCGGGTCTGCGCGCGATCGCTGCCCACGCCCCCGCAGGCGACGCCGCCGGGTTCGAGACGCTGGCCGACACGATCCTTGCAGGCAGCGCCGACTGTGTGCACCCCAGCGGGCGGTGGCAACGCGCACCAGACGACCCCCGCGTCGATGCCGCGTTGTTCGTGCCAGCCCTGCGCGGCGCCGTGGCACCCGACGATCCGCGTACCACCGCGACGATGCGCGCCATCCTCTGCGAACTCGAAGACGACGGATTCGTCTACCGCTTCCACCACGGCGACCAGCCGCTCGCATCGGCCGAAGGGGCGTTCTTGCTGTGCGGGTTCTGGGCCGCGCTGGCCTGCTGGCAGCAGGGCGACTTGGTCGGTGCCACGCGCTATTTCGAACGCAACCGCGCTGCCTGCGGACCACCGGGACTGTTCGGTGAGGAGTACGACGTCGAGCAACGCCAAATACGCGGAAATATCCCGCAAGCGTTTGTGCATGCGCTGCTCATCGAGTCCTCACTGCGCATGGCACAACCCCGTGAGCCCGTCAGCCCGTCAGCCCGTACAGAAAGGAATCGTCATGACCACTAATCGGCCGCGCACCGTGGTCGTCACCGGTGCCAGCGCCGGCGTCGGACGTGCCGCCGCCCAGGCGTTCGGACGTCGCGGCGACCGCGTGGCACTGCTGGCCCGCGGCCACGCCGGACTGCGCGGCGCCGCCGACGACGTCGAGCGCGCCGGCGGCAGCGCCCTGTGCCTGCCCACCGACGTCGCCGACTTCGAACAGGTCGACGCCGCCGCCACGAAGGTCGAGGACACCTTCGGGCCGATCGATGTCTGGGTCAACGTGGCATTCACGTCCGTGTTCGCCCCGTTCACCGACATCGCCCCCGAGGAGTTCCGCCGCGTCACCGAAGTCAGCTATCTCGGGTTCGTCTACGGGACCATGGCAGCGCTGGAGAGGATGAAGCCCCGCGACGCGGGCGTCGTCGTGCAGGTGGGGTCGGCCCTCGGTGCGCGCGCGATTCCGCTGCAGTCGGCGTACTGCGGCGCCAAGCACGCGATCAACGGTTTCACTGAATCGGTGCGCACGGAGCTGCTGCACGACGACAGCAACGTCCACATCACCGTGGTGCAGATGCCCGCGCTGAACACTCCGCAGTTCGACTGGGTGCTGTCCCGGCTGCCGCACCGTCCCCAGCCCGTGCCGCCGATTTATCAGCCTGAAATCGGCGCCGCCGCCATTGTGCGGGCTGCCGAGCATCCCCGCCGCAAACAGTACTGGGTCGGCGCCAGCACCGCAGCGACCGTACTGGGGCAGCGCCTGATGCCAGCCGTGCTCGACCGCTACCTGGCGCGGACCGGCTTCGCGTCGCAGCAGACCGATCAGCCGGTCAAAAGAGACAGACCCAACAACCTCTGGCAGCCCGTCGACGACCGGCCCGGCAGCGACCACGGCGCCCACGGCGCGTTCGACGATCGATCACTGCGGCGCTCGCCGCAGGTGTGGCTGTCACGGCATGCCCGCACGCTGTCGGTGGCCGCGGCAGGGGCTGCCCTGACCGCCGGTGGCGCCGCATTGAGTCGCCGCCGCGACTGAACCGCAGATCGATCCGGTTGCACCCGAACCGTTTTCGAACCACCGAAAGGAAGACTCCATGTCTGACACTGTTGGCGACGTTCTGCTCGCCCGCCTGCGCGACTGGGATGTCGCGCAGGTCTTCGGCTACCCCGGCGACGGCATCAACGGCCTGCTCGCCGCATGGCAGCGCGCCGGCGACAAGCCGCAATTCGTCCAGGCCCGCCACGAGGAGATGGCCGCGTTCGAGGCCGTCGGCTACGCGAAGTTCTCCGGACACGTCGGTGTTTGCGTGGCCACCAGCGGACCCGGCGCCGTCCACCTGCTCAATGGTTTGTACGACGCCAAACTCGACCACGTCCCGGTGGTCGCGATCGTCGGCCAGACGGAACGATCGGCGATGGGCGGGTCCTACCAGCAGGAGATCGACCTGCTGTCGTTGTACAAGGACGTCTGCAGTGACTACGTGCAGATGCTCACGGTGCCCAAACAATTGCCCAACCTGATCGACCGGGCGATCCGCGTCGCGCTGTCCGAAGGCGCACCCACCGCGATCATCGTGCCGTCGGACGTCTTCGAGTTGCCCTACGAACCGCCGGGGCACGCGTTCAAGCAGGTGCCCTCCAGCCTGGGGATGTCGACGGCGCAGGTGGTGCCCGATTCCGACGCGCTGCGCCGGGCCGCGGACCTGCTCAACGCGGGCAGTAAGGTCGCGATGCTGATCGGGCAGGGCGCGCGGGGCTGCGTCGACGAACTCACCGAGGTCGCCGATCTGCTCGGCGCCGGTGTCGCCAAAGCCCTTCTGGGCAAGGATGTTCTGCCCGACGATCTGCCCTGGGTGACCGGCTCGATCGGGCTGCTGGGCACCACCGCCAGCTGGCACCTGATGCAGGGCTGCGACACCCTTCTCACCGTGGGTTCGAACTTCCCGTACACCCAGTTCATGCCCCTCCTCGACGCGGCCCGCGCCGTGCAGATCGACCGCTCCGGTAAATGGATCGGGATGCGCTACCCCTACGAGATAAACCTCGTCGGCGACGCGAAAAGCACCCTGCGTGCCCTGATCCCGTTGCTGGAACGCAAGACTGACCGCTCGTGGCGGGCGAAGGTCGAAAAATGGGTGGATAGTTGGTGGACCACGGTACAGCGCAGGGCCATGACCGACGCCGACCCGGTCAACCCGATGCGGATCTTCTGGGAGCTGTCAGAACGCCTGCCGCACAAAGCGATCGTCGCCGCCGACTCCGGCTCGGCGGCTAACTGGTATGCCCGTCATCTGAAGTTCCGCGGCGACGTCCGCGGCTCGCTGTCGGGGACGCTGGCCACGATGGGACCGGGAGTCCCCTACGTCATCGGCGCCAAGTGGGCGCATCCCGACCGGCCCGGCATCGCGTTCGTCGGCGACGGCGCGATGCAGATGAACGGGCTGGCCGAATTGATCACCATCAGCAAGTACTGGCGGCAGTGGACCGACCCCAGGGTGATCATCGCGGTGCTGCACAACAACGACCTCAACCAGGTCACCTGGGAGATGCGCGCGATGGAGGACTCCCCGAAATTCGCGGCGTCGCAATCACTTCCCGACGTCGACTACGCCGGGTTCGCCCGCAGCCTCGGCCTGCACGGGGAGAATCTCGACGACGCGGCGGCGCTCGGCGGTGCCTGGGAGCGCGCGTTGGCCGCCGACCGACCCACCGTGCTCGACGTGCGTTGCGACCCCGACGTGCCGCCCATCCCGCCACACGCCACTCTCGACCAGGCGAAGTCGTTGGCACACGCCGTCGTCGGGGGTGACGAGAACTCCGCGGGCTTCATCAAGCAGGGCGTCAAACAGAAAGTCCAGCAATACTTTCCCAACGAGAAGAAGGATCGATCATGAGGCCGGTGCGCGCCGCGGTGCACGCCATCCGCACCGGGCGTTTCGAACGCACCCTGGCGGCACTGACGGCGGCCGGGGCGGCGGTCACCACCGCTGAGATCTACCTGTCACACGATGGCGCGAGCTTCGGCAATCGAATGATGTACTGGCCTGTCGTCATCGTGCCCACCGCAGTGCCCGCCGGGTTGGCGGGATACTTTTCCCGGCGCGCCGCCCACACCGTGTTGCCCACGGCCAGCGCGCTGATCGTCGCCAACGGGCTGCAGGGTGCCTATCTGCACCTGCGTGGCATCCGGCAGCGCCCAGGCGGGCTGACTATGTACAACCTGGAATCGGGGCCGCCCCTCTTCGCGCCACTGCTGGCCTCGCTGGTCGGCGGCATGGGGCTGTTGGCCGCGCTACTGCGCCGCGAGGATCTTCCGCTGCCCGGGAAGGAAAGAGGCTGATGCCGTTTCGCGCCACCCATCGCCGTGCCGTCACGCCGCAACATCGGGGCCGCTTCCCCGGGTTCGACGTGCTGGCGCAGGCCGAGCAGTGGGACGAGGTCACCGCCGGTGTGGTGCTCGCCCGTCTCGGGCTGCCGTCGATGCTGTCGTTCTTCACCGACGAGGAGGTGGCGATCGCCGCCCCCTTGCTTGATCTGCTGCTCGCCCAGGACAGCGACCCCAAGGTGCCGGTGCTCGCATTGGTCGACGACCGGCTCGCCGCTGGCGAAACCGACGGATGGCACTACGACGACATGCCCGAGGACGGCCAAGCGTGGCGCGACACCTTGGCCGCGCTTGACGACGACGCCCGGAAGCAACACGACGCGGGTTATGCCGAACTGAGTACAGCCCGGCAGGCGCGACTACTGCAAGACGTCCAGGACCTTGCCGATGCCGGCGACATGTGGCACGACTGGTTGGGCAGCCACGTGTGGAGCCTGTGGACGAGGTACGCGTGTACGGCGTTCTACTCCCACCTGTGGGCGTGGAACGAGATGGGGTTCTCGGGTCCGGCCTATCCACGCGGCTACTTGAATCCCGGTGTCAACGCGCGTGAGTCCTATGAGGTCGCCGATCACCGCGGCACCGACCCCGTTCCGTTCGCCACCCGTGTGGAGCGCGCCCGTCGCGCCGACGCGGATCTGCCCGCCGAGCGCAGAAATGGGTGAGCGCAGCGCGGTGCGGGACCGTAACGCGTCGGCCTGGCTGTTGCCCAACGACGGTGCGCGCACCAACCATCGCCTGCGGACCGACATGCGACGCTATGAGCCCGACGAGGAGGTCGATGTCGTCATCGTCGGCGCAGGCGCCGGCGGCGCGACCCTCGGCCAACGGCTGGCCCGCGCCGGGTGGAGCGTGGTGCTGCTGGACGCTGGCCCGTTCTGGGATCCCGACAGCGACTGGGTCAGCGACGAACGCGGATCCCATGGGCTGTATTGGACCGAACCCCGCCAGATCGGCGGCGCTGATCCGGTTCCGCTGGGCTCCAACAACTCCGGCCGCGGCGTCGGCGGATCCATGGTCCATTACGCCGGCTACACCCCGCGCTTCCATCCTTCCGACTTCCGCACCTTCAGTAGCGACGGGGTGGGTGCCGACTGGCCCATCAAGTACGCCGACCTGCGGCCTTACTACGAGCAGATTGAAGCGGAACTGCCTGTCGCCGGGCAGGATTGGCCGTGGGGCGACCCGCACAGATATCCGCACAGCGCGCACCCTGTCGGCGGCAACGGGCTGGTCGCGCTGCGCGGCGCCCGCGCCCTGGGAATCGACATGCGCGTGGGGCCAGTCGCGATCCCCAACGGTCGCTTCGGAAACCGTCCGCACTGCATCTACCGTGGGTTCTGCATCCAGGGGTGCAAGGTCAACGCCAAGGCCAGTCCGCTGATCACCCATGTTCCGGACGCCTTGGCGCACGGGGCCGAGGTGCGCGCCGACAGCCACGTCAGCCGCATCCTGGTCGACGACGACGCCGGGCGCGCCGTCGGCGTGGAGTACCTCAACGCCGGCGCCCTGCACCGGCAACGCGCCCAGGCGGTCGTCGTCGCCGGCTACTCCATCGAGACGCCGCGGCTGCTGCTGCTGTCGGCGACACCTCGCTACCGCGACGGACTGGGCAACGACAACGATCAACTCGGCCGCCACCTGATGGTGCAGGGTGCACCCCAGGTCGGCGGCCGCTTCGCCGACGAGATCCGCATGTACAAGGCACCGCCACCGGAGGTCAGCAGCGAGGACTTCTACGAAACCGACCCCGGCCAGCCCTACCGGCGCGGGTTCTCCATTCAGACCGTCAGCCCGCTGCCTATCACCTGGTCGGAACACATTGCTGCGCAGGGACACTGGGGTCAAACCCTGCGCGAGTACATGCGCGACTACGTCCACTGGGCCACCCTGGGCGCACTGTGTGAGCTGCTGCCGCTACCCGACAATCGCGTCACCCTGGCCGACCAAGAGGACCGGCACGGCCTACCCGTCGCCCACTTCTCCTACACCCAGTGCGACAACGACAGACAGCTCATCGACGCCGCCGGCGCCGTCATGTCCGACATGCTGCGCGCCGCCGGTGCCGAGGAGGTCCTCACCATCAAGCGATACGCCCACCTGGTGGGCGGCGCACGGATGGCCGCCCGGCCGGAGGACGGCGTCATCGACAACGAACACCGTGTCTTCGGGGTCGACCGCCTCTACGTCGTCGACGGCAGCGTGATGCCGACCCAGGGCGCAGCCAATCCGGCGCTGACCATCATGGCGCTCGCTGCGCGGGCAGCGGACCTGATGAAACGACACTCGGCTTGTTCCTGACTCGCAGAAAGGCTGTGTAGCAATGCCTTCGCCGCACATCGACCGCGTCGACGTCGCCGTCTACACGGTGCCTACCGCCGGGCCGGAAGCCGACGGGACCTTGCAGTGGGACGCCACCACCGCAGTCGTGGTGCACGCGTATGCGGACGGGATCACCGGGCTGGGGTGGACCTACTCCTCGCCTGCCGCCGCGACGATCATCGCCGCCCATCTGCGCGACGTCGTCGTCGGCCGCGATGTCACTGACATCCCGGGCACCGTCGAGGCCATGACACAGGCGTGCCGCAACTACGGCACCCGCGGCCTGGTGGCCCAGGCGATCAGTGCGGTCGACATCGCGCTGTGGGATCTGCGCGCACGTTTGCAGGAGATGTCCCTGACCGTCTTGTTCGGCGCGTGCCGCAGCACGGTGCCCATCTACGGTTCCGGTGGGTTCACCAACCTCGACGACGACGAACTCGCCGAACAGGTCGACGAGTGGCGCGACGCCGGTTGCGCGGCGATGAAGATCAAGATCGGTCAGTGCTGGGGGCATGAATACGATCGAGACCTAGTGCGGGTCAATAGGTTACGCGATCTGGCGGGCGACGGGGTGGAGCTGATGGTCGACGCCAACGGCGGCTACTCCACCGGGCAGGCGCGCCGCGTCGGAGCTGCCCTCGACCACTTGGCCGTCACCTGGTTCGAGGAACCGGTCAGCAGCGACGACATCGAAGGGCTGGCCGCGGTACGGAGTGCCGTGCGCTGCGACGTCGCTGCTGGGGAGTACATCGCCGACCGGTACGAGGCACGCCGACTGGCGCCGGTGGTCGACTGCTTGCAGCTCGACGTCACACGGTGCGGCGGCTACAGCGGCTGGCTGGCGGCGGCGAATATCGCTGCGGCACACAACCTTGATGTGTCGGCGCATTGCGCACCCGCACTGCACGTTCCGGTGGCTGCGACCATCCCCCGCCTGCGCCACCTCGAATACTTCATCGACCACGTCCGCCTCGAGGCGGAGCTGTTCACCGGTGTGCCCATCCCCGACGACGGGCAACTACGGGCGGACACCGCGAATTACGGGCACGGCATGACGCTCTCTGCCGATGCCGAGAAGTACCGCGAGGAGTGTGCGCGATGAAGACCTATCGCGGCATCGAGGTGCTGCGGGCACTGTGGGGCGCCGCGCTGCTGATCGATCCCGACCGGGTGCTGCGCGTTGTCGACAGTGACGGCGTCGACGGTCGCAGCCGCGCCGTGGTCCGCATCCTTGGTGCCCGACAGCTTGTCCAAGCGAGCTTTTCCGGACTGAGGCCGAGCCCCGAAGTGCTGGCGATGGGCGTGTGGATCGACACCGTGCACTCCCTCAGTGCCGTAGCGCTGGCGCTGGCCGTTCGTCGTCGCGCCCGCGCCGGATACATCGACGCCACGATCGCCGGCGCCTGGTCCGCTGCGGGCTATCGTGATCTCAGCCGGGCAGCGCCGCGGACGCAGCCGGGACCGCTCGACAAGCTGGCTGAATTCGTACTCCACTACCTGCCAGGCGGCCGTCGGCTGCGGGAACGCGTAACGAGTGCCCGCCACCGCCCACGTTCACCACGGCAGCGTTGAACTTGGGATGCATAGCCGCTCGATGTGCGCGACAACCCCGACGTCAAGCTGGGGTCGCTGGTGGCGGCAGCAGCTAGAGCGGGGTCAGGACTCGACCGCGTCCTGCCGATGGAAGTAGCGCCACAGCCTTGCCCCGCCGGACAGCGCAACCAGTACCCCGATCCCGCCGATCACGATGCCGATGAACAGCGAGATGAACATCGGGTCGACCGAGTCACCTACCGTGCCGGCTCCGAAGGAACCGCCGACCAAAAAGCCGAGCAACGGCGCCAGCACGCCGACGGCGGTTCCGAGCAGCGCCCGCCACATCCCCGGCGGGGTGGGCTCCAGGACAACAGGGCGGCCGACACCCGGGCCGTCGAGATCCTCATCGACGGACGCGGTGACGGCCGGATCGGGTGCTGCGCTAGTCATCGGATCTCACCCTCCTGATGTGTGGGACGGCGTCGCCACCACCGCCCGCGTCGTCTGACGGCTTGGCGCGTGCGCCCTCGAGGAACGGGCGCACGATGTCCATCGGGATCGGGAACACCACGGTCGAGTTCTGGTCGGCGCCGAGTTCGAGCAACGTCTGCAGGTAACGCAGCTGCAGCGACGCGGGGCTCTCGCTCAGAGTTATTGCCGCATCGCGTAATTCCGCGGAGGCCTGCAACTCGCCGTGCGCACTGATCACCTTGGCACGTCGCTCCCGCTCCGCCTCGGCTTCGCGGGCCATCGCCCGTTGCATCATCTCGGGGATCTCGACGTCCTTGATCTCGACGACCTCGACCTTGATCCCCCACGGTTCGGTCTGGCTCGCGATGGATGCGGCCAGGTCCTCGTTGAGGTCGGCGCGGTGGGCCAGCAGCGTATCCAGGTCGGCCCGTCCGACGACCGAACGCAGGGTGGTCTGGGCGATCTGGGAGGTGGCGACCGCGAAATTCTCCACCGCCATAACGGATTTCGTGGGATCGGTCACCCGGAACAGCACGACGGCGTTGACGCGCGCGGTGACGTTGTCACGGGTGATGACCTCCTGCGGCGGAATCGTCAGCGTCACGGTGCGCAGGTCGACACGGATGAGCTTGTCGATGCCGGGCAGGACGACGACGACTCCCGGTCCCAGTGGCCCGCGCAACCGGCCGAGGCGGAAGGCGACCCCGCGTTCGTATTCCTTGACGATGCGTAGCGGAGCGATCACCGCGGCGACAAGCAGCGCGACGAGGACGACGACGGCCACAGTCCACGGACTCATCAGCGCCCCTCCCGCCGGTCGGAGGCGTACGAGCTGCGGCGACGGATTTCAGCCTCGGCCAACCGCTTCCGCTCCTCGATGTTGTCGTCAAGCGTTTGAAAAACGACGCCGGGCGGCACGGCCGGGGTGCGGCGCAGGTGTGACCACAGCGGCAGCGACACCACACCGACCACGACGGCGCATCCCAGCAGAAGCAGCGTCTCCGGCACGGTGCCGGCCGCCAGCGCCATGGCCAGCGGCCAGATGACTGCGATGGCACTGACGGCGCAGGCGATCCCGCGGTGGAAACGCGCCGCCTCCGACGCAGGCCAGCTGTCGATCGCGCGGTTCACTTCGCGGCCGTCGTTGGAGGTGGTGCAGGTGTGCTTGACCGGGCAGGCGTTGCACACCGTCGGGCTGCCCCGGTAGCGCATGACCCGGTTGTCGGGATCAAATGACTTGGGCCACAACCACTGATCCTGCGGACACAGCCAGGCGTCGTGATCCTCGTGGTAGACGAATCCGCCGGTCCGGTGCTGCTCCACCTTGGCCGCGGCGTGGCGGGCGAACCGGTCGATGCCGTAGGCGATCGCGACGAGCAGGGCGGCGTATCCGATCGTCAGCCAGGTCTCGATCGCTATGCCGGCGCTCACGGACTACCCCCGGGGTTTTCGGTGTCGTCGGGCAACCGGCGGTCCGAGGCGTACCGCGACGCGCCGCCGCCCGTCGGCGCCAGCCCGGTCCGGTCCTCCTCGGCGTGGGCGTGTTCCTCGACGAACAGGGTCTCGGCGGGCATGGTGTGCGTGGTCGCCTTGATCCCGTATCGCACACCGAGCCAAGCGATCCAGACGAACGGCAGCACCCCACCAAGGATGAACAGGAAGTCCCCGGGCATCCGCAACCACTCGAGCACAACGTTGCCGGACTGGGTGATGTAACCGAGTGTGCGCGCCTCGTAGTAGCCGTCGTTGACGGAGTGCCACAACTGCAGCACGCCGAGCGGCAACAGCGTGGCGAACACCATCCACGCCAGGCCGATGTTGAGCGACCAGAAGGACAGCTTGGCCAGTTTGTCCGGCCATCGGTTCGGCGGGATGACGTAGCGCAGCGCGAAGAGCGCCAGACCGACGGCGAGCATCCCGTAGACGCCCATCATCGCGCCGTGTGCGTGGTTGGCGGTCAGTGCGGTGCCGATCTGGTAGTAGGACACGATCGGCAGGTTGATCAGGAAGCCGAAGATGCCCGCGCCGACGAAGTTCCAAAAACCCACGGCGACAAGGAACATCACCGCCCAGCGGTGCGGGAACGGTGCGCTGCTCCGCGACTGCTGTCGCGAGCCCAGTTGCAGGAACGTCCACGCCTCGACGGTGAGGAAGGTCAGCGGGATGACCTCCATCGCCGAGAAGAATGCACCAAGGGCCATGTGTTCCACGGGTGTGCCGGAGAAGTACAGGTGGTGCATCGTGCCGATCACGCCGCCCACCGAGTAGAGGATGACGTCGAGGAAGATGAGCTGGATGGCGATCCGTCGGCGCACCACACCGAGCATCACGAAGATGTAGGCAACCATCACCGTCGTGAACAGTTCGAGGAAGTCCTCCACCCACAGGTGCACCACCCAGAAGCGCCAGAACTCGGCGACGGTCAGGTGGGTCTGGGTGCCGGCGAGCATGCCCACGGCGTAGAACGCGGGGATAGCCAGGCCGGCGTAGAAGAACAGCCACGGCATGTTGAGCTTGCTCTCGGTCTTCAGGCGAGAGCGGATCGCCCGGTAGATGATCGCCATCCACAGGAACAGTCCGATGACGAGCAGGATCTGCCAGAACCGGGGCAGGTCGAGGTACTCCCACTGCTGGTCGAAGAAGATGGAGCCCTTGGCCCAGTCGACGCCGAAAGTGCTCAGCGCCGTGCCGGTCAGGGTGCCGACGACGACGATGAACAGCGCACCGAGCAGGCCGTAGGTCAGCCAGGACTGCCGACGGGGTTCGCGGCCGGAGATGATCGGCGCGAGGAAGATGCCGGCGGCCAGGAAGGAAGCCGCGGTCCACAGCAGCGAGAGCTGCACGTGCCAGGTCCGCGCCAGGTTGAACGGGAGGACTTGGGCGAGGTCGAAGCCGAAGAAATTGCTGAGCTCGGCGCGGTAGTGCTCGATGGCGCCGCCGAGTACGGCTTGAGCGAGGAAGAGCACGGCGACGACGAGGAAGAACCAGGCGGTGGCTTTCTGCGATGGCGTGATCTCGACTTCGCCCGGTTGGCGGAAGGCCAGCGACGGGGTTTCGGTTGAGTGCCAGCCGATCTTGCGGCTCCACCGGCCGTAGAGCGCGAACAATGCGCCGAGCCCGGCCAGCAGCGCGATCAGCGACATCGCCGACCAGACCAGGATGTCGGCGGTCGGCCTGTTGCCGACGCGCTCTTCGGGCGGCCAGTTGTTGGTGTAGGAGTAGTCGTGCCCCGCGCGCTCGGCCGCGCTGGCCCAGGCGGTCCAGCTGAAAAACGCGGTGAGGTCGGTGATTTCCTGCGGATCGGTGATGAGTTCTGGCAGGAGTCCGTGCTCGGTGGTGTTCGTGCCGAAGAAGTCGGCGTAGTAGTCGCGGATCCTGTTGTACGCGGCGACCTGCTCGGCGGTGAACTGCAGCGTCGCGGTTTCCTCGTCGAAGCGGTTGGTCCGCATCATCTCGACGAGGTCGGCCGTCGGGTCCGGCGATCCGGAGTCGCGTAGCTGCTGGCCGACGTCGTCGGCGGACAGCCGCAGGTACTCCGCGGTGTAGTCCGGGCCGAGGTACCCGCCGTGGCCCATGATCGAGCCGTACTGCTGCAGGCCGCGGCGCAGGAAGATCTGCTGTCCCGCGGTGACCTGCTGCTCGGTGAAGACGGTCTGGCCGTCCGGGCCGACCACGCGCTGTGGCAGCGGCATCGAATCCGCGTAGGTGCGCGCGGCCAGGATTCCCATGATCAGGAAGCCGAAGACCATGACCAGGGCAACGCCCTGGACCCACCCCTTCGAGATCGCCAGCTCGGCACGAGTCGGAGCTGGAAGGAAGGACTGCTCGGTCATTGCCACACCCCCACGGGTAATGAGTCACGTTCGCAGCATGTTCGGTCAACGTAACCAAAGTCCGGGGGCAACGTGGCGGGGTTGCGAAACATCGTGTCGATCTGTGACGTCCACGGTTCAGTGCTTTCGTTTTCAAGGTGCAAGCGGGATCGCAACCGGCGCATCGTGATTGCATCGCTTGTGCGGGTGGGGTCGGGGATGTTCCCGCAGGGTCTGCAGATGGCGCAGCTGCAGCGACGCCGGACTCTCGCTGAGTGTTGATGCGCGCTGTGCTCGACCCGTTATGAAAAGCACTGTGCATCGTGACCAGGACACACCGTCGACCCCGCTTGGACGTCGACGGTGCTGCTGCATCATTTACTCACTGCGCGCTACCGGGGGATAACGCGCGACGAACCGGTTGGCACGCTTCGACGGGAGGGAATATGCGCCGACCCACGGCCACACTGGCGGTTGCAGTTGTCTCCGTTCTGGTCACCGGCTGCGTGAGCAACATCGGCAACGCCGACTCGGTGACTGCCACCCGAACGATGATTCCCCGTCCGCTCGTCGAGCGTGAGCTGGTGGAGTTGCTGCTGCGCCCAGAACAAGTGGACGTCGCGATGGGCACGGTAGGGATGACGGTCACCAGCACCCAGACGTCGATGTCGGACAGCAGCGCCACTATGGAACCTGCGGAATGCCTGGCCGTCGACGGCGCGGCCGAGGCACCGGTGTACGGCGACAGCGGCTTTCGAGCCGAGCGCGATCAGAGCCTCAACAACGGCGATGACTTCACGCACTATGTAAAGCAGGCGGTGGTGTTGTTTCCCACAGTGGACAAGGCCCGTGCGTTCCTGGATGCCTCCGCCCAGCAGTGGTCAGTCTGCAAGGAATACACCCACACCCAGAGCGGGTCGCAGTGGTCGGTCGGCCAGATCTCCGTCGCGGGCGACACGCTGAAAACCATTGCGATGCAACGGGACGCCCGTGCTCCCGGCTGGGCCTGTGGACGCGCGCTGCAGCTGCGGAACAACGTGATCATCGACATCAACACGTGCAGCGCCAACCCCGGCGACTCGGCGGTGAGGATCGCCGACCAGATCGCCACCAACGTCAGCGCGCGCTGGTAGGCAGGGTGCGACGAATTGGCCGCATCCCGGGAGCGGATCCCGGTGCGCGCAGGGCGGCTGGTCGTTGGCGGCTACGGAGGGGAAGCGCGTCGAGGGCGTTGAAATCAGACGTGGACAATTGCGAGACCCGCGACACCCTCTAGGGCATCGAAGTCCTCATCCTGCGTGACGACCGGCAGCTGCTTGGCGGCTGCGATCGCTGCAATCCATAGGTCATTGACTCGGACCCGTCGGCCCGCCTCGGCCAGGTGAACGCGGAGCAGCGCCCACAGTTGAGCCGCATCTTCGTCGACCGGCAGCGCGGTCATGTCAGCAACGGCATCCAACGTGCGAAGTCGACGCGCGCGGATCTCCGAGGTTTTCGCCGCGAGGACACCGGCGTTCAGTTCGGCGAGGGTCACCACAGTGGTGGCTACTTCGTCGGGAATCAACGTCGTGTCTAGTTGGCGCCCGGTTTCGCTGGCGATGAAGACCGACGTGTCGAGGATGCCGGCCGTCGGGGGCTCGGTCGTCACAAGTCGTCGAGTTCGTCGGTGGTTTCGCCGGCGAGCTCCGCGAGGTCGTCACGCAAACCGGGGTCCGCCTGACTGGTCTCGAGGCGCTTGATCAACTCCGCCTTCGACAGCCACCTCCGACGCTTCGGCGTCACAGCAGTTATCAGCGCGACGGCTCTCCCGTTGACCGTGATCGTCACCTCCTCGCCTGCCTCGACCCGACGAAGCACGCCCGCGGTGTCGTTTCGCAGCTCGCGGGATGCGACCGTAGACATGCTACGACTGTAGCATTTCTGTAGCACATCAGCTTCCACGGCTCAGGCGGCAGCTGCGCGGTCGTACAGTCCGTCGAGCAACGCCGAAACGTTTCGCGACTGCCATGCCCGGCCCTCAGGGGTGCGTTGGCCCGACGAGTTCAGCACCCGCGCCGCCGCCGCGCGTGTGACACCACAACCGTCTACCAGCCACTGCACGTAGCCCACGACGCGCCGGTGACGCTGGGCCCACGGCAAGCCAGCCTGGGGAAGCGTTGGCGGCCAATCATTTTGGCGCGGGGCCGTCGTCGACGCGTTCGCGGCCTGTTCGACCGCTCTCTCCAAACTTTTCCACGCCGGCCGCGGCGAGCGCCGCACGGTCGAGGTCATCGACGGCCTGCACCTCACGCCGCAGCGCGTAGTCGATTTCGTTCATGCCGCCGGTGTACGGCATTGGCCAGAGATCGTGGCCCACGAGCAGGTCGAGTCCGTGCCGCTGCAGCACCAGACTCAGCCGGCGATAGTGCTGCTCGCGCCTCAGGTCCGCCATCGGCTCCGGCATCCATATCGGCAACCGGAGCGAGATTGCCCGGGCCAGTGCGGCCACGACTCCTTCGACCTCGGTCAGGTCGTCGTGCGAGGCGGGCGCGCCCAGCGGGAAGGCGAACATTGCTACGACGATCGTCGATCGCAGAGCGCCACGGGCCGTCAATTGTTCACAGCGGCGGACAGTTTCATCATCGCCGAGAACAACAACCGCTGTCTCGATCGCGTTGTGGGGTCGAGCCATGGCACGCTCCTTCGGCACGCGAGACGCCGGCCTGGCAGTGGCAGCGGCATCGTGAGGTCGGTTCGAAGGTATCGACAGCCACCGACAACTCGGGCCGCCGACGATCAAACGGCGTCATCAGCAGCCCCGAAGCCGAGATCGTCAACGGGATTGAACGAATGGATTAGGCGGCTCGATGTCGCCAGACACACAGCGCAACCAAGTCACCACCATTCCAACCCGCACGCCCCACACGTCCACACGTGCTCGCCTCGTTGCACGCACCCCCTGGGATCCAGCCACGGCTCGCGGATGGGGCCGCTCGGCTCGCCGTACATCGCCTTTCGTGTGCGGTTCGCGCGGCATCGCGGGCACTTCGGGTGACGCGCGAAACGAAAGTCCAACAGGCTAGTAAATCCTTCTTCGCGCATACTCTGCTCACACCGCCGGCATAAAACGCCCGGGATGTCAGCGGGAATTTCTGGTAAGAGCCAACTCTCTGGGGTCGAGTCGTAGAGATAGCTCGCATAGCGTTCGGTCCTGACCACCGGGAGTGCGGTCTGCCGCTGCGGGGTGTCGACCATATGGATATAGACGGCGTCGCGCGCGTCTTCGGTCGTGAAGTCGAAAGCGTCCCTGCAACCCAGGCATTCGCCCACCGAGTGCAGAAGTATTCGCGCAGCTGCGATTTCCGACCGCCCAAGACGCATGGATTCGTCGAGTCTATATCCACACTCGGTCAACGCTGATTCCATTTGCGCCGCCGCGCCGCCGCGCAGAACCCATGTGTTTCTCGGGTCCTCCGAAAAGTTGCAGACGATCGCGAGGGTTGCAAGGTCTATGAGACCGGGCGTCGTGTGAGGCCACCTCATCAGGGCGAGATCAGGTCTGCCGTCCGCACCGATTGTTGCCAACTCCGTCATGACACTGGGCGGGTCGGTGTCGAGGACTATCGCGACGGGATCGCCGATCTGAGCTTCGCCGAACCCGTAGCGCCACGGCCGGTAGGGCCATCGCGAGTCCAGCAACGAAATCACGGCGTCCATCCAGGGGCTTCCCTCGATGATGTGCAGACGTTCAGTGGATGTTTGCGTCACCTACCTATTATTCCAGTGGGGTATGACATTTGACTGGTTTGAGTATTTGCTGGATGAGAGTCGACGTTACCTCTAGGCCGGATGCGGGCTCCGGCCCCGACACCCGGAACAGTTCAGCCGGCCCCCTGAGCGGTGTCCCGCGACGGCCCCGTGGGCTGGTCGGAAGTCGCTCGACGTGAGCGCCGCACGCGCGATCAGTCGTCTGTCTCGTATTCCCACGGCGGTTTGTGATCGTCGTCGCGGTCGTAGATCCCGCCGGGGTTGCATACTTCACAGTCCTCGCCGTAGAAGCAGTTTGGATTGGCGGGTTCCCAACCGCCGCTCTGCTTGTAGTAGCCATGCCTGCTCATCGCACGACCCTCCTTTCATCTGTTGCCTGACAACGAAGTACGGCAAGCCGAGTGCACCCGGTAGCCGCAGCGTCACGGCTCACTGATGATGCCGCTACGTCAACGCAGCCGTTGCGCGGCTTGCTGATCGGTTACGCGCCGGACCGCTCGGCTCAGCGCCTTGCTATCGCGCCCAGCGGTGACGCTCACTCGGTGGACGTGGTCGCGATAGTCGGCGAATGCAGATACCCGGGCGGCCAGCAGAGCAAGGGCTTCTGCCCTCTGCTGCTTGTCCTCACGGATGGTGCTTCGAACATCGGGATCGTCTCGGAGCCGGCTCTTTTCGAGCGTTCTGGTCGCTTCTCGGTCTTCGGCGATCTGTCGTGCGCTTTCGCCGATGTCGATCAGTTCGTTCCACAGGTCGATCGGAACGATGTCGATGTGCGTCGAATGCCAGGCCGGATCCTGGTCGATTTCCGAGGCGATCTTCGCCGCGCAGTACGCGAGAGTGCCTTCGTCGTGGTTGATCATCCCGTTGAGCGTCGACGTGTTCTCCGGATCGAGGGACTCGCCGTGAAGTCGTGATTCCGCTCGGACGCACCGGGCTCTCAGAGTGTTGAACTCGCTGATCGCAGACTGTGTCGCGATCGCGATAGTCGCTGCACCCATGACCACGGCGACGAGCATTGCCGCCGCGGCCACCGCCGCCGCGGGCTGGTTCGCGGTCAGGCCGATGATCAACAGGACACTGGCCAACGCGGCGGTCACCGCGCAGACGTATCCCGTCGCGCGTCGGGTGCCGAGCGCGCCCGGTGGCTCGATCTTGTCGGGGTGGGGCAAGAGCTCGTCGCCGCGAAAGCGGGCGGCCACGAACGCCAGGTACATCCGGTCTGGCGCTGTCTGGGGTGAGACGTTGGTCAACCGCTCCCAGCGTGAGGGCATGTTGGAGCGGGCGAAGACGTTTTTCGGCGCAATCTCCCGGTCTGCGGCCGGCTCTGGCCCACTCATGTCGATCCCCTCCACGGCCAATGTATCGGCGGTGTCCGACAGGCCGCGCTCCGAGCCCTCCCGCCTTAACGTTGCGAGGGACCGAGCCGGCGAAATAGTTCGGCCGGCCGTCCCCTTCCGGCGACCACCGTTGTGCCGGTCGGAATCAGGTGCGGTTCCATTGATCGCCGAAAATTGTCGCGCTGCAGTGGTTTTCCCGCAACCGCTTCGTGGGTCAATCGCAACTCTCGCAGCGTGAACTCTTCGCCGAGCAGACGATCGGGATCTGGCTTGTCAGAGTAGATCGATCGGATGTTATCGACGGCGAGACCGATGATGTCGCCGTGACCCCATGGCAACCGCCCTGGCGCGTTCACGGGCACAAGTCTTGTCTTGTCCTGGAAGCGCGACTCGAGTTGGTCTGGCCGCACCACATCCACATGGGCCACCGATAGAACCCATCCCCGCTCGTCGCGATTCGGGTCATCAAAAACGTGTAACTGGCGCGGATTTAGTCCCCGGACATTCGCCTTGTCCCGCAGCGACCGGTTCACCGCTTCAGCGAGCCTTTCCCGCTCGTGAACGAACGCGCCGGGCAACGCCCATCCGACCTTGGGTTGTGGCCGCCGAACTTCGAGCACAACGAGACCGAGATCGGGATCGATCGTGAGCACAGCGGTGTCCACTGCGACCGACGGCCGCGGATAGTCCTGAAGGGTCCGTCCGTGGGTGTCTACGTAGATTCGCTCGTTCATGTCGGAGCCATACTGTACCGTGGTTGACAATTAGCGCGGAGTCGCGCAAAATAGGTTAGAAGGGGGAAACATGACGTCTTACAACGATCGAGTCGAAGGTGTGCTGTTGGGAACCGCGGCGGGAGACGCGCTCGGGGCCCCATACGAGTTCAAGCCACCACGCGGGCCCGAACTCGAAGTTGCGATGGTCGGCGGCGGCGGTTGGGAGGCCGGCGAATGGACCGATGACACGTCGATGGCGATCGCCATTGCGGAGGTCGCGGCGACGGGCGCGGATCTGCGCGATGCCTCAGCGCAGGACGCGATCGTCGAGCGCTGGCACGGGTGGTACCGAAACGCCAAGGATGTGGGTAATCAGACCCGTTCCGTCCTGAGCTCAGCTGGCCGTGGTGGCCTGATCACCGCGGCGAGCGCCCGCACCGAGTCCGCGAAGCTCCACGAACGTACGGGGCACACGGCGGGGAACGGCTCGTTGATGCGCACGGCACCGGTGTCGCTCGCGTACCTCAACGACGAGCACGGGATGGTCGAAGCGGCGCGCGCAATCAGCGAGCTCACCCACTTCGACACAGATGCCAGCGACGCCTGTGTGTTGTGGTGCTCCGCGATTCGCCATGCGGTGCGGACGGCCAAGCTCGACGTGCGGGTGGGTCTGCGGCATATCGACGCCGGGCGCCGCGAGCTGTGGACCAAGCGGTTCGACGAAGCGGAGTCAGCGTCGCCGCCGTCGTTTCCGAACAACGGATGGGTGGTCACCGCGCTGCAGGCCGCGTGGTCGGCGATCACGACCCCCCCGGCGGGGGCATTTCCCGCGGATCACCTCCGCCTGGCGCTCGATGCGGCGGTGCGGGCGGGTTATGACACCGACACGGTCGCGGCGATCGCCGGTGGGCTGCTGGGTGCCGCGTACGGCGCGTCCGCGGTCCCAGGTGAGTGGCGCATGCTGTTGCATGGTTGGCCGGGGAAACGCGCGCACGATCTGGTGACCTTGGCGACGGCGATCGAACGCAAGGGCGAGCCTGACCCGTTCGACTTCTCATATCCGGGTTCGGCGGTCGATACTTTCGCGCGGCACCCGTACGACGACGGCGTGCTGCTCGGTGGGATCGGCGTCCTACGGCAGCTGCCGGACGAAGTCGACGCGGTCGTGTCGCTATGTCGTCTGGCGGACGAGGACATGCGCACCGACATGCCCCACATGGAGGTGCGGCTGATCGACCGACCCGAGCACGACGAGAATCCGCACCTCGACTTCGTCCTGCTGGACGTGGTGAAGCTCGTCGAGAGGTTTCGGCGGGAGGGTCGGACGGTGTTGGTGCACTGCGTGGGGGCGTACAGCCGAACGCCGACGGTGGGCGCGCTGTACGGGGCGCGGTTGCGTGGCGTCGATGCCGACGATGCGATTCGCGACGTCACGGCGGTGTTGCCCGGCGCCAATCCGAACCATGCCTTCCGAGCAGCGTTGCGGCGCCTCGGGTCTCGCGGCACAGATGCACCGGAAGGCGGCCAGCATGTCCAACGATGATTCGGCGTCAAGCCGAGAGCCCTTCGTCTGGCGCGGGGTTCTTGAGCCCGCGCAGCTTCATGACCACATCGTAGCGGTGTCACACCGATTCGCGGACGCCGCGAAGGCCGGCGACTGGTCGGTCGTGCTGCAACTGCTGAATGATCCGACGCAGCAGATCGACGTCAATTGGTGGAGGCCAGGGGGAACCGCGTGGTTCACCGTTCTGCATCAAGCGGCCTGGCACGGCGCACCGGTCAGCGTCGTCGCAAGTCTGATTCAGCACGGCGCCCTACGGACTCTGCCGGAGTCTCGCGGTCGTACCGCTTACGACGTCTTCATGGACCGTGCGGGCGACATCTATCCGAGTACCGCTGTCGGCGTCGACGTACGCTCCCGCACAGTGCTGGAGCGTCTCCTCACGCCACCCGCACCGACGCTCGGGCGCGACGACATCCGCGCACTCGACAACCATCTTGCCGAGGTCATCGATGGGCGGATCAGCGAGCTGTATGACGGTCGCAATCCGCGGGAAGTCCTGCGTTATCCGCCGGTCGAGATACTGCACGAGGTTCCGGATCAACACATATGGTTCCCGGTACCCGGCATGTACGGCGGATTCGACATCCGCCTGCAGGATGACTTTCTCGACGTGAAGAGTTGGTGTCGAGTAGTCGGTGGATCCGGACAGGAGCACGTGATCACGACTGCGGGCGCGATTCTCGTCGACGAGGGGTTCGCATGAAAGCTAAACCGGCGTACCGGTGGCATCGGCTGCGTGCGGGCAAGCACTCGATGACGGCGTGGATCGGCGACACGCAATTGACCTACAAGGCAATGCGCGATGAGACGGGCTGGGTGCTGACGCGATATGTCGCTGGAGCGACGGACACTGTTGTTTGGGAGCCGGCGCCGACGCTACGCGCGGCGAAGCTCGCGGCAGCCGAAGACGTCGACAGAGGAGTGCTTTGAGAAGGGCGCGCAGGGACCGAGTCAGCGATCGGCTGCGCAGGCCTCTCGACGGCTATCGGGAGGAACAGGGAATTTTGGGCAAGGTGTAGTCATGGACGATGATCCCTACGATCTCGAACGATTCGTCATCGAGCAGGACCGCGACGGCAACTTCGAAAGAGCGGTAAATGAACTGCGTGCGGGCCGTAAAAGATCAGATTGGATCTGGTTCGTGTTTCCGCAACTGCATCGGGACGATTTGAAACCGTACTCCGCGCGCTTCGCGATCCGTTCGCGCGAGGAGGCTATCGCGTACCTGGAGCACGACGTGCTGGGTCCGCGCCTGCGCCGTTGCACCCGACTGGTCGCCCGGTCTGGGGCCGTCAGCGCCAGAGTCCTGATGGGAAGCAGCGTTGACGAATCGAAGTTGAAGTCGTCAATGACGTTGTTCGCGGAAGTGAGCGGCGAGGACGATGATTTCGTCGCGGTATTGCGCGAATATTTTCCGGGTGGGCGCGATCAAGAGACTCTGAAAAAGTTGAAACCTACTTCGCCCAGACTGCAAGAATCATCACAGACGAAGCATCGGAGGCGACGTTGGCCGCGTAGACGTCGCACGGAGGATTGACACGATCTTCTATTACTTCCTTCGGACGTGGCGACTTGAATATCTGTCCGTCCCAGTCGGGCGGAAGAGCTGGCTGACGAAACTCAAAGAGGCGGCAGATTCAGTCGGTGCGCCAGGTCAGGCCCGCCAACCTCACGGATGAACTCGGGATCCCCGCACACGACGAGTTGGTCTCGGGCCCTGGACAATCCGACGTAGAGGCGCTCGCGGGAGCGCTCGAACTGGCTCGTCTCGTTGACGACCACAACGACAGCGCGACGCTCGAGTCCCTTGAAGCCGAGGACGTGACCGTAGAACACCTGCTCGACGTCCCAGAAGCTGTCCCAATACGCCTTGTGACCGTCCTTCTGCCGCTCGGTCTGCTCGGGATGACGGCTGCCGGTTGTCAAGAGCGCGACATCCTCTGGGCGCCAACCCTCCTCGAGGAGCAGTTCGACTTCGTCATCGCCTACGCCCAACGCGTCTTCACGGGCACACGCCACGAATTTCACCGCTGGCCCTTCGCCGCCAAGGAATCGCATCGGATGGTCGACGAGCGGCTGGAATGCATTGGCGATCTGCCGGGTGTTTCGCACATTGTGATCGAGCAGCAGCGGTACCAGCGGCACCGGCGGTGACCCGTGCCGGTCGAACACCCGCTGCCCTTCGTCGGTGAACACATAGATGCCGCCCTCGTCGGGGTCCTTCAGCGCGATCAGCAGCGGCTCCCACCAGGAGTCGGCGAAGTCCTGCGCCTCGTCAACGACAATCGAGTCGAACCGGTGGCCGTGCTCGAGTTCCATTGCAAGTTCGGCCATTTGAATCGGGAGGTCGTGTTCCCAGAATTGCGTTGTCTCGGCGCTGGCGATGGATTCGTCCGGGCCCTCGGGCGCTCCCCACTGCTTACCAAGGTCATGGAACTCACCGACATAACCGGGCTGTTGGCGACGCGGCCAGGTGGCGGCGATGCGCTCCAGATACGAAGCCAGACCGTGCGAGTAACAGACCAGTGCGACGCGCTGACCCTTCGCCGAGAGTCGGCGCGCCTGCTCCATCGCGAGGAAGGTCTTGCCGCTGCCCGCTCCCCCACGAACCTCGACACGGTTGAGCAGCTTGATGGCGTCGAGGACGACGGCCTGATGCTCGGTCAGCGCGTCGGCGGCATCTTCGTTGGCCAGCGCACGCGCGACGACGCTGCGCTGCGGTAATCCCCTACCGCTCAACGCTGTCGCCAACTGATCGATGCCCTGTTGTGACAGCAAGGGACGGTCGAGTTCCTGCCGAACGAGGACGTGCTTCAGCTTGTGGACGAGCGTCGTGAGGTCATTGCGGTCGATGACCTTCCATCGCGGGCAGTCCGGAAGGGCGAAATCGGCGGCAATTTCAGAGTTCGGTAGGACGATGACGTGGTCCCAACGCAGCCGACCCTGCGTCCACTGTGGATCCTTCTCAATGTACTCACGAAGCGCGTAGCAGGCTTCGCGGGACTGGCGGACAGGTTTGATCTTGTGCTCGTGGCCGCGGTCGCCCTGCCACCAGGTATTCCCGTCGTGCCAGACTTCGCCACCCTTCACCTCGAGGCAGATGATGCCGGCGCCTTCGATGGCGACGACGAAGTCGACCTCGTGGTCCTTCAAGTGATCGGTCACCCGTTGGCCGGCAACGATCAGGTCATTGGGTTGAAGCTGATCAGTCAGCGTTCGATAGACCTTGCGCTCCGCGCGGTTGGCAAGTCGCGGCGTTTCGTCGGGCGTGATCGTCATCGATGCGCCTCAACCTCCCCTATGAGTGGTGTCGATGCTAGCGACGGCCATTGATTCCGTCGGTCAGTACGGTGGGATTCATGAAGCATCTGGAGGTCGAGGGGCTGGGGCAGGTCAGCAGGATCGGACTGGGCACGTGGCAGTTCGGTTCGCGCGAGTGGGGCTACGGCGACAGCTACGCATCGGGCGCGGCACGCGACATCGTCGCACGCGCCCGCGCTCTGGGCGTCACCCTGTTCGACACCGCCGAGATCTACGGCACGGGCAAGAGCGAGCGCATCCTGGGCGAGGCGCTCGGCGCTGAACGCTCTGACGTTGTGGTGGCGAGCAAGATCTTCCCGATCGCGCCGTTCCCCGCAATCGTGAAACAGCGCGCGGCGGCCAGCGCGAAAAGGCTCCAGCTGGAACGTATCCCGCTATACCAGATCCATCAGGCCAACCCAGTGGTGCCCGATTCGGTGATCATGCCCGGGATGCGCGAGCTCCTCGACAGCGGACGCATCGGCGCGGTCGGAGTGTCCAACTATTCGCTGCAGCGCTGGCTCAAGGCCGATGCCGCGCTGGGCCGGCCGGTGATCAGCAACCAGGTCCACTTCTCATTGGCGCACGCGCAACCGCTCGACGACCTCGTGCCGTTCGCCGAGCGGGAGAACCGGATGGTGATGGCCTACAGTCCGCTCGCGCAGGGGCTGCTAGGCGGCAAGTACGGCGTCGACAACCGCCCCGGCGGGGTGCGAGCGTTCAACCCGCTGTTCGGCACCGAGAACCTCAAGCGGGTCGAACCGCTGCTGAACACGGTGCGAGACGTGGCCGCCGAGGTCGGCGCGAAACCGGCGCAGGTGGCGCTGGCGTGGCTGATCAGTCTGCCCGGCGTGGTCGCCATCCCCGGAGCGTCCAGTGTCGAGCAGCTCGAGTTCAACGTCGAGGCCGCCGACATCGAGCTGAAGCCGGAGTCGATCGACGCACTGACCTCTGAGGCTCGAGCCTTCCGACCCGTGTCGGCCGTGAGGAGCCTCGGTGACACGATTCGCGAGAAGCTGACAAGCCGCTGACCTAAACGCGTGGGCCGGTGGCGCGCGCACCTCGCGTCCTCGAGCACGCTCGACGCACGAATGCGTCGTCTTCGCCTGCCGAATCTCCGATCGCATTTCTTGTCGGTGCCCTCATTTACAGTCACGTCAAAGCGCGAATCTAGGGGGGATCATGCGCGGACGTGGGGTTATTGCTGGCGTGCTCGCGGTGTGCGGAGCAGTGGCGTTCTCGGCGCCGGCGCGCGCCGACCAGTACGACTTCATCGCTCAGCTCGACAACCAGGACGTGTACTACGAGTCGATGATCGCCATGATGGGCATCGGCAAGGAACTCTGCCACGAGCTGCGTTTCGGGGTGGATCCGTCGCTGGTGCTGGGCAAGTTACAGCGGACGGGGTTCGCCCCGACGGAGTCGGCAATCGTTCTCGTGGCGGCAGTGGACCACATGTGTCCAGACACCAAACAGGTACTGGTGGCCTGGGCACGCGACAACGGTTATACGGGCTCGATGTGATGTCAGAGCCGTTCACGCCCAGTCGTATTCACGTCGTCGTCGGCACGCCGTGGGACGACGCCGTCATCAGTCGCCTGGAACCGAGTTCGCCGTATCAGCCGTGGCCGGAGGTACCCGACGCACGTCCTGGCGATGGCATCGTCTTGATCATCGACAGCGACCCGCGCTTGGTCCTCCCGGACGTGATGCTCCTGGACTCCATTGGCGCCGTCTCAGGCGCAATCGCCTCGAGCAGTGCATGGTTCAGCCCCGCGGAGCCGGTATCGCAGGTGGGTTGCGGGGTCGATGCGCTGGACGAGCGATCCACGCTGTTCAAAGGCCCCGAGGCGGCCGCGTTGTTCGCTGCGCTCGACCGTTTCGGGTTCGAATGCGACGACAGTTTGTTGTTCGGGGACACGTCGATGGCGCAGGCAGCTGTCCTGCTGGAGTCACGTGGCAGGTGCAGCGGATGCGATAAGGCGCTGGAACTGCACGGTCCTGATGCACGCGTGGATGTTGGGATCTGGACGGTCGACGAGTTGAGATACGAGGCGCCGAGGGTGGAACCGGAGAGCATCGAAGTCGACGACGAATTCGACAGCCGACGGCTGCCGGCATTGCCTGTCGACTGGCCCGCGGCGCTCTGCATCGCGTGTCAAGCTGCGATTCGCGACGGTTATTTCGATACGTTTCTCGACTATCGCTTCTCGCGTCACCCAGCGTGTCCGCGCTGTGGCGAAAGGCGTTCGCAACGTGCACTTTTCGGAATGCTGCCTTTCGATGTCCGGATCGAACCTTGGCGGGACGCGCGAGGGTGCTGTGTCACAGCCGACAACTGGACATGCGCTAGGTGCGGCCACCGATGGTGACCTCGGCTCCGCGGCAGGAGCAAGTGTCGACGTGGTCGCGGAAGCGCCATCGCGGTGCCGGTCGCAATACCGAGGGGCGGGCGTGATGGGGCAGCGTCGGTCAGACTCCGGAGGAGCCGGGGCAGCCGTGTTCGGCATGCTGCTGCTTATCGGACTGGTGATCACCTATTACTGGTTCTTCATCGCAGCTGGCGCGGCCGTCGGGCTCTTCTTCGCCGTCCGCGCACTCGTCCGGCGCGAGCAGGAACGACGCATTGTTGCCGAACGCGAGGCCGAGGAAATCGCGTACCGGGCCGAGCGCCAACATCGGTGGGCGCAACGCGGCGACGATCGAGGTGTCTACGGAGTCGCGGGGGCGGAGTTGATGCACTCGATATCACCGAAGTTGCCGTTGCAGCCGTCGGACGCGTCAGCAGAGGAGCCCGAAGTCGCGGCGATCGCCCACACAGCAAGGGAATTGAGGGAGCTGCTCACGCAGAAGCCACCTGCGTGGCGCTGGGCGGCCTTCGCGTCGGTGTTAGTACAGCGGCGCGCAGCGGTATTGCCTCGGCTCCGAGATTTCGATCTGCGCTACGTCATGCCTGGTGGCGAGCGCGCATTCAGCGGGCCAGACGTTGCGGGCTTCGTCACGGACTCGATGCACGAGTTGAGTCGGCTGGTCGAGCAGCTTGAGGGCTTCATGTCTGCGCCGGCGTTCATGGGGGTGTTCGGAGGCCACGACGAGGACGCCGCGGACGCCGCCGGAATCGAGCACGTGGCCAACCGGCTGATGGACTTTCACGAGCGCTTCCTCACGCTGGCTGAGCGATGTCGCGATCTCGAGGCGCCCTCCAAATACGACGGTCTGGTTCGAGACACCGCGGGGCTGATGGGTATTCCGCTCGACGGGTTCCGCGTCTTCATCGACGACTACGTCGAACTCGTCGATGCGCTACCCGAGTTAGTTGGGGATGGGGGCGGAGTCGTGCACGAAGCGGTCACGCTCGACATAGATCTCGACGATGGGATCGTCAACCGGATCAGCAAGCAGGTGCGGACGGCCGCAAGGGCGTAAGCGACCCGAAGGTCGTCATACCACTGGCTGTGCGGAGATACTAATGGGCTGCATCAACGAAGAAAGCTAGTTACGCCCTACTTCTGACAAGGGGCATGCAGGTCAACGCGCGCCGCCGCCAACTTGTTGTGTACCGCGTTGTACGAACTATCGGAACGTTCCTCCGTCAGCATCGGAGAACCGTTCATGAACTACGCCTAGGACTGTTCGCGCAAGCGCAAGCCATGTTTCCGGCTCGTACATTGCATCATCATCCTTTGCGGCAGTCGGCGCCCCGCCCCGAACGTACGCCCATCCGTCAGTCTCGAGATCTGGCCACGTGTACGCGACGAGCAAGTCGTTCCCATTTCTCCAGGAGGCCCATCCCTCCGACGGCGCACTGGACATAGGGCTTAAGCCGGGCTGTCGTTCTGAGATGTCCTGCCACCACGTCATGGTGTGACCTCCGTCCCAAGTAGCGCGGAAGTCGAACAAAGTCGGCCCGCCTCCATCGGAATCGTAGTTCTCAAACGTGAAAGCGATATCACCCGAATCGATCTCATCAGGGAGGCCTTCTATCTCCGACATATTGCTGCTCTCCTTTAATGTGACAGAAGTGTTCGGCGACAATCATTTTCGTTCGTGCAGACGCCTGCCGGCCCTCATTGCTGCTGCAGCTCTCGGACCGCGCCTACCAAGCTCCGGATCTCATGGATGGATGGCTGCAACTCATACGCATGGTGGTGCACCGCCCGGCTCAGACCGTGCCACACTCGCCGGGTTCTCTCGCCGACGTAACCATCTCGAACAGCGCCTAGCACAACAATTTTCGACCTCGTGGTCGGATGGCCGACCGTTGAGGACAACCACGGCGCGCTCTGCTCATCGAGCCAATCTTCAAGGGCCGTCCGGGCTAGCAGGGCGGCAGTACGAGGTCCACGCGCGCCCAGACCGAACTCTCCGTCGAGCAGCCGATCGGCGTAATCGAGAAGCTTACCGCCGCCGGTCATGGCGCGAGCGACCCGAGGTCTTTGACGGCAAGGCGGACTTGCTTGACAGCCTCCAAGTAGTCCTGCACTCCGGTGTGTAGGCCTTTGCCAGCCACTGCCATCGCGGCACGACGCGCACTGCCACCGCTAAGCCACTTCTCGATCGCCGCGTCATCCGTGGGGTTGACAGCCAGACCGACTCGCAGCCTCACCGTGGTTGCCTTTTCCCAGGCGTCTTCGAGTTCGACTCGCCTGTGACCGGTCGACAACAGACGCGATGAGTACACATCCCAAGCCGTCGCCTCCAGTGCCTCACGACTCAGCACCGGAATGGCCTTCCTCTTGATGTCGTCGGGGACGGCTTTATCGGCCGCGATCGCGTAGGCGTCTTCGAGCAACCGATCAGCTGGCCGGGTCGACTCCGTCACGGTCACGACAGAGTTGGCACCGCGGCTCAGTTCGACGATGCGCGCAGGCGCACGCGACATTCGGATCGCCGACGGAAGCCGATCGTCGTGGGTGAAGACGATGACTTGACGTGTTTCGGCGAGGTCGACGAGCACTTCGAGAAAGCCGTCGATCTTCGACGGGTCCATCGCCTGGATCGGGTCGTCGAGGACGAGGAAACGGAACGGACTCGCCGACGACGTCGCGCGAGGGATGAAGATCGCGAGCGACAGCGCCTGCAATTCACCTTGACTCATCACTCCGAATGCATCGGTGTCAGAGCCGTCGACATCTGCTTTCAAAATGACTCGGCGCGTGGTCTTTTGGCCCTCGAGGCGGATTTCGCCAAGGTCCACGTTGCTCTCTTGCCGAAGCGCAGCCCAGATGCGTTTGGCCTGATCCGCCAGCGGCGCTATCCGTTCATTGCGGAGCACTCCCGCGTTCTTCTGAATCCACTTCAACCCCTCATCCGCGACCGAGAGCTTCGGTTCCGTTTCGGCGACCCTCTCAGCTTTGCGGACCCAGTCAGCCAGTTCCAACGCGATCGGCGCCCACGCGTCCGCGCGCGATTGGATCAGCTTCACGGCCTCCGCACGGAGACTCGAGTAGGCCTCGCGAACCGGGCCGAGCATCTCGGTGACGTGATCCGCGAGTGCGATGTGCCCGTCGGCGGGAAGTCTGACGAACGCATCGTAGGAAGCGCGTGCGGCGCCCAGCGATGTCAGATCCGGGTCCGTGACAGGTGGTGCCGGAACGTCGCGCACGGCGGCGATCACTGCCGAGCGAGCCTGTTCGGTGGCTGCCCGTGCCGCCTTCAAGGCCTGGGCGGCTTCTTGGTCCTGTTCGAGCGCGGCACGCGCGGCGACGGCCCACGACTCGTCGAGCGTTCCGTGGCCGCAGACGGGACACTTCTGGTTCCCGTGGTGGTCGTGAAAATCGAGGCCCAGCTCCAAGAGTTGAGCGCGATCGGCGGCAAGCGCATCGGAACGATCGGCTTCTTGGCGCTCGCTTTCCGCGGCGGAACGCAGGGCGGCGCACTTGAGCGCGATGTCTTCGGGGTCGGCAGTGCACAGCCGCTCCGCACGTTGCCAGGCCTCCGGGACGGCTGCGGCGGTACCGTCGGTAATCAACGGCCGAACAATATCGAGGTTCGGCTTGTTCTTGCGGACCTGAGCCAAAGCGGTTGCGGCGCGGGGGTCTTCGTGCGACTCGAGTATCGGTTTGAGCGCATCCCGCATTTTGCGTAGCTCGGTGCCTGGCTGACGCAGTTGCTTCACTTCGGCCTCGAGCCGAGCGAGCGCATCGCTCAACTGCTCCAAACCGAGCAGCTTGTACAGCTGGTCATAGAAGGCGCTGGGAGTGCCTTCGAGGATGCCGCTTAGCTCGTCATAGCTCATCAGAGGCCGGTACATCTCGAGTGCGGGTTCCCAGCCGAGCGCGGGGATGTCTTCGCGCTTCTCCCCCGCGCGCTGGACCCACCGCTTGGCGTCGTCGACGGGGATGTCACCGGATGGCCAGTCGACACCGATCTCCGTCGCGCCTGAGCCTTCTTCAGCGAGACCGATGCGGATCTCTGACTTGTCGCCGGCATGGAGATTGCGCCAGTCTTGCGACCAGATCGCGGGCTTGTTCTTCCACCGCGAGTTGGTGCCGGTGAGAGCGAGTTCAAGGCCTTCGGCGAGAGTTGACTTACCAGATCCGTTGCGGCCGGCAATGACCGTCAACCCAGGACCGGGCTTGAGCGGTAGCGTCACTTTCGGGCCGATTCCGCGGAAGCCCTCCACGCTGATCGACGTCAGGTAAGCGCCCGCGGGCTCCGGCGTCGCCTCGATGGGCGCAGTCAATGTGTCGACGAGCGTCGCTTTGGTGGTGCCGGCACCGAGGACCTCGGTCAGGTCTTCCTCGGATTCCATCGCGGCCAACACGACGAGGCGCGCGTCATCGCTGAGACTCGCGTCTTCGTCGGCAAGTGCGAGGACGTAGTTCTTCAGCCGCTCGTTTCCGAGAACAGGCTCCACCGCAGTCATCGGCGTTCCTCGCCTGGATCGACCCCATCGAGCCATAGCCGCATGTCAAAGCCTCCCCGCTCCATGCGTTTCCTTCGTGCGACGTCAACGATGGTATCGAGGGTGGCACCATGATCGGCGGCGATCGCGGCGAGAACCTCGAGCACATCGGCCGCTTCTGCGAGCACCCTTTCCGACCTTTGCTCGGCCGCGAGCTCTGCAACCTCTTCGCGCAGCTTTTCGATGAGCGCCTCGCGATAGGACTGTGAACTCAACGTCTTCACGTGCGGGCGACGGCCAGAGGCGCGGATGAGATCGGGAATATGGTCCCGAACGAGTTTGCCCACCGGTCCCCCTGGTCTCGCAATAATGTCCGAGTGCAGTTGTACCGCGATGGACTGACACGGGTGACTTGCCGTGTCGGATGACACTGTGGACCCGCTACTGCTCGGTCAGCGGGTCATAGCCATCCTCGAAACCGGCTTACGGACCGCGACGTACAAGCTGGCGACGTTGATGGCGCTCCTCGAACACTGCATCGAGAACCTTCCGGACCGGCCTGACGAGATGTTGAAGGTACCTTTGTCCGAACTGGCTCACCGAGTGCTCGACGTCTACTGGCATCAGGTGCGGCCGTTCGATGGACATGAGCTTCGACAGTCGACGCAGCCGCGTGCCCGGATCTTGATCGCAGCGAATGCGTTGCGTGCCGCTTCTGGTCGTTTGGCAGGTTCCGTGTATGTTGCGCGACTGCGCGCACCCGCCGACTACGCGAAGGCGATTAACGAGGTTGTTCTATGCCTGGCCCAGCAGCCGTTGCACCGCCTACAGCGGCTGCCCGGCTCCTCGACCAGCGATCCCTTCCTGTACGACGACTCATTCCTCCACGACCACATAACGCGGTCGACGCTGCGTGAGCACGACGACGCGATCGAGTTGAAGCCTGGGGTCGCTTACGGCCTAGCCAGGCTCGCCGGCCTGCTCAAGCCGGCCTTGGAAATCATGTGGGTCGAGGACGTACGTCGCATGAACAAGTTTCTCGACGCAGAGGTGCCGGACGTCGCTGGGCATTTGTTCGGACGCGAGCGCACAACGTTGGCTGCGGTGCGCGAACCGTTCAAAGAGGCCTTCGGACCGCATTGCTTCTACTGCGGAGCTCACGTGTCGGCGAACAATCCGATCGACCACGTCCTGCCCTGGTCGCTCGTCGGGATCGACGGACTGTCGAATCTCGTGCTCGCGTGCACGCCCTGCAACAGTGACAAGAGTGGTGCACTACCTGCGGTGAGATTCGTTGATCAAGTGCTGCAACGTGATCGAGAAACCTTGGAGCAGCTAGCAGTCGCCTTGCAGTGGCCAACGCAGCACGATCGGGTAGCCGCAGCCGCACGCGGCATCTACCGCGGTCAGCCGGCCGGCGTGCTGACGTGGTCAGGCTTCAAATCCGTTGAGCGGCTGGATATCAGCTTTCCACCGCCGTGGATTGGATCGTAATCGCTCGACGTAACTGTTTGAGCCGGCGGCGAATTGCTGTCGGGTTCATGTGTTGAAGATTTAGCGGTGGATCAAGCTCCGCCAGCACATCTCGTTCAAGCCGCCCCAACGAATCCCTGTCGTCGAACGGGATGGTGACAAGACGTAGATGACTGTGCATCCATCGCGTTAAACCATCTTCGTCGATTTGCGTGACGCCGTTCGCCTGCGCGACGATCGCGCCGAGCGTGCGTCGGAATGTGGAGAATTCGTGGTTTCCGCCGAGGTGCATTGTCATGATCCGTAACCACAATGTGTTGTTGGAGCGCTGACCGCTGGGCCAGCGGGTTGCGCCCGCCAGGCCTGCGTAGATGAGACCTGGCTTGACCTCCAAGGCGAGACCACGGCTCAGGTCTTCGGCACCCTCCTTATCGACCCACCAGCTGTACAGACCGGGCCGGTCGCATGGAACTCGGCCTCGGTCAATGAACTCTCGCGGAGATAGTGCTACGGCCGCGTCGCTCAGTGCCTGAACGCAGCGCGCTACATCGTTGTCTGAGACGTTCGCGTCCGAGCGTCCGGTCATGCGACTGCAACCGTCGACGCCTGAAAGACCTCTGTCGGCATCGATTTATGGAGCCGCCAGGTGATGGCCATCGGTCGATCACCTTCATGGGATACGTAATCGGCGGGACCGAGGAAAATGTAGGGCGACGCCCCCAGCGCGTTCGTTTTGGCCTCGCGGACGAACAGCAGAATGTGGGACCCTCGGTCGCGATGGTGGATATATCTCTGTCCCGTCGGCGACGCCGACGAGGTCGTCGACTGCGACTCCCAGTGGAACAGGTCTGGACTCAAGGCGAAGTCGCGGTACATCGTGGTCGGCGAGTAATCGCGATCGGACTTTTTCAGCGTGATGAGGAACGCGTCGGCGTTCACCGCCGGGCACCAAGCCACACCCTCACGCATTGTGCTTGGCGTCCTCTGCAGGGAAACGAAACCTAGCGCCGCGAGAATCTCCTCGCGGGAGTATGTCGCGTGCATTTCGAGCGGCACATCTTCGAGGTCGGGAGTCACGCTCCATAGGCCGTATGTGGTTCGGCGTGCAGTGTCGAAAGCGATGTCAACGACTTGTCTCATCTCTTCGGCGACAGATTCGTTTCGAAGGAGCTCGAGACCCGTTGCGATACTGTCGAATCCTCCCCCGTTCGGGAACAGCGAGAAGAACAGCATTTCGGCCATCCGTTGTTCGGCTGGGGTGGACGTATCGATCCGTCCGTCGAGCATCGACTTGTATGTGGCCCATCTGCGTCGGTCGTCGACATGCGCAAGTGCCCGCACTCGCTTGACCAGGTCGGTTTCGCGAGCACCCGTTGGGCGGTTGATTTTGCCGGCTTCTCTGCAGAGAGTGGTCCACGAGCGGTTGTTGCGCAAGATGTCTTCGATCGCGCGACCGGACGCATCGAGGTAAGAGGCCAATCGGTCATCCGGATGAGCTCTAACCTCCGATACCAACGCAGCCCACCTCGGTGCCACCTGCTGTCGGATGTTCTCGAGCACCATGGTCTGTGCCACGCGATCCAAAATGATCTGGCTGCCCGACGGCAGGAATGGAAAACCTTCCTCGACCTGTCGTTGCAACGCCTTCCCGCCAACCCCAGTCATCGCGCGGAACCGTTGGTCGAACCGGAACTCGCGACGCTGATGCCCGACGAAGTCCAATGCTGTCAGCACCGTCTTGCCTCGGATCAGTCGTAGACCGCGACCCAACTGCTGCAGGAAGACGGTTGCGCTTTCAGTCGGACGAAGGAAGAGAACGGTATCGACCTCTGGAATATCGAGACCTTCATTAAACAGATCGACAGCAAACACGACGTTTATCTCGCGATTTCTCAACGCTTGCAGTGCTTCTCTGCGATCAGTCGCTAATGTCTCGGCCGAGACTGCTCGGGCAGGTATGCCGGCTTGGACGAAGCGTTGGGCCATATACCGTGCGTGGTCGACGCTCACACAGAAGCCTAGGGCGCGCATCGTTCCGACATCGGATACCTTGTCACGCAGCTCCTTCAAGACAATTCGGGTGCGTGCATCGTTGCCGGTGTAGAGGCTATTCAAAGCCGAGAGGTCATACCCACCGCGTTTCCATTGGATGCCTTCGAGGTCTGTTCCGTCGTGAATGCCGAAGTAATGGAAGGGGCAAAGGAGGTTCTGCTCGAGGGCCTCCCACAGCCGCAGCTCCGCGGCAACGCGCCCGCCGAAGAACTCCCGAACGTCCACACCGTCTGCGCGTTCGGGCGTGGCGGTGAGCCCGAGGAGCTCCACGGGATCTACGCGGTCAAGCAAGCGCCGATAGGAAATCGCTTCCGCGTGGTGAAACTCGTCGACCACGACCACATCGAAGTGCTTGGGATCGATCCCAGAGAGCCGACGTTGTGACAGCGATTGGATGCTCGCGAATACGTGGCGCCATTGCGTTGGTTCTTGACCGTCGACCAACATCTCACCGAATGTCGCGTCGGTGAGCACCTCCTGATAAATCCGCCGGGACTGCTGGAGGATCTCTTTGCGATGCGCGACGAACAGAAGCGTCAAGTCGCGGTTATGGACGTCACGAACCAAACGCCGGTAGTCGAGGGCCGCGACGACAGTCTTGCCGGTCCCGGTAGCTGCCACGACGAGATTGCGATGCCGGTCGTGGATCGTCCGTTCGGCATCCAGCTGTTCGAGCATTTCAGCTTGGTAGGGCTTAGGATGCACCTCAAGGCCCGAAAGCGTCACGATGACGCGATCGCTGGTGCGGTTACCCGACGCGGTTTCGAGGGCGGCCCGTAGCCGGTCGCCGTCCCGGCTCGGTGAGTAAAGCTCGAATTCGCGGCTCTCCCAGTAGGAATCGAAGGTTGCGCGGAACCTCTCGATCAGGTGCGGAGTAGAAATTGCGGACAGCCGCACGTTCCATTCGAGACCGTCAACGAGCGCGGCATGGGACAAGTTGCTCGAGCCGACGTACGCGGTATGAAACCCGGTCTTACGTCGGAGCAGCCACGCCTTCGCATGAAGTCGCGTTCGATCGGTTTCGTAGTTGACCCGGACTTCGGCGCCGAATTCGTTCACCAAGGCGTCAAGCGCGCGTGCGTCGGTGGCCCCGAGGTAGGTCGTGGTGATGACACGCAGTGGCACGCCTCGTCGTTGCAGTTCTTTGAGTTGATCCTCGAGCAGGCGAAGACCCTGCCATTTGACGAAAGCGCACAGGAGATCAACCTCATCTGCACTGCCCATCTCGGCACGCAGTTCAGCCGCCAGAGTCGGCTCATCACGCGCGTTCGTCATCAGGGCGGCATCAGAGAAGGGCGTCGCGGGGCGGGGCAGGCGAACACGGTCGAGCGCTGCTGTGCTCGCGACTTCGTCTAGTCGCGTGATCTTGCCAGGCTCTATGAGGTGGAGCGCCTCTGCTTCAGCCCACGTGGCCCGCAGAACAGCAAGGATGCGACTAACCAGCTGCGCGCGTTCTTCGGCATTGGACGCGGAGCGCAACGATCTCTCGATCACAGGCCCCAGATGTCTCGCGATCACGAGCGATTGCTCCGCGTCGTCGATCGTCCCGTACGCCGGCACGAGATCGGGGCGCGTCTGGATCTGCTCGTTGAGCCCCTCGGTCAGCAGCGATTCGTAAACTCCGATGTCCACGTGGCGGAGGCTAGTAGATGAATCCGACATGCCTTGGGTAAACGGTCAGTCGGACGTCTGACGGGCAATCCCCGCTGACGCGATGCGCTTCTTGCCTGGTCAACAGCTCCTCGCTGTCCATGTGCCGCGTGCCGCATGTTTTAGTCCCAACTGTCAGTGCCATCCGTAATACTCGGCATTCGTAGGCCTGATGCGCCGGGGCGCGTCAGCGAACATGGACGAATCGAGCCTTGATGAAGGTGATAGATGTTTGATCGAAGCGATGACGAGTGGGACGCGATCGTCGCTGACACTCAAGCGTTTCTTGAAGATCAAGCCCGCTTGCGCCGCGTCACGAGCTACACAGACGTCAACACGGCTCTTGCGGCGGCCGGTCACAAGCCGTTTGACTTCTCCACACAGAGGGATCGCAATGCCGTCGGATCGTTGCTGGGCGACGTTGTGAGTCGGACCGTTGCCGAAACCGGTGCCATGCTTTCGGCGATCGTGGCTTACATAGACAGAAACGACGCTGGACCCGGCTTCTACAGCCTGGCAATCCAACTCGGCCTGCTCCCGAACACAGCGACCCAGGACGACAAATTGGTGTTCTGGTCCAGTCAGGTCGGCAAGGTCCACGATCTTTACGCCAAACCCCGCCGTCGTTAGCGGACTTCACCCACTTTCCTAGACCGCTAGTGCTCTGCGGGCTCGCTCGTCATCGCACCTCTCGAAGTCCAGGCGACTATGTCGAGCAGTCGAACGTGCGACAAGGTTTCAGACGAATTCGTCGCGTCCCCCAGTAGGTCGAACGCCGCGCCCTGAGCGCGTAAGTCGCTTCCGACGGCGATGGTGACTTCGGTCATGTAGTCCGCCCACGATCGCTTTTCTGCCGGATGGACCGGCCCATCGGGACCTACGTAGCATGCGTTGATCCACCGATCGTGGAGGACCAATGACGCTGGTCGCTTACGATGCAGCACCTTGGAAAGCGTGGTGGCGTTGACATTCCATGGCTTGAATTGAGGATCGTCAAGAACTGCATACAGGGGTTCAACCATCGCCGCGATGCGGTCTGGGTCCTCGACCTCGGCAAGTGGAGATTCAAGATCTCTATTTGCTAGCCCGGCTTCCAGCTGTGGCCGGACTCGCTGGAGATCGTAGTACGAGCGGATCTTCACTGGAACATTCAGGAGCCCCGGGGCAAGCAGGTCCGCATCTGAGAGCTTTCGCGGGTCATTCCGCTGTGACTCGTAGGTGTCGTACGCGGGATAGGCATACGGGCGCTTCGCCGCGATGTTTGCAGGGTCGGTGTACTTGCTGATCCAATCTCGCGCCTTTTCAAATGGCACCGTCACTCTGCCGACCTGTATCGCTTGCGGCGATGTGCCCATATCAGTTGTCACCACGGCTACGCAGGCTTGCGCCGAGACGGTGGCCTGAGATCTAGCTGCGCCACATGGTTCTCAGAAACACCTCGTTGCCGAAGCAACTCCATCATGTCCTCCTGCCGAGGCTGTCCCAACATCATGCGATAGAGCGTCAACGAGTCTCGGAGCCGCACGTACTGCGCGTCCTCGCGGCTGAGCGGGAAGTGGACGATTAGTCGCTCCACCCGTGCATCGCCCGGATAGATCCACCACGGCGAGAACTCACCGAGTTCCGGTCGGTCATCAGCAGCGTCAAAGGCTACCTGCCACGGGTGGTTCCCGGTACCTGCGGCCGCCAGCGCGGTGCGGCCATGTATCGCCGCCACATTCTTGCGAACCGCATGTCCGCCGAAACGGTTGACGCGGCCTTCGCGCTGTTCAAAGTCGACGGGGTTCGATGGCAAGTTCCAATGCACCACCGAATGACTCCACCAGTGGAAGTCGATCCCTTCTTGTCCAACGCTCGTGGACGCGAGAACGAACGGCCAGAACGGGCTGTTGAACGCATTCCGCACCTCTGGAGCCCGCACACTCTCCGAGTCACCAACGACGCTGCCATACCGCAGCGCAAATCGGACTGTGATCGGAATCCTTGCGAACTGCGCGTCGGTGGTGCGGGCGTTGTACCGCGACGTACGGAGCGTCAACGCTTCTACCGCACGGTCGGTAATCTGGCGCAACGCAATTGCATCGACCCCAGAGCCAGCGAGCTCGAGCTTCAATTGGAAGCAGTATTCATCGAGCACCGACTGAAGATTGCCATCAGCGCAATATCGGAGCACCGACTTCCAGTACGGCTGCTCGTGCCCGTAAATCTGATCGATAAGAAACAGCACGTCCATACGGTTGAACAGGGTCCGCACGCCGTTAGCCAGTCTGGCGGCCGCGCGCCAGAGTTCCGTGCGGAGCTCCTTGTCGAGCTCGCCGCAGATCCGGGCCAGCGCGCGGTAAGCGATGTTGCCGGGGCTGTGGATGGCCAGCAGCGCAAGGTCTTCGTGCCAGCGTGGCTCGGTCGTGTGTTCTAGCGCAATCTTGGCGTGTTCTCTCAGCGCTCCTCCCGACTCGGTGTCTCCATCGTTGGTGGCGCCGCCGCGGCCCGCGAGCCAGTACGCCGCAGCGTCCGCGCGTCGGTGCACGCCGTCTGGCCACTTGCCCGGCCATGCGAACAAGGCTTCCGACACCGCGTCTGGGCGCACGTCGGACGAGGGTGGCGCCAAGGAGCGGATGCGCTCATCGACGCGATTCCTTGCGGCCTCGGCGTCGATTAAAGGCGCACCGTCGTCCAGCAGTGTGAGCGGGTCCCCTAGCTCTGCGAGCGTTGGGTGCGGCCAGAACAGCGCGAGAGTCGACATGCTTGACGCGCGCCCCTCCCTGAGCACGTAGTCAAGGCGCGACGACACTGCTCTCCTTGCGTCCGCAGTGTTCTCCGTTAGAGCGGATCCAGCGACCATTCGACGTTCAGCTTCGTAGCTGAGCAGGCTGGCCACTGACGTCGGAACGCTCGACCATGCCGAGAAGATCAAGCGTTTGGTGACGGACCCGTCGGAGAAATTGGAGTACACCTCACCGGGAACGAAGTACGGCATTGACGGCGGAACCCACAGCAGCTTCCACCAGCCCTGGTCCAGGGTCTCTCCCGCGAAGGCCCTGAGTCGCGCATTCGCGTAGT